>JBATTW010000315.1:0-7645 GCA_049670805.1 Bacteroidota bacterium
GTCTTCTTGAGAAGCCGGTGGAGATCCTGTTTCAGATCACCAAACGCGTTCTCCCAGTCCCCATTCCCCTGGAAATCCGACGCAATTCTCTCGCTGATGAGCTGCGAACCCAGGTTCGATGTCATGATGATGATCGTGTTCTTGAAATCCGCGGTGTGGCCTTTGCTGTCGGTCAATCTCCCTTCATCCAGAACCTGCAGCAGGAGGTTGAAGACTTCCGGGTGTGCCTTCTCAATCTCGTCCAGGAGAACAACGGAGTACGGCTTTCGCCGCACGGCCTCTGTGAGCTGACCACCTTCGTCATAACCGACATATCCCGGAGGGGCGCCGATGAGACGTGAGACGGAGAACTTCTCCGTGTACTCGCTCATATCGATGCGGGCGATTGCCGCCTCGTCGTTGAAGAGAAACTCGGCCAGAGCCCGGGCAAGCTCTGTCTTCCCCACACCGGTGCTTCCAAGAAAAATAAATGACCCGATCGGTCTCTTTTCATCTTGCAGACCGGCCCTGGATCGCCGTATGGCATCACTGACGGCACGGACGGCCTCATCCTGTGCGACCACGCGCCTGTGCAGGTGCTCCTCGAGATGCAGGAGTTTCATTCGGTCGCTTTCCAGCATCCTGGCGACCGGAATCCCGGTCCACCGGGCGACAATCTCTGCAATATCCTCGGAGTCTACCTCTTCCTTCAGCATCTTCCGGTCTTTCTGGACTTCCTGTAGCCTACCTGAGGCTTCCTTGATCTTCTTCTCCAGATCGCTCACCGTCCCGTAGCGCAACTCGGCAACCCGCGCCAGGTCTCCCTCGCGTTCCTTCTCCTCCGCCTCCTGCTTCGCCTGGTCAACCTCCTCTTTCATCCCGCGGATAGAGTCAATCAGCTCCTTCTCCAGCTGCCAGTGAGCCCTGAGCCCCGAGCGGAGTTGTTGCTGTTCCGCAATCTCCTCCTGAATAGTTGCCAATCGCTCTTTCGAGCCTTCATCCCGCTCCCTCCGCACCGCCTCCCGCTCGATTTCCAACTGCTTCAGCTTGCGCTCAACGGAATCCAGTTCTTCCGGCAGAGAATCGATCTCTATCCGAAGCTTGGATGCAGCCTCATCCATCAAATCAATGGCCTTGTCGGGGAGGAACCGGTCCGAAATGTATCTGTGGCTTAACTGGGCTGCGGCCACAATCGCTCCATCGGTGATACGCACACCGTGGTGGATTTCGTACCTCTCCTTCAGCCCGCGGAGTATCGAGATAGTATCCTCCACGCTCGGCTCCTCCACCAGTACCGGCTGAAACCGCCGTTCCAGAGCCGGGTCTTTCTCGATCTGTTTTCTATATTCGTCAATCGTAGTAGCCCCGATGGCACGCAATTCTCCCTTGGCCAGCGCTGGCTTGAGCATGTTTGCCGCATCCACGGATCCCTGCGCCGCACCCGCACCAACCAGGGTGTGAAGCTCATCGATGAAGAGAATGATCTCCCCTTCCGATTCCTGAACCTCCTTGAGCAAAGCCTTGAGGCGTTCCTCGAACTGACCGCGAAAACTTGTTCCGGCAACCAGCGACCCCATGTCAAGAGCAACGATCCTCTTGCTCTTCAAGGTCTCCGGAACATCCCCCTTCACGATACGATATGCGATCCCCTCAGCGATCGCTGTCTTGCCGACACCCGGTTCCCCGATGAGGACCGGGTTGTTCTTCGTTCGACGGGACAGCACCTGCAGGACTCTGCGGATCTCTTCGTCACGACCGATCACCGGGTCCATCTTCCCCTTCCCCGCCATCACGTTCAGGTCCCTGCCGTAGCGTTGCAGAGCCTGGTATTTGTCCTCGGGGTTCTGATCCGTCACTCGCTGGGTCCCCCGGATCTCCTTCAGGACCTTGAGGACGGCATCAGCGGTAACTCCCTGCTCCCGCAGGAGCCTTCCCGGCTCGGATTGCGGTCCATCTACAACCGCCAGCAGCAGATGCTCCGTGCTGACGTACTCATCTTTCAAATTCTGCACATGCTTCTGGGCGTTCTCGAGGATTCTGGCAAGATTCTGAGAAATGCTCAGGTTCCCAAGTCCCGCGCCGCTCACCTTTGGCAGTCTGTCCAACAGATCGTTGAGTTTGAGCTTCATGAAATCAATGTTTGCCCCGATCTTTTGCACCAGCGGAACGACGGTCCCGCCGGTATCCTGGATCAGGGCTGCAACGAGGTGTTCCGGTTCCAGTACGTGGTTCCCATAGCTCGAGGCGATCTCCTGCGCATTCTGGAGTGCCTCCTGTGATTTAATTGTCAGTTTGTTTGGATTCATCTTTTTTGTCCTCCCCGCTCTCCTGAGCGAACAACTTCTTTCCCGCCTTCTTCTCGATGACGACCTCTACAGCTCTCTGTTTGTCCCTGGGTGAGAAGTCATGGTACGCGGTTAGAAAACCGATTGCCCCTTTCCTCTGGCGCGAAAACCATCCTGTCGCAATCCCCAGGAGAAGCAGCAGGGTCGCCGCGATCAAGACGACCGTAATGATGAGAGTTACCATTCCCTCTCCTCCAGACTTCTACACAAAAGGCGAGGGAAAACCTCGCCTTTTGTGCCGGAGATGTGTCCCTCCGATTTAGTTCTTCTCTTTGTCCTTGTCGTCGACAACCTCGTAGCTGGCGTCTTCGACCTTCTTTTCATCCGGCTTCTCAGGTTCTCCTGACGGAGCCTGTTGCTCCGCACCCGCACCGGCCGCCTGACCTTCCGCGGTGGCCTGCTGGTACATCTGGGTTGAGGCCTCACCCCAGGCAGTGTTCAGTGCTTCGATGGCGCTCTGGAGGGTCGCGCTGTTTTTGCTCTTCATGGCCTCTTTGAGACTCTCCTTCGCGCCCTCGACCTTCGCCTTTGTTTCCGGTTTCAGCTTGTCGCCAAACTCCTTCAGCTGTTTCTCCGTCTGGAAGACAAGACTATCCGCCTGATTGTTCAGGTCGATCTCTTCCTTCTTCTTCTTGTCATCGGAAGCATGTTCCTGAGCCTCACGCTTCATTTTGTCGACCTCTTCCTGGCTCAAACCGCTCGACGAGGTAATCCGGATCGACTGTTCCTTGCTCGTCGCCTTGTCCTTCGCAGCCACGTGGAGAATGCCATTCGCATCGATATCGAATATCACCTCGATCTGTGGAACGCCCCGCGGCGCCGGCGGAATCCCGTCCAGATGGAACCGGCCAAGGGTGCGATTGTCAATCGCCATCGGCCGCTCTCCCTGGAGCACGTGAATTTCGACAGATGTCTGGCTGTCGGACGCGGTTGAAAAGACCTCACTCTTTTTCGTCGGGATGGTCGTGTTCGCATCGATGAGCTTCGTCAACACTCCACCGAGCGTCTCGATGCCGAGTGAGAGGGGTGTTACGTCCAGAAGGAGCACGTCGGTAACATCTCCCGCCAGCACGCCACCCTGAATTGCCGCCCCGATAGCGACAACCTCATCCGGGTTGACACCCTTGTGCGGATCGCGTCCGAAGAGCTCCCGGACCATCTGCTGAACCTTCGGCATGCGAGTCATGCCGCCAACCATGATGACCTCATCGATCTGGTTCGGAGCCAAGCCTGCATCTTTCAGGGCTTGCTCCGCCGGATGCAGTGTCCGCTGCACGAGATCGCCCACGAGCTGTTCGAACTTGGCTCGTGTGAGTGTCAGGTTGAGATGCTTTGGGCCTTCCGATGTGGCGGTGATAAATGGCAGATTGATTTCAGTCTGCATGAGCTGGGAAAGCTCCATCTTAGCCTTTTCACCGGCCTCCCGGAGACGCTGCAAAGCCATCGGATCCTTGCGTAGATCGATACCCTCCTGCTTCTTGAACTCATCGGCAACGTAGTCCACAACCCTCTGGTCGAAGTTGTCGCCGCCGAGGTGGGTATCACCATTCGTGGACTTCACCTCGAACACACCTTCTCCCAGCTCGAGGATCGAGATATCAAAGGTTCCGCCACCCAGATCATAGATAGCGATCTTGGCGTCCTTGGTCTTCTTGTCCAGCCCGTACGCCAGAGCCGCCGCTGTCGGCTCGTTGATGATCCGCTTGACGTTCAGTCCAGCAATCTCGCCAGCCTCTTTCGTTGCCTGGCGCTGTGCATCGTTGAAATACGCCGGCACGGTAATGACGGCGTCTGTCACTTTTTCGCCAAGATAGTCCTCTGCGGTCTGCTTCATCTTCTGCAGGACCATGGCGCTGATCTCCGGCGGCGAATAGACACGGCCCCCAACTTCCACCCGGGCCGTGTTGTTGTCACCCTGGACAACTTTGTACGGGACGATCTTCATCTCTTCGCTCACCTCGTTGTAGAACCGTCCCATGAACCTCTTGATAGAGAAAACTGTGTTTTCCGAGTTTGTCACGGCCTGCCGTTTCGCAGCCTGCCCGGCCAAACGTTCCCCAGATTTCGTGAATGCAACCACCGAGGGCGTGGTTCGCCCCCCCTCGGCATTGGCAATCACCACGGGTTCCTTCCCCTCCATCACGGCAACAACCGAGTTGGTGGTGCCTAGGTCAATTCCAATAATCTTCCCCATACTTTCTGTCTCCTTTCGTGTCGAAGCGCTTCTTCTGTGCCTCTGTAAATTCAACATACGTGCCAAGAAGCATTGAGAGAAGAATATCTTGTAAACTGTTATGTAACAATCTCTTACAATTGTCGCCATTCCAGAGGCTGGAGAATTGCAGTCTGACACAATGGCAGAAATGGTAACCGGGATGGCATTTTTGCAGACAATTCTGCCACATTTGCAGGTGAACTCCGCTGCCTTGACTTTGCCCTCCATTTTGGATACCATATTAATCCTCCCCATTAAGACCATACGCAAGGACTCGCACCAACTCATGCTCACCGAGCAGGATCTCCGGCAAGGCCTACAGACGAGGAGTTTTGGCAGGAAGATCTACTCCTTCGATCTGATCGATTCGACAAACGAATGCGCAAAGGCCCTGGCCAATTGCTCGGCTGCCGAAGGGACCATCGTGTTCGCCGAGCAGCAAACGGCAGGCAGGGGACGGTTCGGAAGAGAATGGACTGCAGACCCGAACGAGAATCTCACGTTCTCCATCATCCTTCGACCGGAGCTCAACCCTGATTCCACCCAGCTCCTCCCCCTCTACGTGGCGGTAGCTGTGGCAGAGGCCGTCGAGGAGTCATCCGGAATGACTGTCGAATGCAAGTGGCCAAACGATCTGCTTGTAGGGGGTCGAAAAATAGCAGGATTCCTGCTCGAAGCCTCAACGCGGCAAAACAAGCTTGACTTCGTGGTGCTTGGAGTCGGCATCAACGTAAATCAGACACGATTCCCCGAGTCGATCGGGGAAAAGGCCACGTCACTGAAGAACGCGTCTGGAAAATCCCTTGACCGCGCGTCGCTCTTCCGAACCGTTGTAAAGGCTCTCGAAGACCACTACGCCCGCTTCTCATCGTCAGGTTTTGAGTCGGTAGTGTCCCAGTGGTTGTCGCGCTCATCAATGCTCAACAGGAAGATATCCGTCTCCATGCACGGTGCTCCGGTGTCGGGAATAGTCAAAGGCCTAAGCCGCGAAGGGGGCCTGATTCTCCAGACGGGGGGTGAGGAGCGTGTTCTTTTCGCAGGGGATGTCAGCATTCTGGAAGGTTACTCGTGATGCTACTAGCATTGGACGTCGGTAACACCCATACGGTTCTCGGTGTCTTCTCGGGGGAAAAGTTGGTCGCGGACTGGCGCATGTCGAGTCTGGCTCACAGGACAGCGGATGAGAACTGGCTGATGATCCGCAGTTTCTGCGACAACGCCGGGATATCCTTGAAAGAGATCAAACGTGTCGGAATATCCTCTGTTGTTCCGGAACTCACCGAGGTGTTCGAGTCGATTTCCCGGGAACACATCAGGGTGGAACCGGTGACCGTCAAGGCTTCACTCGATCTCGGCATACGGAACCTCTACTCGGATCCGGACTCTGTCGGTGCAGACAGACTCTGCAATGCGATCGCGGGATTCGCAAAGTATGGGGGACCCCTGATCGTCATAGACTTCGGCACCGCCACGACCTACGATGTCATCTCCGCCACAGGAGACTATCTCGGAGGTATCATCACGATCGGGCTGGAAGCGGCCGCTGCAGAACTCCATCGGAGGGCTGCAAAACTCCCGCGGATCACACTGCGATTTCCGGAGACTGTCATTGGCCGGGACACTTCATCCAGCATGCAGGCAGGTCTGATGTTCGGGACAGTCGAGACCATCGAGGGCATCGTCGTCCGCATACGCAGAGAGCTCGAGAGCACCGCCAGGGTCATCGCCACGGGCGGTCTGGCCCCCGTCGTGGCAGAACACACAGATTTTATCGAAGCCTGTGAACCGACCCTGGTACTCGACGGTGTCAGACTCATCTGCGAACGCACCCATCCCACCGACTAGCAACGTTCCTCCCTGAGCAGGACAAACACAAAAGCCCGTGATCTGGTGGTCACGGGCTTTTTCGCTGAAGGAGGAGTCGACTCCTAGGGGGTGAGGAGAATCCCCACCGATGCTTGTGCGAATTCAGAAAGGGGTACAAAGTAGACACCGAAGAGAACGGTGGGAATGAGCAGAACCAGGAGAAGCGCGGTCTGAACACGTCCAAAGGTGATGGGCGATGTCTGCAGTTCGCTGGTGCGCAGGAACATGTTCCGTACCACCCTGTAGTAGTAGTAGAGAGAAACCACCGTATTTAGAACCGCCACGACAGCAAGCCAGACCCACCCGTTGTTGAGCAGGGCGGCAAGCAGATACAGCTTCCCTATGAACCCTGCCGTCGGAGGAAGCCCGATGAGCGCAATCAAGAAGATCGTCAGCGCAACGGCGAGAAAGGGGGCCCGAGACCCGAGTCCTTTGTAGTCCTCGATATCTTCGCTGCCTGTCTTGTTCGCCACCAGCATGACGGCGTAGAAGGCGCCGAGGTTCATAAAGAGGTAGACGACAAAGTAGAGCAGGACCGCCGACAGGCCATCATTGCTCAGAACCACGACCCCCATCAGCATGTATCCGGCATGGGCAATGCTCGAATACGCGAGCAACCGCTTCAGGTTGTTCTGCCATATGGCAATGAGGTTCCCCACGGTCATGGTGAGCACCGAGAGCACAGCAACCAGATGATACCACTCAAAACCCTCCAGCACCGCCCAGGTTCCGGCAGGGATGGAAACCACGCTTGAGTCGAGAAATGTGACGTTGAAGAATCGAATCATCAGTGCGAATCCCGCAGCCTTTGAACCAACCGCGAGGAAGGCCGTGATCGTGATCGGCGCCCCCTCGTAGACATCAGGTGCCCAGAAATGGAACGGAACAGCGGAGATCTTGTAGCCGAGACCCGCGGTGATCAGGATTCCCGCAATGAGAAGCGTGAGGCTCACCGTGCCACCTTCAGCCAGGACCCGCGGGAGTGCTTCGTTCATAGCGTATATGTCAAGCGTCCCTGTCAGACCGTACATGATCGACATGCCATAGAGCATCAGACCGGACGAAAGAGCCCCGAAGATAATGTACTTCAACGACGCCTCGGCTGAATCAGGCGCGTCCTTGGTGTATCCCGAGAGAATGTACCCGGTCAACGAGGATAGCTCGATCGCGAGGTACATCATGAGGAGATTGCTCGCCCCCGCCATGAGAACCATCCCCAGGGTCATCGCCACAAGGAGGC
>JBATTW010000316.1:0-23499 GCA_049670805.1 Bacteroidota bacterium
CCGGACAATGAGTTTCACCCTGCAGTTCAGCTACTTCGGCAACGCAGGGGTTCCGGACGACAGCTATCTCAGTCTTCGCTATCGATATGACATTTAGAGCATGATGATTCGCCGGTTGACACTCGGGCAGAAAAGCACAGCTACCAAGGTGGGGCTTGCGTTTGCGATAGCTGTCCTGATTATCCTCCTGACCCAGGATACTCTCCTGAGGGTCGATGTCCTGCAGCGCGTGGAACTGGCAGCAATCGATTACCGTTTCCAGGTGAGGGGATCCGCACCAGATTTCAGGGATGACTCCAAAGTCGTCATTGTTGAGATTTCAGAGGAATCCTTTAAATCGCTTCCCGAGAAATTCCCCTGGCCCCGTTCGTACTACGCCCGTGTTGTACGAAACCTCAAGTCCGCAGGTGCTCGTGTCGTCGGGATCGATGTCACCTTTGACGACCCAGACGCGCACTCTCTCCGCAACGACGATGTTTTCCGTGACGCAATTCGGGAAACAGGGGTCGTCGTCCTCGCCGGAAAAAGAGAAGCGGACAGGCCGCTTGTCAAGATCACTTCCCTCCGCCAGAACTTCGGCAATATCTTCTACTCTGTTGACAGTTCTCTTGGACTGGTAAACATACGTCCAGACGTGGACGGCATATACCGTCTGTATAACGTCTACTATCTTATTGATGCTCCCGGCGGCCGCGAAATCGCTCTCCCCACGCTGGCCTTCGCCGTGCTCAACAAATACCTGTCCCTCTCTCCACGCACGGTCCCTGAACCACACGATGGTTT
Source organism: Bacteroidota bacterium (assembly GCA_049670805.1). Taxonomy (GTDB): domain Bacteria; phylum Bacteroidota; class Ignavibacteria; order UBA10030; family UBA6906; genus JBATTW01. The sequence continues at coordinate 784 of JBATTW010000316.1, forward strand.
CTTCACATACCACACGAGCCGGGTTCCCAAGTATGATGCGGCGTCCTTTCTCATCAACTACCGGGGACCGAGCAAGACCTTTCCGCACGTCTACTTCCATGATGTTATTGACGACGAGAGTTTCACCACCGTGGACGAGCTCGTCACCGGGGAAGAGATCAATACCTTTTCCGATCCCGACTTCGGGTACCTGCACGGCGAGACGTTTAAGGACAAGATCGTCCTCATCGGTGTCACTGTCCCCGAGTACAAGGATCTCTTCCCGATTTCCCTGGCGCGGGGAGAGCAGAAGGGTGACAACCTGATGTACGGAGTGGAGATCCATGCGAACGCCGTTCAGAACGTTCTGCAGGGTGACTTTCTCACACGACAATCAACGATTGCCGGCATTGGTTTCACGCTGCTCCTGGCCTTTCTCACCTTCTTCGTGACCTCCAGGCTCAAGGTCCTCAGAGCACGCAACCAGTCTCTGGTGGAGCTTTACAGTTTCCTGTTCAGCGTTGCTCTCATGATTCTCGTTGGGTACACATCCATCGTCCTGTTCACCTCACACAACTACGTCATCAACATAACAAACGCATTCCTGGCAATCGTCGGGGGGTACGGTGGCAGCACGGTATATCACCTGGTATCCGAACGGAAACAGCGGGTGCTCATCAAATCCATGTTCAGCACCTATTTGAACCCTTCTGTCGTCGAGGAACTGCTGGCACATCCCGAGAAACTCGTCCTGGGGGGAAAGCGGGAAGAGCTGACTGTCCTCTTCAGCGACATTCAGGGCTTCACCAGCATCTCACAGGACATGCCTCCCGAGGAGCTTGTATCTCTCCTGAACGAGTATCTGAGTGTGATGTCAGAAATAGTGTTTCGCCACCGGGGAACCCTCGATAAATACGAGGGTGACGCGGTCATGGCCTTCTGGGGTGCTCCGGTGCCACAAAAAGACCACCCCTTTAGGGCATGTCTGAGCGCCCTTGAGATGCAGAACGCCGTCAAAGAAATCAACGAGAGTTGGCAACAGCAGGGCAAGCCGCGGATTCGCATTCGCGTGGGAATCAACACAGGCGAAATGGTCGTCGGGAACCTCGGGGGAATAGGAAAGTTCGACTACACGGTCATTGGCGACAGCGTGAACCTGGCTTCCAGGCTCGAGGGGGCAAACAAGGAATACGGCACCGGCATCATGGTGAGCCACCGAACATATGAACTGGTAAAGGAACGTATCCTCGGCCGACAGCTGGACCGAATCGCTGTCAAGGGGCGGAGTGAGCCCGTCACGACGTTTGAACTCCTTCAGCCCGTGGAAGGGGAAATAGATGTTCGCCTGCGGCAGTTCTTGTGGAACTTCGAATCGGGACTGGAATCTTACTTCGCGCAAGAGTGGGACAAGGCAGAGCTTTCCTTCAACAACTCGCTCCAGATCCAGCCCGACGACCGGCCTACACAGGTCCACCTCAAGAGGATCCAGGAGTTCCGACTCAATCCCCCGCCATCGGACTGGGACGGGGTGTTCGTCATGACGCAGAAGTAGCTACCACCGCAGCGAACGCAAGAAACCCTCCTGAACCGCCCGCAATTCTTCGCTGTTTGTTCCGCTCACTACCCCTTTGGTATAGAACGTTGCTGTATAGGTCCGTCGACCGGTGTCAAACAACACGACACGCAGAGTATCATCCGAGGGAAATGTCACCAACTCAAAAGCACAGTACTCCCTCCCCCGCACGCTGAATAGGGCGGGTGCCTCCTGGACCGCGGCCGAACGATCGTTCGCCAGGAGAGGCATCGTAAGCTGAGCGAGTTGCAGGAGTTTCTTCTCTCCGAGCTCTTGCCCGGCGCTCGCATCGAGATTGATTCCCTCGACGGTTATGGAGGCCCCGTAGTCGTTTCGCAGGACCCAGATCGCATGACGGGTCGCCTGGGAATCTGACGTTGCGTCGAACCAGCCGACCGGCAGGCGGTAGTGTAGATCTCCGTCCCGTGAGGAGTGGTAGGCCGGTTGCATTGGAACGCGCGCAACCTCAGACGCTCCTCCACAGGCTGCGAGTACGATCACCGGGAGTGCGGAGCAAAGGAGTGTACGCCACACGGAGGCCGCTGGCATAAGTTACTCGCTCGTCCGCTCGTACTGATCGGATTCGAGTGTCAGCATGAGGGAAATACGATGTGTGTTGCCAAGCTGGTCGACACCATCAAACTTGGCAAAGGAGTAGTCAATGCTCAACTTTGGGAGATGCAGACCGGCGCCCATTGTCAGTTGCTTGACATCGCTGTACCCTACGCGCAATGCGATGAGATCTTTGAACTGGTATTCTAGCCCGGCCTGGAAGTCAAAACTGACCGGTCCCAGGTGGGCAGCCGAGGCGTACTGTCTGTTCTCAAACCGGACATCGATATCAAGGGCTGGTGCGAAACGGCCGCCAAGAGCCTGAAAGAAAAACGCAGATCCCATCTTTACCGTGGGCGAGATGAGCTCGTTTCTTCCCGTGTCCCACGCAAGGAGAGTCGTCGTGATGTCCTGGAGATTGACACCCAGAGCGAGACTCTCCCATGGACTGTACCACGCGCCGACGTCAAACCCGATTCCGGTCGCCGAATGTTCTCCCAGCTCCCGCCGGATGAACTTCAGGTTGGCGCCGTACGAGAACTTTTCCGAGTGTTTCTTGGAGTACGTAAAATAGAACGCCCAATCCGCTGCGTTGAAATAGGTCACGCGATTGGGATCTATTCTACTGAATTCGTTGGGATCATAGGTCACGTTCCCGTCGATATCTACACCGGCGTTCCGGGTATCCGGAATATCATCCACGCCCAGCCGGATGACACTGAGACCGAGACTCACACTCTTGCCAAAGGGGATCGCAGCGGCAGCGTAGTCATGGTTTACCAGACTGCCAAACTGCTCGTCATGCATCAACATAAACTGGGGATAGTCAATGCGGGAGAGACCGGCGGGGTTCCAGTAGCCGGCTGTCACATCATTTGCCAGCGCGACATACGCACCCCCCAACGCCAGGGCCCGGCCGCCAACACCGAGTGCAATGAACTCACCGGCGTACTTCGCGACACCCGTTTCCCCCGATGCATGACGGAGGGGAATCAGCGCCACCATCACCAGCACAGCAAGCCCACGTACTCCCATCTCTACCCTTTCCCTGTCACACCAGTGTCGCCATAGATTAACTCAAAATCCTAAAATGGGGGGAGAAAATCAAGAGGACAAAGTGACCCCAAACACATCTGGCACGAGGATGAAACCGATGTCAGCTCATACCGAAGACAGGACACGGTAGCAAGCGGTTAATGGAGTGGTTCAGCACCAAGTTCGCGCCGGAGCGCCGCAATCACGGGGTGCTCCCCCCCCGTGCCCGATTCCTCCGGATTGTTCTCACCCCCCTGTTCTTCCTCCCGGTCCCGTTCCAGAGACGGTTGAATGCGTACTCCAACGTGAAAGAGTGACTGAAATATTTCTGCGAGGGCATCCCGATTACGTTTGATGGCAGAGAGCTGGAACTCCCCCGGGCAGCCGATCAGGATGGTGTTACCGTTGATACCGAGAAGCCGGGATGTCTCCAGCACCGAGCCGAGCGAGATCCGGCGGCCACGCACATGCTGAATAAACTCATCCCATCTCGTCTGGACCTCCTTCTCCGAGATAACAGCCGGCCGCCGTTCGGGCATCTTCTCCGATGGCCTCGCCTGAGAGGCCGCTGGAGGGGGTGCTGCAAATTTCTCCTCTTGCGACGGTGGCGATGCAGACCGGTGTACGGATGATGCTGCCGGCTCAGGGGAGTTTCTTTTTAGCTGTTCGATCTGCTGCAGAATCTCTGCAACCTCGGGGGCGCGCTGCATGGTAACCAGCTGAACGAGATCGGCCTCGAGCTTGAATCGCGGTTGGGATGTCCAGCGGAGCGCGGACTCTGTCGCGCTCAGAAACCGCTGGAACCGTAGGAGATCTGCGACGGTGAACGATGTCGCCTCTTCCGCATATCGCTTCCTGTGAACATCGGAAACTTCCAGAAGTTCGGTCGAACCGGTTTCTTTCGCAATAAGCATGTTGCGAAAATGCTCGATCAGACCCGAAAGAAACTCGCCGATATCATGACCACGGCTCATCAGCTCATCGACGAGCGCAATAGCTCCACGGGTGTCTTTCTCGTTCATGAGATCGGTCACCCGGAAAAAGAAATCCTGATCAACAATGTGGAGAGCCTCCAGTATCTGGGCCGCGGTCACGGTTTTGCCGCAGAGGGAAACAACCTGATCAAAAATGCTCTGGGCGTCTCGCAAAGATCCATCACCACGCTTGGCAATGAGGAGGAGTGCGTCATCATCAACACCCAGCTCCTCCGCGGCGGCAATTCCTTTCAGGTTCTCAGTTATTTCGTCAATGGTAATCCGGCGGAAGTCAAAGCGCTGACACCGGGAAACAATGGTGGCCGGGACCTTCTGGATTTCGGTCGTGGCAAAGATGAACATCACATGCGGTGGCGGTTCCTCAAGTGTCTTCAGGAGAGCGTTGAACGCCTCCTTCGTCAGCATGTGTACTTCATCGATGATGTACACCCGATACCGTCCCTTCGAAGGGGCATACCGGACCGCCTCGCGGAGATTCCGTATCTCTTCCACACCCCGGTTCGACGCGCCGTCGATCTCGAGAACATCAAAGCTCCGCCCCTCCGTGACCTCCTTGCAGTTCTCGCACGTGTTGTCAGGATTGGAGTCCGACGGGTCTTTGCAGTTCACGGCCTTTGCCAGCAGGCGGGCGGTCGTCGTCTTCCCAACGCCTCGTGGACCGCTGAAAAGGTATCCGTGAGCAAGACGCTGCGTCGCGATGGCATTCCGGAGGGTCGTCGTAATGTGTGCCTGTCCCACGACCTCTTCGAAAACCATCGGCCGCCACTTCCTGGCGGTGACCACATATTTGCTCATGCCCGCTTCCTCCCCCGCAGAAAGACATGCCTCAGAGCATCCTCAATCTTGCCGACCGGAATGATCGTGAGTCCTGCCTTTACCCTCGTGGGGATCTCCTGGAGATCCTTTACGTTTTCCTCGGGGATCAGCACCTTCCGGATACCGCTGCGTTGCGCTGCCAGTAGCTTTTCGTTCAGGCCGCCAATGCTTAACACCTCACCCCGCAGGGTGATTTCCCCCGTCATCGCGACATCGCTCCGCGCTGGCTTGCCGCTGACCGCCGAGTAGATCGCCATAGCCATGGTAATGCCGGCCGAGGGACCATCTTTCGGGATCGACCCTTCAGGAACATGTACGTGGATCTCCTTCCCCTTCGTGAATGAGACGGGCAGGCCAAGCTTCCGAGCCTCCGAGCGCAGGTAGCTCAGGGCAGCAGCAGCCGATTCCTTCATCACATCCCCGAGCTGTCCCGTCAGGGTCAGGCGTTCCTGCCCGGTCATTACCGAAACGTCCACATGGAGAATATCTCCGCCAACGCTCGTCCACGCCAGACCGGTCACCGATCCAACCCTCTGTGACTCTCGGCGCAGTCTGCTCCGGAACCGCGGGACGCCCAGGTACCGTTCGATTTTCTGCGGCGTCACCGCAAAACCTTTCTGTGGCTTCCGCGACCCGTTCGTACGTTTGCCCAGCACGAAGTCCTTGGCCACCTTCCTGCATACAGATGCTATTTCCCGCTCCAGGTTTCGTACCCCGGCTTCACGCGTGTATTCGCCGATGACCTTGTCAATGGCCGCATCCGTTATCGTGATATGCTTGTCCTCCAGCCCGTGTTGCCTGAGCTGTTTCGGGACAATATGGCGTCGCGCGATTTCCCGTTTGTCATGCTGCAGGTAGCCGGGGAGTTCAATGATCTCCATCCTGTCCTGAAGCGGAAGAGGGATAGCGTACCGAACATTTGCGGTTGTGATGAACATTACACGCGAGAGGTCGTAGTCCACATCCAGATAGTGGTCATTGAAAACGTTGTTCTGCTCGGGATCCAACACCTCCAACAGGGCCGACGATGGATCCCCCCTGAAATCCATACTCATCTTGTCTACTTCATCAAGAAGCAGAACGGGGTTTATCACCCCGGCCCGCTTCATCGACTGGATGATCTTGCCGGGCATTGAACCAATGTACGTCCTCCTGTGCCCTCGGATCTCGGCCTCGTCCCGCACACCACCAAGGGATATTCGCACTACCTTCCTTCCCAGGGCCCGAGCAATGGACTTCCCCAGCGACGTCTTGCCGACCCCGGGCGGTCCGACAAAGCAGAGAATCTGTCCCTTCATTTCGCGCACGAGATTCAGAACGGCAATGTGCTCCAGGATCCGCTCCTTCGGCTTTTCCAGACCGAAGTGATCCTCGTCCAGAATCTCCTTGACATGCTTGATATCCAGGTTGTCCTTTGTTCGTTTCGACCACGGGACATTGATCATCCAATCCAGATAGCTCCGGATGACAGTCGATTCCGGCGAGAGCGAAGGGGTTTTCTTCAGCTTGTTGAACTCCTCCATCGCCTTTCCCTCGGCCATCTTTGGCATCTTGGCTTTGAGGATATCCTCTTTCAGCTTGATCAGTTCCGGCGAGGACTCTTCTTCGCCCAGTTCGTCCTGGAGGATCCGGATCTGCTCCTGGATAAAGAACTTCCGCTGGGACTTGGCTATGTTGTCGTGAACTTTGGTGTCAATCTCTTTCTCAATCTTGAGGACGTCGTTTTCTGAATTCAGGATGCGGATCAGCTCGTGCAACTGCTCCCGCATGGACGCGATTTGAAGCAGCTTCTGTTTTACGTCAACGCTCTGGAGAATGTTGGAGGCAATGTAAAACATCTTGCGCCGCGACTCTCTTGTGTTCTCGAAGGCCACTAGCACCTCGCTCGGGACGTTCCGATTGAGGTGAACATACTCTGCAAACAGCGTCGAGGTATGCCGGAGGAGTGCGTCCAGCTCGGAGTCCATCGCATCCGGCGGGTTCTCCATCCTACATTCTGCCTCAAGGAAGCGTTCGTTGGGAACAAACCGCACCACCGAGGCCTGCATAACCCCGTCGACAAGGATCTTCATGAGCCCGTTTGGAAGCTTCAGAATCTGGACGATCTTTGCCGCTGTTCCTTCGTGGTAAATGTCTTCCGCACCAGGTTCTTCCGTGACAGAGTTGCGCTGCGCCGCAAGGAATATCACCTTCTCGTGCTCGAGGGCGTGATTTACGGCTCTCAGGGACGACTCCCGTCCAACGAGAACCGGAAAGATCATATAGGGAAACACCACGACGTCGCGGAGCGGTAGAACGGGAAGGCGGGTGGGGAGAGTGCTGGATTGGTCTCCAGCTTCAGTGGTACGCGGATGAGTTCCTTTTTGCATTGATTTACCAGACACTGGTGCATAAGATACAAAAAGGTGTCGAGAGACGACACCTTTTTCAGTATACCAAGATAACGTGCGTTTGTCAAGCAGGGGAAACTGTTGCCAGTGGGTGCTGTCACAAACCGTTCGTCGTAATCACGGCGTGGACGGAACACTCACAGAAAGACATGAAAGAAGCTCATCCCTGTCCAACCGGGCGACAGCTGCACAGAGTGTCTCCCCTTCGGTCCAGAGTGCAACCGTTCGACCATCCGGCCGGGTTTCAGTGTACATACCCGTATGCTCCAGAGCGGACTTTACGGGCGCCGGAAGCCTCAGCTGCTCCCCCGTCTCTACAGTCTTCCAGCAAGCTTGGTAGACATAAATGAGTTGATCGGCATGCTCGTACACGATGTGCGCGAGCGGCGCCCCCGAGTGCTCGTTGAGAACCGCTCCCACGAGGGTACACTCTCTCATCGACCGAACAAGAACGGGAAAACCGGTCTTACCTGTGAAGAAACTCCTCACACGCTCAGGTTCAGCCGAGACGAGCTGCGGCTGGATAGCGCCAGTTTCAACTTCAAGGTGGTTCGAGAACGACTGAACGAGAACATCGTTCCCGGGGAAGGAGGCGTGAACGAGAGACTCGGGATGATCCGGGGAATCAACCAGAAGAAGAGCAACAACCACAGCTCCCGCACCCAGAACCAGGGCCGGCTTCACAAACGGTTTCTGAAGAAATTCCTGCCACCAACGCCTTCTGTGTGCAGAGCGGGCAGCTGTCTCACGTTGGATCGTATCAGAAATCACGCGGGCGACAGCAACCGGTGTCTTCACCATCTTTGCCCGGTTCTGCACGATACGCTTTGTCGTGACTTCGGAGTCGTACTCATCTTGACACGGGGGGCACTTCTTCGCATGCTCCAGAAAGAGCTCTAACTCGTCGCTGCTGAGGTAACGGTCGACAGCAGCACTAATCAGCTCCTGAAACTCTCTACAGTTCACGTGCGCTCAACACCTTTCGTGCCACACCTGACGAGTTTGCGTTCTCAGTCTTTCGCCACATACCCACGATCTCTCGCGTATCGCAGCAGCCTCTGCCGGAGAAGGCGTCTCCCTCGGTGAAGCCTCGATCGGACGGTTCCGAGCGGGCAATCAACGAAATCTGCGATTTCCTCGTACGTCAAACCTTCAATGTCACACAGGATAACGACCGTGCGGAAATCATCGGGGAGATCAGCAATTGCCTTGGAAACATCGTCTTCGAGAAGGTTATTGAAAACTGCTTCCTGGGGGTCGCCTGAACTCGAACTCTCGAGCCGAACCGAGGTAAAGTACCCCTGGACGTCGTCAAAGTCTACCGTTTCCGGCTCTTTGGACTCTTTCCTGTACCGGTTGATATACGAGTTCTTCAAAATACGAAACAACCAGGCGCGGATATTTGTTCCCAGCTCGTACTTATCCCAGAACCGGTAGGCCTTGAGATATGTTTCCTGGACAAGGTCCTGCGCATCCGCCGGATTGTTCGTCATCCTGAGGGCATAGTTGTAGAGCAGGTCGGTGTGAGGCAAAGCCTCACGTTCAAAAGTGAGCTGCTTTTCGTCTTTTTGGTGGGTCATCAGGGGCCGTCGTGTTTTCGCTACAAACGGTAAAGTACGACAACCAACGCCGATTTTCAAGCACCGCCGGGAGACTCCAGAGCCGCGAGAAGATCCGACATCGGCATCACCTTCTCCACGGCGAGAAACTCGGCGGCCAGCTTCTTATCATGCGCCTCAATGACCGTGAGACCCGAGTGTGTACTCAGATCACCGATCTCCTTCACGACGACCTTTACATCGCCGGGCCGACCTTCCTTGGGCCGAGGCTTAAAAGGGGGATCAACCATCAGACCCAGATCGGCACGATGCGACCAGCCGGACGAATGCTCGAGGACCACTCCACGAAGGACGATGTCGAACACACGCTTTCCATTCCGGTGCAGCGTTGTGTAGTGATCCAGAACGGCCGTCTGGTAGTCGTTCTTCCCGATCCCGTAGAGTGCGCAGAGAATCGCGACAAAGTTGAGTTTTCGTACAAAAGTCTTCTCCGGGTCATCGACCCAGTGCCCGGATTCAATCAGCAGGGTACTTGTACCCCACGACTGCATCGCGTCACCAAATGCTCGTGGCTCGAAGGTATCATCATAGGTGGCAATGTGATCTTTCACAAACAGCGAGAGGGCATCGACGACCATCGCCCCGACACTCATCGCGCGAAGTCGCGTTGAGGTCAGTGAACACCCCTCATCCATCGGAGGTGCAAGAAGAGCAATCACGACCGGCACGGGATTGCTCCCAACGGAGCTGAGTTCCTGATCGTGGAGATGCAAAGCGAACTCCGGGCGGAACTGTTGATGGATGTTGCGGAGGACGCGGGCTTCCGGGGTTGCAAACACGAGCGCATCCCGGTTGAGATCAATGGAGGCGGCTGTCTGGCGTTGCACACGCTCCGCCCCGTCGGGATTGAGCATCGGAACGCACTCCACGCTCACTTCACCCAGCATCTCCTGAACCCAGGGCTCCTTCTTCCCGGTCTTGGCAAGACAGTGCAGGACATCAAGGAGCGCAAGCGTTCCTGTCGGTTCATCACCGTGCATCTGTGACCAGACGAGAATCCGGTTCTCCCCTTGCCCGAAGGAGATCGACTTGATTGTCCGGCCTTCGATCGACTGGCCAATATCATGAGCGGTGAGCGGGGTCCCCCGGGGAGAAAGAAGGGGTTTTATAGCTGCCTGCAGGTCGGCATGTTTACACTCGAATGGAGTGATGGCTCCAAGAGCGTGTTTTTCATATCCATCAAAGAGCTGCCGGGCCAGTTCGGCAAGTGTCATTGCTCCAGCACCTCAAAGTATCTTCTAATGAGCTCTTCATAGTCGCGCGAATACCCCTCCTGAAGTGCCTTTAAAAGGTCCTCCCGGAGGCGGTTCCTACTCTCCTGACCGGAAAGATCAATCTTGCCGGGACTCATGCGTGCGACATTTGTCCCACCCTCTGCCCGTCTCCGGCGCTCGTAATCCCGCTCTCGCAACGACCGCTGGGATTCGAGCAGCCGGGAGAGAATACGGTCCTGCTTGCGCAGCGTCTCAGGGTTCAGGTCCCCCTGGGCCAGGTCCGTTTGCACCTCCCGCATTTCGCGCACAATCCTATTCAAATCTCCAAGGAGCTTGCTGAGTTCACCGCTACCCGCAGCCTCCCGGGCCAGTTGCTCAAGCGATTTCCTCACGGCGCCCTGCTCACCCGCAAGCCGTCCGAGTGCCGCCGCCTGCTGACGGGTCATTCCTTCGAGCTGTTGTGTCCCACGGTTGATACCCTGCTGTCGTCCCGTCAGCCGCTGTAACCCCTGCATAAGCCCGGCCATCCCGACCCCCTCCCCCCCCTCCATCATCGCATTGAGGGACCACTGCATCAGTTGAGCAGCTTCATTCAGAGAAGCCATCGCTGAAGATTGGTGTTCACCGGCAGATGTCCCATTCCTCCTCTCCAGTGATCCAAGACCCCCGTTCATCTCGCGCATCGCATCACCAATGGCTTGCCCCATCTCCGGTGTAATACCAAACGTCTTCTGCGAGAGTGATGCAATCCTGCCCGTCAGCGCGGCCAGGTCACGCATTAGCTCCATCTGCTGCTGCGCGAGTCCCCTGAACTGCTGGGAGTTTTGCTGAAGACCACGCGCTTCGTTCTTGAGCCACTCCTGGCGTTTCGAAAGCTCGAGCATATCCTGCAGCGATCGCTGCATCGCATCGACGATCTCCTTTTGCTGGTTGGCCCTGAGCGCGTCTTGCATCTGCTGGAGTTTCTGCGTGAAGCCTTCCATCTTCTCCGTGGCGTTTCTCTGACCCTCGAGTGCGTCAGCGGTCTCCATGTTCTGTAGCTGCTCCACGATCTCCTGCAATTCTTCTTCCAGTTTGCCCTCTTCGAGTTCCTGCCGCGCCTCAGCCAGTTCGTCCAGCGGCATCTCCGACGGGAACTCTTCCATCTTCTTCTGCAGTTCCTCGAGTCCTCTTTGAAGCCCCTCAAGGTTCTTCCTGAGGTCCGCCTGCTCGCGCGTCAACTCACCCAGCTTCTCAGCGTCCTCCACACCCAGCTCTCCGGTCTCTTTTCGAAGCTCCTCCTGACGCTTGACCATTTCCGCCGCCCGTCGTATGAGCTCGTCAACTTTCTGTTCAATCTGAATCCGCTTGAGAAGGCTGATGGTTCTCTCGATGCTTTTACGGAATGCTTCCTCGGAGAAGTTCATCTTCTCCAGCGCCTGTCGCAATGCTTCGGGGCTAAGACGTCGCATTGCGTCCTTGAGCCTGCTCATGGCTTCTGCAAACTCCTGGGAATCCATCTCCTGCAGGACGTTCTGCAATTCCTGATACTTCTCCAGCGTCTCCCGCGACAGCAATTCATTGCCCTCCAGACGGTCCGTCATGTCACGCACCATCTGGGAAACCTCGTCTACCTTTTTCCTGATATCCTCATACTGCTCCACCAGTTCGTCCGCCCGCTGCTGGTCCTGCCAGTCCATCTTCTCCTCCTCCTTCCGCAGATCCTGCTGGAGTTGCTCCAGCTCACGCCGGGCTTCCTCGGCCCCTTCCCTCGTCTCTTCCAGGAGGTCGAGGCTCTCGCTGTGCCCTCTGTCGAGGTCAGCAAACACTTCCTCCAGGGAAGGCAGGCGGAACAGGTACGTTTCGCTGACGGAGGACTTGGGGCCGGACACCTTGTCGTTGTCCGACACCTCGATGAAGTATTCGACGACATCCTCGGGCACCAGTGTCAGTTGCGCGAGAGACCATGCATAGGGGACGAGAGCCTCCGTGGTGATGCCGGCTGGAAGTGGAATGGGAAGAATGGTGAACGCTTCTGCCGATTTCTCGTACTTGGAATGAACCAGCCTGTGGGCGAGATGGAACGAAGAGAATCCAAAGTCATCGGTTATCTTGAAGAGCATGTTTAGCTGTGTGCTCTCGGCAATGTCGAGGTCCTCCCCCGGAAGGTCTATCGAGGCGATCGGGTATGCATCGGGCAAAATCTGCTGCGTGTACTCGATCGGGTCGTCGTTTTCTGTCCCCTGCAAGTCCCGCAGTCGTATGTGGTATGTCCCCTCTGCGGTAAGACGTGCCGCTCCCGTTGCATGCCGATTCTGCACATCAAGCGCAACGATGGATCCGTCCCCAAACACCAGCTCTGCCGCAGACAGTTCTTTGCTGGCCTCCACCCTGTACCGAACATTCGTCCCACTCAGTGCCGTCACATCACCGATGTTGTCTTCCAGTTGACGCGCACCAAGCCGGGTGTAACGTGGGTACTCCAGCCCGAGACGCAACAACTTGATCATCGGTCTGTCGTGGACGAGGAGCGTGAACTCGCCGCTTCGCACTGCCCCCGAACGGACATGGTAGCGGGTCGTATTTTTCACTCTGACAAGAGCATGCCGGTACGAATTATCCTCGAGGCGAGCGAGCGATACCTCGTCGTACGCCGTTTGCCCTTCCGGTCGGGTCGCAAGAAGCACCGTTTCGGGCAGGGCACCCGTCCCACGTACAACAACTTCCACCCGCTCACCCTTGACGATCTCCCTGTTTCCCGGTTCGACGATGAGACCAAAGGAAGCCGGCACCGCATACGCCTGATCAAAATGGACGACCCGTTTGAGGGACTCCAGAAAGACGCCGGGGAGTGAGAGAAGCAGAACAAGGAGAACGCCCGCGACAACACCAAGACCTCTGGCGACAGTCTTGCTTTCCGCATAGTCCGCAACAGAGGTGAATTCCAGCTGGAAAGCCTCACGCTGCAACTCCCGGAATGATTCATCGATGAGATCCCGCGAATAGTAGGGCGCTCCAGTGTTCGCCTCGCCATGGAGCTGAAGCACGTTGAGGAGCCGATCCTTGATCTCTGGAAATGCGCGCCCTACAAACGCGGCTGTCTGCTGATCGTCAGCGTCCGGGAGGATCCCGAGAAGTCTCAACGCCGGGCGGCCGGTCATCCAGAGGAATGCGGCAACCACGGAAGACAAGCAGCCCCAGAATGCTATCGTTCGTCCAAGCACGCCAAACCGGAACAGGCTCTCCAGGACCAGGAGGACCAGGAAACCGGTAGCGCAGACCAGCGCAGATGTGACGATACCCCTGGCCAGGGCGATACGGCTCAGTTTTCTGCGGACATCCCGCAGCCGTTGCTGCATCTCCAGAATTATCCGGTCGCTCTCACTGCCCATGGCTCGATTTGACTCCGCCTCTAGTGTGTCAGCGCCCACAGCACGACGTTTGTGCCAAAACGGAGTGCCTCCAGGCGCTTCTCCTCCGGGTCCTTGTGCACGTCAGGGTCAGCCCACCCATCGCTCGGATTGCTCTCATACGTGTAGAAGACGATGAGCCTGCCATTGTGAAACAGACCAAACCCCCGGGGAGGATGTTCGTCGTGTGCATGTGTTTTCGGGGGCCCTTGAGAGAAATCAAAGTGGATACTGTAAAGACCATGATCGAACGGCACTTCGATGAATTCCTTCTCCGGAAACACTTTCTTCATCTCTCTGCGGAACGCTTTGTCCATCCCGTAATCATCGTCGGCAAAGAGAAAGCCTCCGTTCTCGAGGTATGTCCGCAGACGACGAGTTTCGGTCTCGTTAAATGCGATATTGCCGTGGCCTGTCAGAAAGAGAAACGGGTGGGTAAACAGATCCTCGCTGGCCGGTTCGACAAACAGATAGCGGGCATCAACATCCAGACCCGTCTGTTCGTGTATGAAGTTCAGAAGGTTAACCTCAGCGGTCGGATCGTTGTACCAGTCACCGCCGCCGGTGTACTTCAAACGCGCTATCCGGAAGGCGCTAGAGACTCGATCCTGCTGAGACAACGCCTCCCCGGCCCCGATCACGACGAGGAGTATGATAAGAACAAACGCCCGGAATCTTCCCGTCATCCTATGGTTCGCCTTCTTTAACTTCAAGGTATCAAAGCCGGGTAGAAGAATCAACTTCGTGTTCTGCACCACATCACGGCTCTTCCCACGCGCCCGGACCCGGGGAGGAGAAAGACCTCGCTGGATATATGGGAAGTTCTTATATTCCCAGTGCCCACTCATGTTCATGCTTATGGATTATCATCAACCTTCAGGAGAACGGGGTCTGGACCCCGTGCGATGAGATCTTCGCATGCTTCGGTCTGCCTGTTGCTGTCCGCGGCTATCACCTGCGGAACGCCGGCAAATGCTCAGGAGAATTACCGTGTGCGGGAAGTACGTTTCACCGGGAACATGGCTCTCACCTCGAGCGCCCTGCATGAACAGATGTACATGCATGCCACGAGCTGGCTGGAGGAACTCTTCGGATCGGATCCATTCCTTTTCAGCAAGCAGATCCTAGAAGACGATCTGGCCAGCATCGTCCAGCTCTACCAGCAGGAAGGCTTTCTCAACGTCCGACTCGAGGAACCCGTCATCACCGCGGACCACGACGGGAAGACCGTCGCCGTGCGTATCCCCATCATCGAGGGAGGGCCTGTGCTGGTTGACACGGTGACTGCATCTTCTTCCGGTGTCGAACCTGCTTTTCAGGCGATACACGATTCTCTTTGGCGTTCTGTCTCCGACGATCTAGCCTTGAAGCCGGGAGCACGATTCCGTGATGACGCACTTCGCCAGGACCAGGGAAAGATTGCAAGCTCTTGTGCAAACTCGGGGTTTCCTTTTGCTTCAATACAATACGCGATAAGTGTCGACACGACGCACAACACGAGCGCGGTCATCTGGAGCATGACGGCCGGTCCACCGATCACATTCGGGAATGTCTCATACGCGGGGAACAATCGACTGCCCACATCGATGCTCGAGAAGAAGCTGACATTCTCGCCAGGCAGTCCCTTCGATGAGAGCAAGCTTGCGGAGACAGAGCGAGCCATCTATTCCCTTCTACTCCATACCAACGTAACCGTCAAGCCACTCTACGAGCAATCTCAAGGTGGAACCGTTCCTGTGGAGATTTCAGTCCAGGAAGCAGATCAGTTCCAGACCTGGTTTAGTGTCGGCTATGGCCAGGAGGAGAAGCTCCGAGGCGCGGTCCGGTTTACCTGGAAGGGGCTCTTCAAGGGTACCCCCAGTTTCCGTCTGGCTATCGAGCATTCCGCACTGAACCAGTACAGCTTCAGCGGATGGTACGTTGATCCCGACTTCTTCATAGCCCGGACCACCTTCATTGCCTACCCGTTCAAGCGCCGCGAAACTGAACCGTCGTACACTGCCAACCGGACCGGCATTCGGTTCTCCTTACAGAGGCCAATTGCAGAGGGTGTGTATGGTGCCCTTTCCTATACAATCGAACGCATAGGGCTTGACCTCTCAAGTGTCTCGCAGGTGAACCGCCTCGGTCCGCTGCTGGAGAACTATTGGAAATCCAGTGTGATTCTCACCGCGACCCGGACCACCGCCGAACCGATTTTCGCTCCCCGTTCGGGAACAACCGCAACTGCCATTCTGACGCTCAACGGCAAGATCTTTGACACGCCGTACCAGTTCCTCAGGCTGGTGGCAGACTTTCGAAGCTACCATGATCTCTGGGAGATTCTTGTCCTGGCCTGGAGATTGAAAGCCGGCGCTGTCTCGACCAATGAGGAGCATGATTTCATCCCTGTCGAGGAACGTTTCTACTCCGGTGGTGCCACCTCGGTCAGAGGATGGAAGCGGTTCGAGCTCGGCCCCATCGACAACCTCGGGAAGCCAATCGGCGGGAACAGCCTTTTCGAGGGGAGTCTGGAATTGCGGTTCCCGGTCTGGGGTATGGTCTCGGGCGTAGCTTTCATGGATTTTGGAAACGTGTGGATTCCATCGTTCACTTACAGGCTCGATGAGATCCGATATTCTGCCGGTGGTGGGATCCGGATTGGAACACCTATTGGCCCTGTTCGTCTGGATGTGGCCGTCCCCGTATTTGACGAGGTGACGGACTGGCAGTTCATTTTTAGTTTCGGACAAGCATTTTGAGGCGGTAACAAAGCAGATGAGAAAGCTTCTCGCGTACATCGGGTACACATTCCTTGGGTTTTTGGGGGTTGTCATCGTCGTCCTGGCCTTCACACAGACCAGCTGGTTCAGAGGCTGGCTGCGAGGAGTAATCGAGGGGGGTGCTAACGAGACCCTCACAGCGGAGGTCCGTATTGGTTCACTCGAAGGAAGCATCTGGGGAAGCATGCAGCTTGGCGACATACTGCTACGGACCGATTCGGACACCCTGCTGGTTCTTCCCCGGCTCACTGCCGAGTACGATCTTCCTGCATTGCTGCAAGGGACGGTAGTCATTCGTTCGCTCCATCTGACAAAGCCGGACATCCGATTGCACCAACAGCGCGATTCATCGTGGGACTTTCAATCGCTTGTTCTTCCGGACACAGCAGAGAGAGCCGAAGACGTGACAGCTGGTCGACCCTTTGGTTGGCGTATACGCCTGCACGATGCCAGGATCGAACGGGGAAGGTTTCAGCTCTTCCCGCTGCATTCCATCACTCCCTTTCCCCGTACCGTGGACGAGCTCACACTCCAATGTTCCGGCACCTATACTCCGGACGCTGGCACATTGAGCGTGGACTCCCTGGCATTCCAGACCAACGACCCACCACTTGCTCTGGAAGAGCTCACGGCCAGACTAAGCTATACGGGAGACACCCTCTCTCTCGACCGACTGCAGCTCAAGTCAAGACACAACCTGTTGCAGGCAAGCGGATTGTACGTCTTTGGAAACGGACTGACCGCAGAACTGAGCCTTTCTACTTCACCGCTGCAATTCTCAGAGTTCGCTCCCTTCCTGCCAGAGATAGGATTTGCCGCCGCACCGACCATCACGGGAGAAGCACGATACACAAACGATACAGCCGCTGTTCGATTTACTGTTCGGGACGGAGACCAGATCATCAACACGCGCGGGGTACTCGACGCCGGGGGGGAGAGAAAACGTGTCTCTTTAGCCGCAACATTCCAGAATATCGATATCGCGCACTGGCTGGCCGAAGAGACTCTCTCGACGGATTTGACGGGCACATGCACGATCCGGAGCAATGGGCTGGACCTCGAAAACGCATCCGGGGGTATGTCGATCATCTTGACCAACTCCCGTATCCTGAGCAGACAGATAGAAGAAGCAACCCTCGCGTTCTCGCACAATCACGGTAGTCTCAGCGGGACCGTCACTGCCACCGGCCCGTTCGGGGGAGTGGAGCTGGGAGCCGACCTCCATGACATCCTCGGAAAAGAACAGTTCTCCGTCACGCTCCAGACAAAACATCTGGACCTGGCTGCACTTCTGCAGGAAGAGGATCTCTCGTCGAGTGTCAACAGCTCACTTCACGCCGAGGGAGCAGGATTCGAGCCCGGTTCCATCTCTGCCTGTTTTTCACTGGCAGTGGACTCGTCTTCCCTCTCCGGACTCACTCTCTCCTCTGTGCGGGGGAAAGGCACGATTGACGGCAAGGTCATGGCACTTGATACGCTCGCCGTCCACGACGAGATGCTGGATCTTCATGCCTCGGGTTCTCTGGACATCAACGATGAGAGCTCTCTCCGGTTTGAGGCCCGGATAAAGGATCTCGCACCGCTTGCAACACTGTTGAGTGTTGACTCCCTCGAGGCCCATGGAAGCCTGGAGGGTACGATAGCTGGAAAACCGGATTCAGCCGCTGTTGATATGAAGTTTAACCTGAACGCTCTCCGGGCGTTTGAGGGGGGTGCTGACTCTCTTTTCGGTGAGCTTGGCCTGTTCTATGACGGAGAGGGACTCTCCTTGTCCGGGCAGGCACTGGCGATGCGACCACGTTACTCATCTATCCTTTTTGACAGCATCGCCACAACCGTTAAGTATGAGAACGACTCGCTCTTCTCTGAGATCCTCTTCCGCGAACCCCACAATCTCGGCGGAACCATTCAGTGCATTGCGCTCATCGATTCGGTGATAACCGTTGCGCTGCCGGTTCTGCAAATGCTCCGGTCGGACACAATAATAGCATCCCTGAAAGATACCGCGCTGGTCCGCATTACAGAAGACAACGTGGAGATTGCCTCGTTCGATCTGCTCGCGGACAACTATCGCCTCCACGCGGAGGGAAGCATCTCCTTCGCGGGCGAGAGTCAATTCGATCTCCGGATCCGGAACGGCAACGTGAAACGGATCCTGGCCCTTGCAGGGTCTTCCATGCGCGCGAGTGGTACGCTGAACGCTGACCTGAGCCTGCGGGGCAGTCTTTCAACCCCGCGTCTCTCCTGTGCGCTGAGTGTTGCCGAGGCGTTCTCCGGGAGCTATCACCTGGGAAATCTCCAGGCCGATCTGATCTACGCTGACTCTTCCCTCGCCTGGAACACCTCGCTTCACCAGCCTGATGGAAACCGGATAACCAGCAGCGGTCTTCTCCCGCTCATCCCTTCAGCAGATGACGATGCGCTCAGGACCCCGGGGAACAAGCCTCTGCGTTTCCGGCTTGCCATCGACCGGTTCGACGTGGCAACGCTGAATCCCCTTATTCACGCTGCTGATCACCTGGACGGAATCCTGCATGCTGACATTTCCGTCGAAAACACACTCGACCAGCCCCGATTCAACGGCTTCATCGCACTCGATAGCACAGCTCTCCAGAGTACCTTTCTCGGACTGTCATACGACCAGATACGTGTACACATCCTTGGAGAGAAGGAGAAGTTGCTGCTTGATGATTTTCACATCAGAGGCGGCGGGGGACGTCTTACAGCATCAGGGTACATTGGCTGGCCAAGCGATTTCATTGACAGATCACTCCGTCAAGCCGAGTTGACGATGCGGGCCAGAAGGTTTGTCCTGGCAAATGGTCGCAACCTCGAGATGACCATTGATGGAGACCTCGGTCTCACTGCGGCCGGGGACAGCGCCTCCCTGACCGGCGCCATGACAATTGTGCGCTCCAGTTTCTGGCTGCCGGCGTTCTTCAAACAGATGAGGAACCGGCCCTCGGAAGGAGAGCTCCCCCTCCTCGTGAAGGCGGCACACGGAACTGATGTGGCCCGCCTCCAGGTGGCAGATTCGCTGGAAAGGCCCGATCCGAGCCTCCTCAAAAACCTCAACGGAGCCGTAAGGATCGCCATTCCCCGCAACACCTGGTTCCGGAGTCCGGATATCAACATAGAGGTTGAGGGTGAGCTGGATGTTGTCGTCGGCCGGGATTCACTCCAGCTCTTCGGCTTCGTGAGAGCGTATCGCGGGACGTTTCTCGTGTACGGAAAGAAGTTTGAGGTCGTTGAAGGGAGGCTCGATTTCCAGGGTGGTACGAGCCTTATCCCGTCGATTTCCATGGAGGTTGCATACACATTTCGTCGGTCCGGCGGACAGCAGGAAGAACTGCTGCTGCATCTCTGGGGCGACGCCCTCTCGCCCGAGTACCGCTTCACGTTGAACAACGAGCGCGTTGACGAGCGGAACGCAATGTCTTTCATCCTGTTCGGAAGAAGCCTCAACGAGTTGTCCCAGGATCAGAGATCCAGCATCAGTCAGAGTACGGGCGACTTCGCCGCAGGCATTGCGGCAAGTTTTGTAGCGGCCCAGCTTTCGAATACTGTGGGACAGTCCCTGGGGCTTGATGTCATCGATTTGACAGTGAAGGACAGCTGGCAGAACACCTCCTTTACGGTGGGAAAGTACCTCTCCGATCGGCTCTTCGTACGGTACACGAGAAAGCTGGAGAGCACAAACGCCAATGAAACGGCAATGGACGAGGTGGCGCTCGCATACAGGTTTCTGCCATTCCTCTCAGTTCAGGTTACTCAGGGAACGACAAAATCCACCGGTTACGATCTAATCTTCAGGTTTGATTGACGCTGTGCAGGAGAGAGAACGCGGGATCCCGTGGGTGTGGTGAGAGAAGGGAAAAACGGAACGGGTGCCCCGTGAAAGGACACCCGTTGCAGGCACCAACCATCTAGAAGGCAAATTTCACGGAAACCAGAATGTTGTGCGTGACGACTTCCTGTGTCATATCCTCAAGGCCATACTGATTCCCACGCTGCGTCCAGAACCCGATCGCATATCCGACATCAAACATAAGTCTGTCGCTGGAATTGATGCCCAGGCCTGTGGTCACCACTTTCGTGTCGAATTCCATCGGGTCATCCTTGAAGGGCGAAGGCCGGTACATAAATCCCGCCCTTGCGCTCAGACCTGTAAACGGCAGTCGGAACTCCGCACCGCCATTGATGTTCAGAACCTGTGTTAGCCTTTCCTTGGCTTCTTTTATCGCCAGCGTCCTGTCAGGAAGCTCGATATTTCCCCCCGAAAAGGTCATCTGCGTATAGTCAACGTACGTTGCTTCCAGCGTTCCCGTCAGGATCCAGAGGTTGATCATAGCACCCACGGTGGCTTCGTAAGGAGGGGTGACTTTGTAGAGCGTCTCTGTCTCCATCCCATGCGCAGTGGTCAGCGTGCCTCCTTCATACTCGGCAAACCCGCTCACGTTCCTGATTTCCGATACCGTGTGTGCCGTCGGAATCTTGAATGCTGCACTGATAGCCATAAAGTTGTAGAACTTGTAGAGTACGCCGAACTTGAAATCCCACCCTGAGTACTCGACATCGCGGACGTCGTGCAGATAGAACTGCTGAAAATCCCGCGTCCGGGTGTCGGCCGGATTGGTCTGTATGGTGGAGTCGTAGTTGTTTTGAGTGTCTTTCTCGTAGTATTCCCGGTCGCTCAGGTACGTTCCGACTGCATAACTCCCGCTCGCACCAAAAAACACCCCGGGCATCAACTCAAAGCCAGCCCCCGCGGAGAAATGGACCAGGCCGCCCTGGTCTAGAATGAATCCGCTCTCATCCAGGTTGCCGTTGACAATTGTCCTGTCCCCGAGGTATTCGTTGGTCACGGGATCAAACTCCTGATAGCTCAGTCCGAGAGCCCTGGCAAACTCGCTGTTGGCCGCTGTCAGATCCTGAATGACAGAGTTGGGGCTCGGGTTAAAGGCCCCGTACTTCAAGCTCTGGTTAAAGTCCTTTGACTGTGTGTAACCAAGCGACAGAACAAAATTGCTCGAGTCCACGAGAAACGGAATGGCAATACCGAGCTGGCTGAATGACGTACTCGTTGTTGCAAAGTAATTCTCGATCTGGTTGTACTTAGACGTACCGGGGAACGAATTGGTATTGATCGAAGCCGAGTACGTGGATGCACGTATGTTACCCAGCGTGGCCGGATTGAGCCGGACTCCCGAGTAGTCGTACCCAATGGTCGAAAAGGCGTTGCCCATCCCGAGGGCCCGCGCACTAAATGTCAGCCCGGGACCGGAGAGCCGAAGAGCATCGCCGATGTTCTGGGAAAATGCACCGCTGTGAAGACCTGCCAGGAGGAGAACCAATACCCCTCCAAACCGCGCCAAAAGATTCCGCCTCATCCCACACCTCACGAAAGATATTCCGGTTTGTACCACTTGCTTTAACGTCAACGTCCTGCGTTTGGTTCTCAGGGTATATATGATAAACAAAATCCGGTTTACTATCCAGAAGACCCTCCCAGAAGCTCCCCCGGACGGGCTGCTGGATCTCACCTGCGAGCATCTGAAGCGGGCCGTTTTCCTTCAGAATGCCCCCGGAAGGGCAGCACCGCATCGTTGGCTCCCACCGCTGTCAAAGACCTTGATACGTTAGAGAACATCGCCTTTCTTCTATGAGCCGCAACTCTCATCCCCTTCCACACACATAACTCTGAACTTGCTGACCGTAGTGAAATCGCCTCCGAGATCCGGTCAGCGCTTCCGACGCTCCCATCACAAACCGATCGACAGAGTATAGACCTCGTGAAGTGAGCTGAACCTCTCGTCCACCATGCGGACGGTGATTCTGAGACTGTCGCCTTCCACTCCACTCTTGGTGTAGTGAAACATCCTTTTCTCACGTCGATCGGGATAGTGGTCCCGCCACCTCTGCTGGTCGCCTGTGTAGAGAGGCTGCTGTAATCCGCCTCCGCCACCGATAACGAGGAAATCCTTTCCCCCCTGAACGAAGTGCTCCACCGCATGTGCGTGCCCGCTGATGAAGAGTTTGCATTTGTCGTGTCGCAAAAAGAGGGGCACAAACCGTTCTCGAACGCTCTCCGAAGGCAAGACGATTCGGCTATTCGTAAACGGAGAATGGTGGCAGAGAACGATAACCGCAGAGATCGTGGTGTCTGCCTCCATCCTCGTCAGAGTAGCGTCGTACCACTGCTGCTGCCGCTGGATATCCTGTTGTGTGAGGATGCTGAAGTTGGAATTCAACAACACCACTCCCAACCGCCCGGCCCGGACGCTGTAACCCGTTCGAGAGGCATAGGGATACCTCTTCTGAAATCTCTTTTCACCCGCCCAGGAAAAAATCATCAGCTCGTGATTGCCCAGGACCGGATAGAAGGGGATTCC
>JBATTW010000317.1:0-5146 GCA_049670805.1 Bacteroidota bacterium
AACATGATGGCCGGGAGCGTCTCCGAACCGACCATCCATCGCCAGCCCTCACTGATGTTCCACGCGCTATCCCCCAGCCCCGCGATGAAGTAGTTGACAAAATAGACGACGAAGATGCCGGTCACGATCGCGAATTGGTTGTACGATACCAGGCGACCCCGGATGGATGCGGGTGAGATCTCGGCAATGTAGAGAGGCGAGAGCATCGAGGCCATCCCGACCCCGATTCCCCCCAGAATGCGTGCGAGGGCGAATTGCGCCACGCTCTGCGCGAGGGCCGACCATACAGCCGAGACGCCGAAGAGGATGGCCGCAAGAATGAGCGCCTTCTTCCTCCCGAAGAAATCACTCATCACGCCCGCGATACCCGCCCCCACGATACAGCCGACCAGGGCGCTCGATGCAGCCCATCCCATCTCAGCCGCGCTGAGGCTGAAGTGCGTTCTCAGGAACCCGATCGCGCCGGATATCACCGCCGTGTCATATCCAAAGAGGAGACCGCCCAGCGCGGCAACAACACTCAGATATGCGGCGTACCTCTGTCCGCTCTTACCGGTCTCTCCTTGTTGGATGGTTGCTTGCACCTACTTACCCTTCTCCACCTTCTCCTGCCAGTACCGGACCTTCCCCGTTCCCTTTCCGTCCGGGCTTCCGTCAAAACGGAGCCCGGAAAGAACCGGATACTGCGCGTGGAGAACTTTGCCTTTGTACTCTATCTGCGTTCCGCCAACCATCACGTAGTCAATGGTCTTCGCGTCCTCCACAGCAAAGAGGGCATGGCCGTCGGTCGTGTAGTCGCCGTAATGCATCTTCCCTGATTCGTACGTGTACATCGGACGTGCCCAATCTCTCGCAAGCGCTCCCTCCATATCAAGCCTGGCTCCGAGGATGTACTCCTTCCCCTTCGCGCTGATCTTCAGGGCGACAGCCTCGGGGGAGGAACTGACATCCAGCATCCTGACCGACTTCAGGAGTTTTTGGGGATCAGCCTCTTCACCGTGCGGAATAAGAACTGTGACAAACGCCTGGAGATCGTTCCGGTAACCGTGCCTGCCGATGAGCTGATAGATCACCTGTTCCTCCTGCCAGTAGCGGCTCTCTGTTTCCACACCCTCCTCGAGCTGTGCCTGAACGGGGAAATGGACCAGAAGACGCTCGCCGCCCCTCACATCCACACTCCCGAGTGAATCGTAGGATGTCTCGTACCAGCCGGGACCGGAACGATGGATGTTTCGCGTGTGCCAGAGATTCGCCATGGTCAGGTACCCCGGCTTTGTAAAGCGGACGACATCAAACACTACAAACCAGTCCAATTCTTTCACGTAGTTGACAACCCTGTCCGCCTCGTACCCGAGGTGATTATCGATGATTCGGGTCCGGGTCATATCAAAATGCTCCAGCGTCAGGAAATCTATCATCTGTGTCCTGATCTGGCGATAGGCGCCCGAGTTCCTGAAGAACTCCAGCATCCCCTGTCCCTCCACCGCCGCGCGTTTGGACGTTGCGTACCTCCACTCTCCCTCCTCCTGGCCAAGGGCGATCTTTCCATCCCGCACGGCGACCCGATTGTGAAAGTAATCCGCTCTGTACGCACCGTACGGCCCGCTCGGCATGTAGTCACGGTAGCCGCCGTCATGGAGGAGAATCGAGCCGTTCTTCATGAGAAGGGCAATGCTGTTTTCGTCGGAGTGACCGTGGTGCATCTTCTCCTCTTCCACCGGGATGCTTGTCCTGAGGTTCTCACGAAAGAGCCAGCCACCGTCCCCCTCGTCACGGTAGTTGTAGAGCATGTATGTGCTCTTCTCCGACCAGCCGTCCCGAAAAACCACCTTCTTCCCCACCATGTCGTCCAGGACCTGTTGAGTTCCTCCTTCGGGTCTCCGGGCTTCCATGGTAAAGTCGCCCCAGCGGACCGCATCGGTAAGAACCAGGGCCGAGAAAACGCTCTTCCGCTCCGGCATCGGATCCAGGTATTTTCGGAAGATCTGTTCCGCCGCCCATCGGAGGCGAGGCTCCTTGTAGACGGCCGCCCCCTTCTCGAAGAACGGGATCATCCGGTTCCATCCGCCCCCCCAGTTGGCATCTCCGAAGTCCGGCACTATTCCGGCCGGACAGACCAGCGCGAGGAAGTAATCGAAGTAGTAGTGCAACACCGCCGTTCGGTAGAGGCTCTCGTCCTCACGAATGTCGCTTGCAAACGTGAGAAGCGAATAGAGCCAGATGCCATGATAGCCGGTCGCGTCCTCCACCTCCCACTGTCCCCAGCTGTCGTCCGCTATGGCTTTTCCCATCATGGCCCATCGTCCACTGTGGGGATGGTTCGGAACCAGTTTCGCGGCGTACACCAGGCATTCCGCGCGCAGCATCGCCCGGTTCATCGGGCCCCACTCCTGAAAGTTGGTGACAAAATCCGCGCTCTCGGCGATGTCTCGTTCGATGACAGCCTGTTCATCGGCGGTAAGCACATCGTACATTTTCAGGACCTCATACGCGCGAAGATACTTGGGAAAGAAAAAAATGTTCGGGATCGCGGGGAGCCCCTTTGCGTACTCCGCTCTCGTCTTGACGTAGTCGGCCGGGTAGGCCTTCTTGTACTCGCCGAACGGAACGAGGAGATCTCTGGCCCGGTGGAGGTAGGAGGAGTCACCCTGGATTTCAAAGAGGTTGGCATAGAGCGCAGCCAGGTAGACATCGTTCCCCGGGGGATTATAGCCGAACACATACTGTACGTCGATGTTTTTCCGCCACCTCTCATGGTAGGCGTCCAGACCCTCCCATGCCTCCCGGGCAGCCGCGGTGGCATAGGCGAGGTACTCTTCTTTGGTGACACCCCCGTTTGCCGGAGTGGACAACAGGAATCCGGCGACGAGGAGAAGGGTCAGCATGCTAGACTTCTTCATAGTGGGCTCCAGATTGAGAATCAGAGTGAGGAGTAAGCGAACAGGCGTGGGAATCACAAACGATGCACTCAGGCAGGGACAAATGCATGCCCAATGGTACGTCAAATTCATCTGGAAGGCAAGGAAGACCGAGTCCTGATCCACAGAAGGTAGACAGGAATCCCGAGCAGGACGGTGATGACCGCGGCCGTGGATTCCAGGGGCCTGCTCCAGTAGGCCAGGACCATCAGGGTAAGGGTGCAGGCGAGAAAGAAGAGCGGAACATAGGGATAGGCCCAGACCCGGACCGCCGTGGATTCCCCGATCATCCGTTTCCGGGCGATGAAGATCCCCGCGACGGCCAGGAAGGGAAAGACACTCAACGAAAACCCGAGATAGATCAGCAGCTGTTCAAAAGACCCGACTAGGACCATGATGATTGCTATCGCGCCCTGCACAAGAATGGAACGGCCGGGCACCTGGAAACGTGGATGCACCGCCGAGGCAAACCGGAAGAAGAGTCCGTCCCGCGCCATCGCGAAATAGACGCGGGGGCCGAGCATGACAAAGGCGCTCAGAGAGGAGAGCAACGCAACGGCAATGAGGTAGCCAAGCGCGTTCCCCATCCAGTCCCCGAACACCGCCACGGAGGCGCTCCGCACCACGGCGATCGAGCCCGAAGCCTCCCCATACGGGAGCGCGTGAAAAATAAAGAGGTTCATGAGAAGGTAGAGACAGATCACGATCCCTGTCCCGGCTACAAGTGATAGGGGAAGATTCCTTCGGGGGTCGGCAACCTCCTCTGCGATGTATGCGCTGGCATTCCAGCCGCTGTAGGAGAACATCACCAGCATCATGGCTGCACCCAGCGCAAAGCCACCGGACGAAACATCAGCCGGTACGGGAGGCCCGATTGACCCGTCTCCCGCGAGAGCCAACCCCACTCCTGCTAGCCCCAGGATGATGAGGACCTTTGTCACGGTAAGGACGTTCTGCAGACGTGACCCGACTCTGATGCCGAGGTAATGCGCTGCAGTAAGGAGCAGGACGAGGAGAATGGCCAGCGATTTGTGCGGGAGGGAATAAGAGCCCGGCGCTCCCTTCGGGAGGACGTATTCGGCGAAGGCCATTGCGGAAGCGGCTATCGCCACCGTAAAACCGACCACAAATGAGATCCACCCGGTCAGGAAACCCAGAGCCGGATGGTACAGCCTCTTCAGGTAGGCATACTCCCCCCCTTCTTCGGGCATCCTGGTCGCGAGCTCGGCATAGCAGAGAGCCCCCGCAAGCGCGATTGTTCCCCCGACGACCCAGCAGAGAAGGACCCAGTGTGACCCCGGGAGCATCCCGGCCATGATACCTGAGGTTGTAAAGATGCCGGCCCCTATCATGTTCGCCACGACCAGTGAGGTCGCCGTGAGGAGGCCTACTCTTCGGTGTACCGTTGACATTCGGTGGAGGTGCTATTCGCGGTATGAGAAGATATAGATATTATCGCGGGAAAGAAACGTCAACATCCGTTCCAGCTTGAAACCGGCCTTCTCCGCCTGGTCAATGACGATCTCCTTCGCTGTCGCGTGCGACCCCATGCTCGGGACCTTGATGGGATCGTGTTCGATGATGGCAAGACGGCCGCCAGGCTTCAGACAGGGGACGATGTTCTCCATCAACTCCACGGGCCTCTCGAGGTGATGGTACGTGTTGATCATGTAGACCAGATCCATCGTTCTGGCCGGGAGAAGCGGGTCCTCGATCTCACCCAGGATCGTCGTAACGTTCGGGATCGAATCTCTTTCACATCGAGACTCCAGGTCTTCCAGCCTATCTTCGTCGATATCGTTCGCGTAGACCTTCCCCTCAAGCCCAATCCGCCTTGCCACAGGCACCACGTACCGGCCTCGACCGGCTCCCACCTCGGCAATCACCATTCCGGGCTCGATCCCGATCGAATCCATCACCTGTTCCGGCGGCTGGTGTTCGTACTGAGCCGCCTCCCGGGCATTGGCCCCGCCCGTTGTAGATCCTGCGCTGGAGGAGAAAGCAACGGCCAGAATGAAAGAGAGGTGAATCCCTCTTCGGAGATCTCTGCGCATGGGATTTCTCTGTTTGAGAAATGGTAGGTGTGTTCTCACTGTGTACGAGCAGCTCGTGGGGGGAGTTTCACGCACGGACACCGTGAACAGAAGCTTCTCCTCGAGCATGACATCCTCCTGCTCCAATATCCGTTCTACTGGTACAGCTCTCATTCCATGATCTGGAGGCGATAC
>JBATTW010000318.1:0-50209 GCA_049670805.1 Bacteroidota bacterium
CAACAGATTGTTCCCGCTCCCGGGAAGTAGTCGCCTGGCCGTAACGGGAGGAGGAACAATAACCGACCGGGGGTACTTTGGCGTCTACCTCCAAGACGGTAAGACGAAAGTGGGAGAGGTGGACGAAGAATTCGTCTACGAGACTCGTGTGGGCGATACGTTCATCCTGGGAACGTCGGTCTGGAAGGTGGCCTCGATGGACGCCAACCGCCTTTCCGTCAACGCCGCACCGGGCCAACCCGCCCGCATGCCCTTCTGGCGGGGAGAGGGAATCGGGCGCAGTGTCGAACTGGGTAGATCCGTCGGGGCATTCCGCAGAGAGCTCGCCGGCCGCCTGGACAGGGACGATTGCCTCTCCTGGCTCCAGCACGAGTACCCCATCGATTCCCGGTCGGCCTGGAACCTCGTCGAGTACTTCCGGAAACAGCGAGACGTCGCAGGCGTGGTACCTCACGATCGCCTTATTCTGGTGGAAGGCTTCCGGGACGAGATCGGTGACCCTCGCATCGTTGTCCACTCCGCGTTTGGACGGCGTGTCAACAGCCTTTTCGGTCTGGTTCTCGCGCGGCTCCTCCACGAGGAGACAGGCGTTGAACCGCAGACGTACGCCAATGACAACGGCGTTCTTCTCCGTTGCCCCGACATCGACTCGCTCCCGCTGGATCTCGTGCGGCGGCTCTCTCCGGAAACCGCCGAAGAGCTCGTCATGGAAGAGCTCACGAGTTCCCCCCTCTTCGCCGGTCAGTTCCGGCAGAACGCGGTTCGGGCGCTCCTGATGCCGCGCTTCTCACCCGGGAAGCGCACTCCGCTCTGGCTCCAACGGTTGCGGGCGGGCGATCTGTTGCAGGTCTCACGCAGGTACGACGATTTCCCCATCGTCATCGAAACGGTGCGCGAGACACTCCATGATATCCTCGACTACGGCAAATTCATCTCCCTGCTGCGTGAGATGCAAAACGGAAACATCGGGATACACACTACCCTCACGGAGGTGCCGTCGCCCTTCGCCGCCAGCCTCCTCTTCAGCTTTATCGCCGTCTACATGTATGAGTGGGACCAGCCCAGCACCGACAGGTTCAGCCAGTATCTCTCGATCAACCGGGAGCTCCTTTCGGAAGTCGTGGATCTCGATACCCTCCCCGGTCTTATTCGCCCGGAGGCAATCCAGGACGTTGAGCGGAAGCTGCAACATGAAGCCGACGGTGCACGGGCACGGTCGCCCGAGGAGTTGATGGAGATCCTGTTGAGAATAGGAGACCTGACGGACAAAGAGGTCGCGGCCCGGTGCGAGGGGGACTCCGCCTCGATGATCAGGACTCTCGCCAACGACGGGAGGGCAGAACAGATCCAGTTTCCCGACGGCCCCCGCTGGATCGCGGGCGAGGACCGTGACCTCTATCAGGAATACCGCACCCGGGGCCACCTCCCCCGCATACTGATCAGATACATACAGCATCACGGACCGATTACCGATGGTGAGCTAGCCGTTCGCTACGGTGTGGAGAGAGACGTCGTCCAACGAGCGGGCGAGACCCTGCGCGGCAACAGGTCCTTCGTCAGGGGGCAGTTCAGGCCCCGGGAGCTGCCCGGCGGTGATCAGCCCCAGTGGGCCTACAAACCGAACATCGAACGCATCCATCGCCAGACACTCAATATCCTCCGGAGGGAGATCCAACCCTGCTCGTTTCAGGAGTTCACCCGCTTCCTCCATCACTGGCAAAACCTCGGCACAGCCCCCCGTCTGCATGGGGCAGACGGCCTCAGGATATGCCTGGACCAGTTCCAGGGGCTCTCCCTCCCTTCCGATCTCTGGGCACGTGATGTCCTGCGGGGGAGGGTGGAAGGGGTGGACCTCACGCACCTTGACCAGATGACATCAGGGGGTAACATCGTCTGGGCCGGCACTGGCCCCGGAAAAATGACGGCTTTCTCACGCGGGGCTGGGAGCGTATTTCTGCAAACGGACGACGACGCAGAAGAGAGTAGACTGGGCGAAGCCGCGAGGCGCGTACTGGAACACCTGGAGAGACACGGGGCTTCATTTCTGGGTGATATCCGCGACGGCGTCCGGGTCTCGCTCCAGGCATTGAATCGCGGGATATCCGAGCTGTTCTGGAAGGGGTACATCACCAATGATCTCTTCACAGAGATCATGAATGTTCGCAAACCGGCACACACCCGGACAGAGCCCCCTCTGGAACCGATCCAGATTCTTTCCCCCCACCGCAACCCCCATCGGGCACGCCTGGTGCAGACTGTGCGTAAGGCCATACAGCAAACGCCCGGATGGAATGGGCGCTGGTCCCTGCTCAGATCTCCGGCCGTCCTTGGCGAGGAGGTTCCGCTGGAGGATCGGGCGGCAGCTCAGGCCTCACAGGTCCTTCACCGCTACGGCATTCTTGCGCGTGAGCTCTATCGGCGGGAAGATCTCTTCAACTGGCCCGTGGTCGCCGCAGAACTCCAGCGGATGGAGATGCGTGGTGAGATTCGGAGGGGGTATTTTGTGGATGGCCTGTCAGGTATGCAGTACGCCCTTCCCTCGGCGATCGAAACATTGCGACGTCTCCGTTCTCAGCCCGGAGGGAAGAATCAGAGGCTTCTCCTCAACGCCTGTGACCCTGCAAACCCGTATGGTCCCGGAATCGAGCCACCCGCCAGAGACCCCTCCCGGACGAACCCCCGGCTTCTGCGACAACCGTCGCACTATCTGGTGTTCGAGGACGGAGAGCCGCTCCTCTACTTGGAACATTACGGAAGCCGGATCTGGACAGTTGGAAGGGAGAGTGCGGAGGCTCTCACGGAGGCAATATCATGGCTCACCGGTCTCCTTGCCCAGCCCTCGCCATTGCGACCGGTCCGGACGATCCGGACGGAACACATTGATGGCGAGAGAGCCGCGAGAAGCCGCTTTGCCGATCTCTTCCTGGAAGCGGGGTTCAGAAGGGACAGGGATCAGAGCCTCACCTACGATGGCTACTGAACCGAGAGCCGGATACTACCTCGCAAACGGCTTTCGGAGAACCCACCACGTCTTGATCTTTCCCACCGAGGGGTCAGCGGTAAAGCTGAAGTCCTGGACCTGCCGAACCCGAAAGCCCGCTTTCCTGAGAAGACCCCGGAGTTCACCGCGTGGATAGTAGCGCTCACAGATCATCTCCTGCCGCCGCTCGAAACGATCGCCCACCTTGAGAAACACGGTGACATATGAACAGGCTGCTCTCCGTTCAGGGCTGTACGCATTCTGCAGGACAACGGAGAAGTCCTTCTTGTGAACCGCCTCGTTTCTCGTCCAGAGGGTTCTGTAGCAGCGTTCGTTGTTCACATCAAAGACGAAGAAGCCGCCCTCCCGGAGAGACGCATAGACAGAGCGAAACGTCGCAAGGACGTCCCTGGAGGCGGGAAGGTGGTTGATGCTGTCAAACATGCAGGTAACCAGATCCACCTTCTCCGGCAATCGGAAGTCACGCATGTCCTCCAGAAGGAACCGTACACTGGATCGTGCCGGGTACCGCTTGCCCGTAGCGACACCGAGCATCCCTTCAGACGCATCAACACCCCAGACATCCCAGCCGCGACGGGCCAGCATCTGGGCCAGCGATCCCGTCCCGCACGCAAGGTCCAGCATCGTCGTGGGTCGGAGCCGCAGACCCCGGATGGTTGAGATAAGTCTCGGCAGGATGAGCGAGCTGTAGTCTTCCCCGTAGGTCTTTTGCCATCGATCGTAGACGAGGGGGAGAGCAGAGTATCCGGTCGAGGGGTGCACGGCAGGGATCGTTACTGGTGAACGGCGGAAAAGGAAACCGGTTTGCCGGTCTTCATCATGGAGAGGAAATCCTGGAAGAGATAGTCGCTGTCGTGGGGACCCGGGGAGGCCTCCGGGTGATACTGAACGGAGAAGACCGGGAGGGTCCGGTGCCGGAAGCCTTCGTTTGTCCCGTCGTAGAGGTTCTGGTGCGTGATCTCGAGGGATGACGGGTCAAGTGATTCAGGATCCACGGCAAATCCATGGTTCTGTGAGGTGATTTCTATCTTCTCCGTGAGGAGGTTTTTGACCGGGTGATTACCCCCGCGGTGACCGAATTTGAGCTTGTACGTCTTTCCTCCCAGGGCGTGAGCCAGCAGCTGGTGACCCAGACAGATACCAAAGATCGGTTTGGCGCCCAGGAGCTTCTTGATGTTCTGGATCGCAATGCTGACGGCTGACGGATCACCCGGTCCGTTCGAGAGAAAGATCCCGTCGGGATCCATCGCCAGCACCTCCTCCGCCGCAAACGAGACCGGAACCACTGTGACTTCACAGCCATACTGCGCCAGACGTCTCAGGATGTTCCGTTTGATGCCAAAGTCATAGGCAACAACTCGGTAGCCCCCCTCACGCGCGGACACCCCCTCCTGTCTCGGGAGAGCAAACTCCGTCGCGTCGGTCTCGCTCCACAGGTATGGTTCCTTGCAGGTGACCCTGGTGGCAAGGTCCAGGCCACTCATCCGGGGTGACCCGAGAGCTTTTGCCGTCAGGCTCCCTTCATCCTGATCCAGAGTGGAAAGAACACCCCTCATGGCGCCGTCGGTGCGCAGCATCTTTGTCAGCATGCGCGTGTCCAGTCCCTGCACCGCCATGATGTTGTGTCCCCGCAGCCAATCGCCGAGACTCCCCTCTGAACGGAAGTTGCTGTGGAATTCGAAATACTCCTTGACGACAACGCCGGCAACCTGCGGTCCGCCCGATTCATCATCATCAGCATTGACACCATAGTTGCCTATGAGGGGGTAGGTGAGCGTGACAATCTGCCCGCAGTATGAAGGATCAGTAAAAACCTCCTGATAGCCACTCATGCTGGTGTTGAAAACGACCTCGCCAGAGACCTCACCGGAGACTCCAAACGCCTCCCCGGTCAACACAACACCGTTTTCCAGAGCCAGTTTTGCTATCATTTTTCCACACCTTATCCACCGCCGGCCAATCCTCGTGTGGATTACCACCCGGGGCGGAAACATCTAACCGATTGTTTTACAATACGTTACAGCCCCGTGCAGGGGTTGTGGATAACTCAACGGGACACCAGCGTAGACGTGGATTACCGATCTGGCTAGAATGGAAGGTCATCCTCCTTCGTTTCGCCTGTTGATGGCGTTGATGCGCCAGTGGAAGGGGAAGATGGCGGGGGGCCACCCTCGGACGTCGCACCCCGACTGTCCAGCATGATGAGGCTGTCGGCCACGATCTCTGTCATGTACTTCTTGGTTCCCGTGTTCTTGTCATCGTAGCTTCTGGTTTGCAGCCTCCCCTCAACGTAGACCTTTTTTCCCTTCTTGAGCCACTCACCACAGATTTCGGCGAGTTTCCTCCAGGCAACGATATTGTGCCATTCGGTCTTCTCCTGGACATTGCCGTCCTGGTCCCGCCATGACTCGTTTGTTGCCAGGCCGAACGTTGCCACAGCAACGCCGCTTGTCGTGTACCTGAGTTCCGGGTCCCTTCCCAGGTTGCCGATGAGCATCACCTTGTTCAGACTCTTTGCCATATCTCTCTCCCGATGGTAAGTTCTACTCTAAGGACTTTTGCCATTTTTGTCAAGCTCCACCGCCCGCGGATCGTTCAGAACATGCACACCATCGGACATGAGCAGATAGAGATGGCCTCCTCCCATTGAGACTGCTCGGATCTCTTCACCCGCAGGGTCCAGTATCTCCTCGATCCCGACACGCAGGAGAAACCGTTCGGCGCTGTCAAAGCAGAAGAGCGTGCCATCGCTCAATACAACCACACCCCGCTCATCTGCAAAGAGAGACCGGGGCGACTCAAACAGACCCATCCCCAGTTCGCTCAGGTAGTTCCCGAAAGTGTCAAACACGAGTACACGTTCCCCATCCAGGACATAGACATGATCGTTGGGACCCACCTCGAGCTGGGACGGGTCCTGGAGCCGTCCCTCTCCCCCGCCAAACCCCCCAAAGACCCTTTCAACATGGGTGAACCTGTTGACTTTGAGAACGCGGACGTTCTCTGTGTCGCAGAGAAAAAGATCCCCCAGGCGTGAGACGGAGACATCTGTCGGAAAGCCGAAGCGGGTGCGGAGGTCATCCTCAGCCCTCGTTGCGAAGGTCGAGACATAGCTCAACGTTCGATCGAAGCGCTGGATTCGGTGGTTCCCGTAGTCAGCCACAAAAACATTCATTCCGTTGCGCGCCCAGATGCCTGACGGGAGGTCGAACTGCTCGTTCCCCCAACCGGCGCCCCCCAGTTCTCGGACCAGACGCCCGCGATTGTCAATCATGAAGACCGCGTTCTTCTCCGTATCGAGGACATAAACATTCCCATAGATGTCCACGTCCAGGCCATGCCCGACGTACGGGAGCGTTTTCTCCTGCGCCGCCAACCTCGAGGGTCCGGGAAGAAGAAGAAATCCCAGCAGGAGAAGAGACGCCGCACGCCGAATGTTCATTGTCGAGCCCGATCGGTCACAAAACAGCAAAGGGCTGGTAAGTACAACCCAGCCCCTTGCAAGAGACAACAAGCGCCTGCCGGCCCTGCAATCAGAAGGCCAGGCGGAGCGCAAACGTGTTAGTTCCCTGGAAGAGATCCGTGGCCTGATAGGCGTAGTCAATCACGAACCGGAAACTTCCGACGGTGTACGCAAAACCCGCGCCAAGCGATCCGCCAAAGATGTACCTCTCGCTGCTTCCGTCGATGAACTGGTATCCGCCCCTCAGGAACACCATCTCCGAGAAGGCGTACTCGGCACCGACCTTCATCAGGTCGTTGCCAAAGTTCATGTTCTGGAACTGGCCCATGATGGTGAGCCTGTTGTTGGCAGAGAAATTGGCGTCATAGCCGACCGCCAGTTCGAACGAGGCGGGCAGCTCGAAGGCCTGCGACGGAATGGCGAGCGCCTGGGGCTGCGCGTTCTGGGGGGAGCCTGGAGGAGTAGCTGTCCTCTCCAGGTCCTCACCCGTGTACTTCATGTTGGGGCCGATGTTCTTCAGGGCAACGCCAAAATGGAGCCCCGAAAGCGCACCGCTGCCGCCGAGATAGTAGACGACACCCATATCCATCGCAAATCCAGAGGCGCTTGTGCGGAGTATCTGCTCATTGACAAACTTGCCGGTGAACCCCACGCTGATCCGGTCCGTCAACATCTTTGAATACGTGAGACCGAACGTCAGGTACGACGGTGAGAACACACGGCCTGTTCCTTCTGGGGCTTCTGCGGTGGTCTCCATGATGTCCCCGAAACCGAACGACCGCACAAAAATACCGATCGTTCCGAAGCCCTCGGCGTTCCAACCCAGGGCAGCATAGTCCATGGCTGTCTCACCGAAGTAGTTCATATGGGAAAACATCGCTTCCACCGAGGACTCTCCCCAGCCCCGCGCGAGACCGGCGGGATTCCAGTAGATCGCCTCGA
Source organism: Bacteroidota bacterium (assembly GCA_049670805.1). Lineage (GTDB taxonomy): Bacteria > Bacteroidota > Ignavibacteria > UBA10030 > UBA6906 > JBATTW01. Next base: position 7,407 of record JBATTW010000318.1, read on the forward strand.
CACCTGTCATCGAAGCAACGGCGGTGCCACCCAGCGCTGTGCCGCGAGCCCCGACGGGGATCAGCAGCTCATACGCGCCTGCGGTTCCTGTCTTTGATTCGTTTCCTGCATAGACCGAGGCGGAACCCAGGAGTGACACGACGCATAACAATGCTACTAACTTCAGCATCTTCATCTGTACTTCTCCTTTTCCTGACAACGTTGTCATGCTCAGATTCGGGCTGCCCGTTCCTCAGGCTGTATGACTGCAAGCTTCAGGATACGGTTCCCCGCTTCGGGTATTTCTATGTAGAGAATATAGACACCGCTCGCCACCGGAAGTCCGTTTTCGTTCCGGAGATCCCAGCGCTCGAACGTGCTGTCGTCGCTGTGGTTCAACGTGCGGACAATCTCACCGGTGATGGTGAAGACACGGATCGTCGCGACCTGTGGCAGATGGGTGATGGTCACGAACCGGTTGAACTGGTTCTGTTCCGCCTCGTTCCTACCGAAGTACGGATTGGGGAAGACATTGATATTCCCCATCTGGACGGTGGCAAGTTCGACACCTTGAACACGAGCCTGCGTTTCGACCCCGAATGTTTCTCCGGGGAAGAGCGCGTAGTTCGGCGTGGCGATGATCCTGTCCCCATCCGAATAGAAGTTCGCCTGATTGGTCTTCCTCACCTGAACGATGTAGTAGATATCCACCGGGTTGTTCTTCAGGTTGATGGGCCGACCGTTGGCCGGGTTGACCGTGTAGGTGGAGTCTTCGGTCCCGGAGTAGTCCGATGAGAAGACGTAGATGGCTTCCAGAGCGCCGTTTGTGCCGGTTGTCGGCTCCCACTGGGCGTTGATAGCACCCAGCCCAAAGTACAACGCCCCGTCCGTGCTCCAGACAGAGTCGTTGTTCTCCGTGAAACCGACGTTCAGCCGCCGCGGTGTCGGGTCGCCATCGCTCGGGTCCACCTCCCACGCGGTAAAGGGGACCGTGACGACATCATAGTCCTTCTGATAGACCAGTCCCCCGCCCTTCTCGTTGATGTAGGGAAGGAACGAGCTGTCCACTATCGGCTTTGGCGGAAACGTCGGGACATTGTTCAGGTACCTGTAGGCCTGCGACGTCTCGGTGCTGCTGAACCGGATCTCCACCATCCTCAGCTCGGAGGCAGGTACAGTCGACCGTGCCAATCCCAGATCTCCAAGGTCCTGACCATTGGGAAATGCAATCGAGCTGTTCCCCGCGGACGCATCCCAGAAATTGCCCGCGCCATCTCTCCCCGCACCCGCCGACCAGGCATTGAAACCGGGGTCGTACCTCCAGCCCGTTGGGGTCTGATCGTCCGTCCGGACGCCAGCCGGGGGACTCGTCATCTTCCAGAGAACCCCGTCCACCAGCGGAGAAGTGGCATCGCCCTGGAACTCCGTGCTGGATCTGACGAGCGTGTCGCTCCCCGCCCGGATGAGGCTCCAGGAGGTTGCGGGGCTGTCAACAACAACCGCATAGGTCTGACCCGTAATCTGATTCGGGTCGATCACCTCGGGGATCAGCGCATCATCGGGCAACCGGCTGTGCGGCAGCACGTCACCTCCGGTTGTCGGAACGTAGTCGGAGATCGCCGCTCCCCTCGGAGTCACGGTGACGGCGTCTTTGGCATTCTCCAGCGCCAGCCGCAATCCCAGATCCTGGGCCCCTTCCTTCCAGTTGTAGGCGTAGGTCGTCAGCGCGAAGTAGTAGGACCTGCCGTTGACCAGCGGTACGCCGCGGATGACGTCCTGGTTTACGACATAGTATCGCCTGAGCCCGGCGTCCTCCCCGAACTGGACAGGTGTGAGGTAGGCTTTCCCGGCCTCCAGGTTGGGGACGAAGTCCTCGATCAGCGTGATGCCGTTGGCACTGTCGTACGTTGCAATACGTGTCCAGGGCCCGTTCACCGATTCTCCCTGATAGAAGTTGTATCCCTCAAACCGGTAGTCAACGATACCGTCGTCGAACCTGTAGCTCTCCGTCTCGTCAGCTCCGACCGTCCAGTTGAAGATAATCTGCCGGTCCAGCTCGGAAACACTGATCTCCGGGACCTCTGGAGCGCTCGGTACCTGGAAGTTGTTGTCGAACGCATTCTGGGCGATCGCGTCCACCTGCTTCAGAAGCGCAACGCTTTGCAGACGGTCCGCGCCCTGCGCATGAAGGAGCACACCCACGACCTCCTGTGTGTCTCCCTGCGCCAGTGTGTAAGGCCCGGTATTGATCATGACACGGATGTCCTGCGGGTCGAAGTTCCCCGGAGGGAAATTCGTGGGGAGGTCACCCGTTCCTGCGACCGGATCACCGGAGAACCAGAATGTCGGATAGGGCGTCCCATCGGGACGGGTGATCCCGATTCCGGCAGTCCCCTGCTTGCCCAGATGGTAGTCGTACGCAATTCTGGCGTAGTTCGGCGAAGCGTCCGGCGGGTCGATGATCGAGGCAAATGAACCGTTTGTGTAGACCACAAACGAGCTGGCCGGGAGGTTCCTGGAGCCCGGGACCAATCTTCCGTTGAACCTGGCCGTGTCGGTCGGCTCGCCTTCCACTATGGGACCCTGGAAGAAGTCGAAACCGTTCGCCGGCGGCGTTGCTCCGTAGCCTGTCGCCGTCCCGTCATCGTTGTCACCATTGTAGATGTACCCGAGGCTCAACAGCGAATCACTCCCGGGGAGGTCATCGTTGGCATCCCCCAGGTCCGGGTCCGACCACATTCCGAAAAAACAACTGTCGTAGTCGGCGTCACTCTTGTTCATGACATGCCAGCGCATGAACATCATGTCACCCAGCGGACCGGGGTCGTTGAAGACAAAGTACAGGATCTGCACCTCCAGCCCCATCGGCGACGTCGCTCCAAGGGCGGAATGCTTTCCCCTGTTTACATCGTTCACAACGCACCACATCATCTGGTCACCGAAGAACTGCGGGATGTCGGTGCCCGGATCCCACTGGCCGTTGGTGTTCAGGTCCTCGTACGGCGCACCCAGATCACCCGGCCACTCCGTCCACGGATCGATATCCAGCTCCACGTTCCCGAAGTCCACCCCCTCGGGTTTGTTCTTCTGAACCTTGTAGAGCCGATACCGCGGATCGCCGGCACGCGATGTCCAGGCGGCGTCGTCGTTGAGTGTCGTGTTATAGACCTCTCCCTCCAGAAAGGGACCCGAATGATATTCGGTGCTGTAGTCGATGTTCGCGGTCCGCAGGTTCCCGCTCGGTCTGTGTCTTCCGGCGATCCAGTAGCCCGCCGTGAAGATCGATGTCCTGTTGGAGCCCCGGGGCCATTCCAGACCCGAGGCACTCGTCCGCCGGGAGTCGCAGTACTCTCCGTCTGAGGCACACGTACAATTCAAACGGTTGCCGTCGAGGAACTTGTACATGAATACTTCCGGCTTCTGAACATTGTCCCGGTCAAAAGAGCTTCTGCCTCCCATGAAAAACAGGCCAATCGCCCCTACCGAGACCAACAAAAGAGTCTTTCTGAAAACTGACTTCATGTTGAACTCCTTGCTAGTATCCAATTCATCTCAGGAAGCAAAGCCACTTAAATATCCAGCCTTACGCCCAACCGAACAACACGCGGTTGCGAGAGGAAATTGAGATTGTTCTGGAGATAGTTGTACATCTCCACCGCGTTCGAGCCGTTGTTCTCCGCCCACGTCTGACCCTGGCTCGTCTGGAAGTACCCGTCGTTGTTCTGCTCCCCTGTCCCTGTATAGAGCCCGGTCACGTTCTTGCGATCGAATACGTTTTGGATCCAGAGGTAGACGTTCAGATCAACGGAGTTAAAGAGCGTTACGGTCTTGTCCAGCTTCAGATCCAGGTTGTACGTCCAGGGACCTTCCGATGAGTTCCTCCCCTCAAATGCCTCAGGCGCGTTGGTGCTGCTGAAGGCCTGGAACCCGGTGATCTGGCTGTACGTCCAGCGAAGACCGCTGCTGAACCGGAAGAGCAGGTTCAGGCCAAGGCGTTCCAGAATCGGTCCGCCGTCGTCTTTGCCAAACCGGTAGTCAAGGTTGATGTTCCCCACGTGTGTCCGGTCAAAATCCGTGAAGGTCGGAATGACGGGGAAGTATGGCTGACCGTTGAACGAGGCGTCCTGCCAGGCGATGTTGAACTGGGACGCCGAATTGGAGCCCGTCGCTGTGGAGCTGGAGATCGTGTAGTTCCCCTGCATCGCTATCCGGGCGGTTCTCCGGAGCTGGAACGTGAACTGGACACCTTTTGAGGTTCCGTAGTCGCCATTGACATTCGCATACCAGGCCTGGGTCTGGGATCCGGGGTTCGGAAAGATAACCCGGATCACGTGCAGGTCCTTGATATCCTTGTAGTAGAATGACAGGTCAAATGACGCCACGTCTCCGATCTGCTGGCGGAACCCGACCTCGTAGTCGGTGGTCCGTTCCGGTTTCAGGTTCGGTGTCGGAAACTGCCTGGCCCATCCACCCTGGAAGAAGAGGCCTGCAACAACCCGCGGGTCATAGAGATCCGCGAGCCGTCCCTGCTGCAGGAATCGCCCGTACGTAGCGTGAAACACCGTGCGATCGGTCACCGGGAAGGAGAAGCCGATACGCGGACTCAGCTGCGTGGAGATTTCCTGATCCTTGTAGGAGCTGTCCGCAACGACCGGGACGCCGTCCAGATCGTCGATGGCAATCATCTGCGGGTCAATGTACTCCCTTGAACCCGGGTTGATCCAGTCGTACCGGAGACCGAAATTGATCACCAGATCGGAGAACTCGAACTTGTTCTGGACATAGACCCCGGCAGTGAGAGGATGCTTTGGACCCTCATCGGAGAGATTCACCGTGTAGCCGGTGTTGTCCGTGAAGGTGCCTCCTTCAAACTCGTTGCCGTAGATGTCGTATCCGAAGAACCCGATATCCCGCGCCAGCCGGGCGCCGTACACCTCCCAGTCGCTGGCGTTTGGAGCGACCAGACGCGCCCTGTAGAGGTCACGTGCGTCGATGCCGTATGTGCGAATGGTGTGCCGCGTGATATCGCCACCTACGATAAACTCCCAGGACCTTCCGAACTGCTTCGTGAAATCAATCCGTCCGCTGATGTTGGACCGGGAAAGCTTCCTGTAGTCCTGCGGGATGGTGCCCGGCCAGTTGGCGCTGAAAGACCAGACACTGAAGGGCGACGGGTTCAGGCTTGGTCCCGTAAGGACGGCATTCTCAGGCCGAGTGGGATCCCCGTAGGCCATCACGTTGTCCATCCAGATCGGGTCACCGCGTTCCTGGAAGTACTGCCAGGTGCTGGCCTGGATCGAGTAGAAGGTCGTCGGATTCACGATATGGGTCAGCTTTGCATAGATTGACCAGTCATTGGAATTGATCTGGAACCGACGCGGGTCGCCCGCCGTTATGGCGATGGCACTCAGCTCACGGCCCCCCTGTGTGGCTACGGTTCCGGCAAAGGGATCGGTAATGCCGAACTGGTTGCGTGTCGATTGGTTGTTGTAGGTTCCGCCGATCTTCACGTTCAACGCCCCGAAATCCATGAAGACGTTACCCTGGATTGCCCACTGGTCCAGCGCGTATCCGCCCCATGTCCTGCCGCCCGGCAGGTCGGTCTGGTTGATGAGATCGGCAAGGTAGCCACGGTTACCTGTTGACCCTGCAGGCATGGTCTGGATCCCGCCGTCGGCGGCATTCCTGTCGGTGACGATCCAGTCGGCATTGACGATATCCGTGGAATCGACATGCGGGAAATTGATGCCATCCAGATATGAAGGGTTGCTCCGGTTGAAGATCCTCTGACCGGCCACGAAGAACCGGAAGCGTTCATTCCCCGGAATGATCGGCCCGCCGGCTGTTAGGACATACTCGTTCAACCCGTAGGAGTATGCGCCCAGGAAGTTCTTGGATTCCTTGCCGCCGAACGCCTGGTCGGTAATGATTTCCAGTCCAAAGTGGTACTTCGGTCCGCCGGTCTTTGTCGTGGTGGAGACCACTGCCGACATGGCGTTCCCGTACTGCGCGGTCATGCCGCCTATCTGGCTCTGGACTTGCTCGATGGCGTTGTTGATCACATTTAGCTGAAACGCCCCGTTCATCGGGTTGTTTACGAGCACGCCATCGACATAGTATGCCGTCTCTTCCGCCCGGCCGCCACGCACGAAGAATTGATTCCCCTGCTGGACGACGCCGGGAGCAAGTGTGAAAATGTTGGCAACGTTCCGCATGGGAAGCTGTTGGATCTGTTCCGCTGTGATGAGGCTGATGGTATTGGTGGCGTTCTTGTTGATCAACGGAACCTCAGCAATAATTTCGATCGCCGGGCCTGGAATGGCTTCAGACTGCAGGTTGAAGTTCACCTCCGTTGTCAGACCTTGGGTAACCCGGATATTGCGAATCGTCATAGGACGGTATCCGACGTACGTCGCCCTCAGGGAATACGTTCTGGAAGAAACGTTCAGAACGATAAACTCGCCGTTTATGTCGCATGCTGCCCCGAGGGTGGTCCCCTCGATCGTGACGTTCGCACCCACGAGCGGCTCACCGGTCTCCCTGTCGATCACCGTCCCGCGGACCTTCCCCATCGTCAGCTGCGCCAGCGCCAACCCCGCCGTGAGAGCGGAGAGAAGAACGAAGCTCAACAATGTTCGTATCAATTTGGCAAACATAGAGACCCTCCTCCAAAAAGGAAAAACACCCAGGGCAACCCGGTCGCCCCGAGCACTGGTAACCCGGTAGGATCAGCGACGCGCCTTGCGCGCGCCGCCGACCTCCGGGTCCGTCCCTGCTTTACTTCATCAACACCATCTTCTTCACGTCGGTGAAGTTGCCAGCCTGCAGCCTGTAGAAATAGGCGCCGTTGGCAAAATCCGCGGCGTTGAAATCAACCATGTAGGTGCCCGGGTTCTGGAACTCGTTCACCAGCGTGGCAACTTCCTGACCGAGGATATCAAAAACCTTCAACGTAACGAACGATTCTGCGGGAATCGCGTAGCTGATGTTCGTCGTCGGGTTGAAGGGATTCGGGTAGTTCTGGGCCAGACTGTAAACACCCGGAACCTCACCCGGAATCTCCGCGACACCGGTCACAAGCAAATCAGCGGCCGGATACATGAGGTATTTCACGGCATTCGCCTGCTGCACGTGGTCACCCTGCAGCCAGCTGCCGCCGATGTCGTCGTCGTTGTAGACAATATGCAGGTAGTCGTCCACGTTGTCAGCGAGCGACGCAAAGGCACGGTCAGATCCTGTACCCGGAGTGATGTCTTTTGGAGCGCTCCAGGTGGCTCCGCCGTCAGGGGATGCCAGCGCGTAGATGTGCTCGTAGCTGTAGCCCGAATCGTCCTTGTCCGGCACGTAATTCTCGTAGATCACAAAGAGCTGACCTGTGCTGTTGACACCGATGTCCGGCATCGAGGCAAAGTTGCCGTCACGACCGTTGAGCGGGGGCGCAATGGAAGTATCGGCCAACGGGAATGCTATCTCCTTGACGCCTGTTGCCGCACTCCAGTACATAATTGCGGCATCCGTCGACAGGAAAGCGTCCGTCGGTGCACTCTGGGAGTCGCCCACGAAGAGATAGTTACCCCAGACTACGTGCGCGTTCCCATCACCATCAAGAACCACAGCGCAGCTTCCGTCAGGAGCAATGTCCTCCTCGCCCAGCGGGAGCTCACCGGAGTCAGCCTTCACGTCGTAGATGATCTGCTCTGCCCATGTCGCGCCATCGTCGGTGGACATCACCAGCGCAAGATCAGATCCCTCCAGGGCATCGATAGCAACAACCTTGGTGACCAATCCGACTGTCTGTGCGGCAACATCCCAGGAATCTGCGCCGCCGCCCCCTGCCCACCATCCGATCGCGGTGTTGACAATACTCTGGTCAATGACGTCCCAGCTCAGACCGCCGTCAGTCGAGCGTGTATGCATCGTACGATAGAGGGCCCCATCGCCCCCGACAATGTGCATCGTTGTGGTTGACCCACCGGAGGCTGTGATCTGCGGCCACGTGGTCTCCGGTCCGCCCGTGGAGACCTCGGTGAAAGAGCCTGCGCCCTTCGCAGCATCGATACCGACCGCAACCCCGGAGTGGGCAGCAGTAACCTCGATGTTGCCAACCCCGTCTCCAAACGCGGCGATGCTGCTCCAGCCCTGCCTTGCAGCTTCCACCTTTGTCGGAGTGGACCAGCTGGCGCCGTTGTAGTAAACGTACCAGGTGCCGCGGGTGTTTGTCGCCGCGTCATCTGCCATCATCCTTCCGACGGCCAGCGTTCCATCTCCGAAGTTGATGATATTGTGCTTGACAGAACCGTTGCTGCCATAGTCGTACATGGTGAACGCTATGGAGTCACCGGGACCCGTGAAGCTTCTTACTGCCGGAGCGATCGGACTTGAAACCGTCAGCTCGACAGCCTCATCGCCCGTCACTTTCTTGGGTGCCTGGACCTCCCGGCCCTTGTGCAATCCGGCGACCGCGATGCTCACGACCAGAAGCATAATTGTGGACAAAATCAGGAAGTTTTTGAGCATGATCTACCTCCGTGAATGATACAGTAGTTAGGGACAGCTTTGACGCGGTAAAGCGATGTCGGGCTCTCTCTTCTCGTGCTCACCTCCTTCATCGAGGAGCGACCGGCTCATGGTGTGATGAATGGAATTGTGAATTGTCGCTTCAACTTCTCTTCGAACCCCGCAGAATCAATCTCTTCGAGTAGCGGACAACTTTATCTCGGATAACTATTCCTGTGCTCGGAGAAGAGTTCCCGGAATGCAAACATTCACCCACGCCCGACAGAAAAGCCTTCTCACGAAGTTTCCCGGGAGAGCAATGCGTAATACTGCTGGTAATGGACCCTGGTGTGTTGGTTGGAATGCCGTATCAATTTACCCGATACTCAACCTCCCTCTTTAAATAACAGCGAAAATCGATGAGTAAATATAGCTACCGGGTTTGTGTTTGTCAAGTGAAATGCCTCAAACGGTTTTGGAAACCCGACCATTTTAGTCCAGTTTTACAAGCTTCAGCTCCGTTGCCTCTTCCACTCCAGACAGCTCTGCCATCGCTTCCTCCGGGATACCGCTGTCCAGGTTCATCAGGGTCAGGGCAATCCCCCCCTCTTCAGACCGCCCCAGCGAGACGCCGGCAATGTTTACCCCATATCTGGCCAGGATTCCACCAACGCGGGCCAGAATTCCCGGTTTGTCCACATTGCTGTAGATAATCAGGTGGCCCTCCGGCTCCACCTCGAACCGGTACCCGTCCATCATGGTGAGCCGGATCTGGGATCTCCCCACCACCGACCCTTCCAGCTCTCTGGGCTTTCCCTCGGTCTCGTACCGGACTCTGAGAGCGTTCGTGTAGTTCCCCCCGGCCTCCCCCCTCTCTTCGGAGACCGCCAGACCTTTCTCCGCCGCGAGGACCGGTGCACTGATGAAATTGACCGGGTCCGTACTAGTCCTGGAGAGTATTCCCTTCAGGACTCCGGCCTTGATCAGCTCCAGCGATGACTCCGGCACATCCCCCGCAGCGCGGACGGTAACGGCCCTCAGCTTCCCGGTTGCCAGCTGGGCCACAAGGCTTCCCAGACGCTCCGCAAGGAGGAGAAACGGCCGGACCTCCTCGTTCAGCGTCATGTACATTACTCTGCTATTCACAACACCCGTGAACGAACGTCCGCGGAGCGCGTCTGCGACCGCGTGGCCAATCTGTATGGCCACCTTCTCCTGAGCCTCCTCGGTGGATGCACCCAGATGCGGAGTCACAACAACACGCGGGTGTCCGAAGAGCGGGTTTGCTATCGGCGGTTCCTCCTCAAACACATCCAGAGCAGCCCCGCCTGCCTGACCCGATTTCAGCGCATCCAGCAGCGCGGCCTCATCAACGATCCCGCCCCGTGCGCAATTGATGACGCGAACTCCCCTCTTGCAGGAGGAGAGAGTCTCCGCATTGATGAGCCCTCTCGTCTCCCCGGTAAGCGGGGTATGGACCGTGATGAAATCTGACCTCCGATAAATCTCGCGCAGATCAACCGGTTCAATCCCCTCCTTTGAGGCCGCGGCAGGAGAGAGAACAGGATCAAAGCCGATGACGATCATCCCGAGCCCCCGACACCTGGCCGCTACTTCGCGTCCGATCTTTCCCAGCCCGATGACACCTAGAGTCTTCCCATGAACCTCCGTCCCGACGAACTGTTTCCGCTCCCAGGAACCACCGATCAGGCTCCCATGTGCCTGGGGAATCTTCCTCGCGAGGCAGAGGAGCAGAGAGACCGTATGTTCCGCCGCCGAAACGGTATTCCCGCCCGGTGTATTCAACACGAGTATGCCGCGTCGCGTGGCAGCACCCACGTCGATGTTGTCAACTCCGGTCCCCGCCCGGCCGATAATCTTCAGCCGCGAACCGGCTTCGATGACCTCGGCCGTGACCCTGGTTCCGCTCCGGACGATGAGAGCATCAAACCCGGTTATCTGATGTTTCAGTTCTTCGAGGGAGATGCCGGGCGAGTTTTGGACGTCACACTGCTCGTCACGCAGAACATCGACGCAGGCCCGGTCGACGCTGTCGCTGATGAGGACTCTCGTATTCATTGGCTGTTCGCGGAGGAGGGGTGGGGAACTACTTCCCTTTGGTCACGTGCTGCGCTATGATGCGTACGAGATTTGACTTCCCCGTGCCTGTGAGCGCGGAGAACGGAACGACATCCCGGCACTGTTCGAATCCGGCGAACCGTTCCTTGGCAGTATCTATATATCTGGGCATCTTGCTGACCGGGAGCTTGTCCGCCTTTGTCAGCGCCACGAGAAATGGGATGGCGTAGTAGTCCAGCCAGCCCACCATCAACATATCCAGTTCGGTCGGCTCATGCCGCGCATCCACGAGCTGGACAACGAGAGAGAGCTGCGTCCGTGACTTCAGGTACTGTTCGATCAACTTTCCCCAGCTGGATCGAACCTGCTCGGGGACTTTCGCGTATCCGTAACCGGGGAGGTCGACGAAGTAAAACTCCTTGTTGATCAGGTAGTAGTTGAGCTCCCTGGTCTTTCCGGGATCAGAACTCTGTCGAGCCAGGGATTTGCGAGAACAGAGTTTGTTGATCAGGGAGGACTTGCCGACGTTGGATCGGCCGAGGAATGCTACTTCTTTCATTCCGTTTCTGGGAAGCTGCCGGAGACTGACCGCGCCCAGAACGAATTCTGATGTTGTGATTCTCATGGAGCTACCGCGATGGAAAAGCAGCGATCAGGATTCGCTGTCCTTCGACTTGGATTCCTTCTTTGACTTCTCTTTTGTTTTGCCGGCCTTCTTTTTGCTCTTCTTCTCTTCGTCAGCGGGTTCAGGGGCCTTTGTTTCCTTCTTCTGCGTCGCCTTCTTCGCGGTCTTCTTCTTGGCGGAATCCGCCGCCTTCTTCTTCTCGGGAGTGGATTTCTCGGCTGTCTCCCGTCCCGTGTTGAAGTCGACCAGCTCGATCACCGCCATCTCCGCTCCGTCGCCCTCCCTCTGCCCCAGCTTGACGATCCGTGTGTACCCGCCTGGACGATCCCCGACGGTCTCCGCGATTGAGGAGAAGAGCTCCTTGACAACCGCCTTGTCCTTGACCATCCTGGCCACCATCCGGCGATGGTGAACGCCGACCGCAGGCGCGTCCGGTTGCGCCGTCGCCTTCCGGGCACGGGTGATCATCCGCTCCACGACCGTGCGTGTTTCCTTCGCCTTCGCCAGCGTCGTCGTGATGCGTTTGTGACGCAGCAGCGACGTGGAGAGCGCGGCAAGTGTGGCACGGCGATGAGACGCCGTGCGCTTCAGTTTTCTTCCTCTTCTACGGTGTCGCATCGTCAGATTCCAAAATGAGTCCTAACATGAAACTTGTTTACTCGCCATCCTTGATGTATTTGGAGACATCCATCCCGAAGTGAAGGCTTTCGGCCTCTATGATTTCAGAGAGCTCGGCAAGCGACTTCCGCCCGAAATTGCGGAACTTTAGCAACTCCGTCTCGTCCCGTCGAACGAGGTCCGCGATCGTCTTGATGTTGGCGGCCCTGAGACAGTTGTGCGACCGGACCGAAAGTTCCAGCTCGTCCACGGGCGTCAGGAGGACTTTGCGCACCCGCTCGAATTCCGCGTCCACCACCGCATCCTCGCTTTTCTGCCCTTCCGGCTCGGTGTCGAAGTTGATGAAGAGTTGTATCTGGTCCCGGAGGATTTTTCCGGCATGTGCCAGCGCCTCTTCCGGTGTAATCGAGCCGTCGGTATCCACCTCGATGGTGAGTTTCTCGTAATCCGTCTGCTGGCCCACGCGCGTTGTCTCGACGAAGAAACGGACGTTCTTGATCGGTGTGAAGACGGAGTCGATGGGAATGACCCCCAGCGGCTGATCGGGCATCTTGTTCTCGTCCGCCACGACGTACCCGATTCCCCTGCCGATACGCAACTCCAGCTCGAAGGCGGCATCGGCGTTGAGCGTCGCGATGTGAAGCGACGTGTTGAGGATTTCGATGTCCGGCGTGGATTTCTGGATCTCGCCCGCCGTGAAGTCCATCGGCCCCTTGAGCGGCACCACGGCACGCGTTGTCTTCTTGTCGAGCAGTTTCATCCGCACCCTTTTGAGGTTCAGTACGACCTCAGGCACATCCTCCACCACCCCCGGAATACTGGAGAACTCGTGCTGTACGCCATCGATCTTGAAGGCGGTAACGGAATACCCCGGGAGGGAAGAGAGAAGAACGCGTCTCATCGAGTTACCCAGAGTAACGCCGAAACCCTTTTCGAGCGGCTGCACGATGAAGCGACCAAATGTTGCCGAGCGTGAAGATTCGTCCAGCTGAATCTTCTCCGGCATCTGAATAGTTCCAGTTGTCATGTCACTCCCTTACTTCGAATACAGTTCAACAATCAGCTGTTCGTCGGCATTCAACGGGATGTCCGCCCGTTCCGGTACGTTGAGAAATGTCCCCGCCATTGACGCTTTGTCCAGCGTCAACCATGGGAGCATCGCCGTGTCCTTCATCTTCTTCATGGACGCGTGGACGACCTCGAGCTGTTTGCTCTTTTCCCGGACGCGCACGACATCCCCGGGCTTGAGGAGATAGGACGGAATATCCACGGCCTTGTCGTTGACGAGGAAGTGACCGTGGGTGATAAGCTGTCGCCCGGCCTTCCGTGAAGGCGCGAACCCGAGCCGGTAAACAACGTTGTCCAGCCGCCGCTCGAGCATCTTCACCAGCGTCTCGCCGGTACGCCCCGTCTGTTTCCGCGCTTTCGCAAAGTAGTTCCTGAATTGCCTCTCCATCAAACCGTACGTCCGGCGCACCTTCTGCTTTTCGCGCAGCTGGACTCCATACTCCGAAATCTTCGTCCTTCGCGATTGGCCATGCTGCCCCGGTGGAAATCCACGGCGTTCCACAGGACACTTCTCTGTAAAGCATTTCGTTCCTTTGAGGAACAACTTCTGCCGCTCTCTGCGACACAATCGGCAACTTGGGTCAGTGTACCTTGCCATGAAGCGTTTCTCTCCGCGTTGTCAGTATGCGTTTACACTCTTCTCCGCTTTGGAGGGCGACAGCCGTTGTGCGGGATGGGGGTCACGTCGCGTATGCTGCTAATCTCAAACCCCGCGACCTGGAGCGCGCGGATTGCCGCTTCGCGACCCGAACCCGGACCCTTGACATACACCTCCACTTTTCTGAGGCCCAGGCTGTGCGCGGCTTTCGCAGCCGCCTCCGAAGAAACCTGCGCTGCGAACGGGGTGTTCTTGCGTGATCCTTTGAAACCATTCTTTCCCGCAGACGACCAGCTGATCGTGTTTCCGTAGATGTCCGTTATGGTCACGATCACATTGTTAAAAGTTGCCTTGATGAACACCTTGCCGCTGACGTCAACCTGCATGCGCTTCTTCCGCCGTGCCGCTTCCGTCGCTGATGGTTTTGCCACTGCATCCTCCTGCAATAATGCGCTTTCCGGCTATCCGCCGTTCGCTTCTATGTCTTGCCCACAGCTTTCTTCTTCCCGGCCACCGTCTTGCGACGCCCCTTCCGGGTACGTGCGTTCGTCCTCGTGCGTTGCCCGTTGACCGGGAGCCCCCTCCGGTGCCGTATGCCACGGTAACAACCGATGTCCATCAGACGCTTGATGTTCATCTGCACTTCGCCCCTCAGCGCTCCCTCGACCTTGTAGTCAGAGGTGATCACACCGCGGATCCTGGCCACTTCGTCGTCGGTGAGGGCGTTGATCTTCTTGTTGACATCGACACCCGACTTTTTTAGGATCTCTTTGGATGTTGTCTTCCCGATGCCGTAGATGTAGGTGAGCCCTATCTCCGCGCGTTTCTTCTTTGGCAAGTCGATACCTGCTATACGTGCCAAGCGAAATCCTCCTTACAGTACCTAGCCTTGACGCTGTTTGTGTTTGGGGTTCTTGCAGATCACGCGCACTCTTCCTTTGCGCCTGATGATCTTGCAATTATTGCACATCTTCTTCACCGAAGACCGTACCTTCATGTCTCGTCTCCCTGGATCACGTCACTTGTACCGGTAGGTAATCCGGCCTTTTGTCAGGTCGTACGGTGAGAGTTCAACCGTCACCTTGTCACCAACAAGTATCTTGATGAAATTCATCCGCATCTTTCCCGAGATGTGGGCGAGAACTGCGTGGCCGTTGTCCAGGCTCACGTTGAACATCGCGTTGGGGAGCGTCTCGGTGACGACGCCGTCGACCTTAATTGGACCCTGTTTTGCCATAACCTGTGAGAATCTCTGCTCCGTCTCTTTGTACGAGGACTGTGTGTTCAAAATGTGCCGACGGAAGTCCGTCCTGTGTCCGCACCGTCCAGCCGTCATCTCCGAGCTCGACGTGATACGAACCTGCGTTCACCATCGGTTCGATGGCCAGAACCATCCCTTCCTTGAGAACGGGACCGGTGTCCGCCGTGCCGAAATTCGGAATCGACGGCTCCTCGTGAAGCTGCTTCCCGATGCCGTGCCCGACAAGATCCCGGACAACGGAAAAGCCTTCCGCCTCGACATGGGCCTGAACCGCGGCGGAGAGGTCATAGAGACGATTCCCGGCCCTCGCCTTTTCGATCGCCTTCCAGAGCGATTCCTCCGTCACGCGGAGCAGGCGGAGCTTCTCTCCGGTGGTAGTCCCCACGGCGAACGTCCTCGCTGCATCACCGAAGTATCCGTCTTTCAGGACCCCTACGTCAACCGAGACAACCTGACCTTCATCGATGCGACGGCCGTCCGGAATGCCATGAACAACTTCATTCTCAATCGAGATACACAGACTCCCCGGGAAGAGGTTTTTTGGATCCCGCCCGTATCCTTTGAACGCGGGAACCGCATCGTTGGATCGGATGTACTCCTCAGCCGCGCTATCCAGCTCACGCGTGTATGTACCGGGTTTCATCTGTGACCCGATCAGCGCGAGCACCTCACCGACAATGCGGCAGCTCTCCCGGATGAGCTCGATCTCTCGCGACGTCTTGATCGGTATCTTTGCCATTGTGGCCCTACCGCGTTCTCCCGCGAAGTTTCCCGGACTTCATGAACCCGTCGTAGTGCCTCATCAGCAGATGGGATTCCACCTGCTGCAGGGTATCAAGTGCGACCCCGACCATGATCAACAAGCTCGTCCCACCAAAGAACTGGGAGAAACTCGGGGTCACGCCGAACCGGGAGACAAACGTCGGAAGAACCGCGATGACAGCCAGAAAGATCGAACCCGGAAGCGTAATCCGTGTCAGGATATTGTCGATGAAGTCCGCCGTGTGCTTCCCCGGCCGAATTCCCGGGATGAACCCGCCCTGCTTCTGCATGTTCTCCGCGACGTCCTTCGGATTGAATGCAATCGCGGTATAGAAATACGTGAAGAATACAATGAGCAGCCCGTACACAAAGGCATACGTATATGACGTATACTGGAAGTACCCCGAAAGGCCCTGCATGAACTCGCTTTCGGGGAAGAATGTCAGAATCGTGCTCGGGATGAACATAATGGCCTGAGCGAAAATGATCGGCATAACCCCCGCGGTGTTCACACGGAGAGGAATATACTGAGTCACCCCACCGTAGACCTTTCTTCCGACCACGCGCTTTGCGTATTGGACCGGGATGCGACGGGTCCCCTGCGTGACCAGCACGACCCCGCCGATGATCACCACCATGGCCGCTACGACCACGATCGCGATTACAAGATTCTCACTCAGGATAAACTGGTCCAGCAGCGCCTGGGGAAACCGCGCGATGATCCCGATGAAGATGATGAGCGAAATCCCGTTTCCGATACCCCGCTCCGTAATCTGTTCGCCGAGCCACATCATGAGAATGGTGCCCGCCGTGAGGAAGATGACCGTGCTCAGAGTGAAGACGATCCCCTGTATCTCCAGGGGAACGATGGGCTGACCCTCGATGGTCAGGCTTGTCAGACGAACGCTCACACCCCATGCCTGCATGCTTGCCACCAGGACCGTGCCGTACCGCGTCAGCTGCGTCAGCTTCTTCCGGCCTTCCTCACCCTCCTTTGAGAGCTTCTGGAAGTACGGGACGACCGCCCCCAGCAGCTGCAGGATGATCGAGGAGCTGATGTATGGCATGATACCCAGAGCGAAGAGCGCCGCATTCTTGAAAGCGCCCCCCACAAACAGGTCATATAGGCCGAACAGCGTGTTGGCTGACTGGCTTGCTTCCGCGCGCGCCAGCAGATGCGCATCCACCCCGGGGAGGGTGATGTGTGCGCCGAGCCGCACTATAATGAGTATGCCCGCGGTGAACAGAAGACGTTCCCGCAGCTCCTGAATCTTGAAGATGTTTCGAAAACTCTCGCTGATTCGAGCCATTATTCCTTCGGAAGTGACCTGACGGTTTGCACTTTCCCGCCGGCCGCTTGGATCTTTTCGACGGCTGATTTGCTGAACGCGTGGGCGGTCACGTCGAGCGTGGCTTTCACCTCCCCGTTGCCGAGGATCTTCACCGGCGTTCGGATTGTGGAGATGACCCCCAGACGATGCAGCACGTCAGGATTGAACACCCCGTCGTGCGCCTTGCCGGAAGTGACCAGCTTCTCCAGTGTCTCCACGTTCACTACCTGGTACTCGGTCCGGAACGGGCTGTGAAACCCTCTCTTCGGGACTCTCCGGGAGAGGGGCATCTGCCCCCCTTCAAACCACGCCCTGTGCGATGATCCCGCGCGTGAGAGAGCGCCCTTGTGGCCGCGGGTCGCAGTCCCACCACGTCCCGAACCCTCTCCACGACCGATTCTTTTGGCCTTCGTTTTCGACCCTGGAGCCGGTTTCAGGTTGCTGAGCATGTCCTTGGCCATTACCCTACTTCCTCCACTTCCACGAGGTGTATGACCTTGCGGATCATCCCGCGGATCTGTGGTGTGTCGTTCTTGACAACGGAGTAGTTCGGCCGACCCAGACCCAGAGCCCTGATGGTCTCCTTCTGGGTCTTGACCCGATCGATGACACTCCGTGTCTGTGTAATTTTCAGTTGCTTCGCCATATCCATCTACTCACGTTATTCTGCAGTGGCCTTTTGGCTGGGGCCGAACATCTCGGTGAGCGTCATGCCCCGTCGTTGCGCTACCGCTCTTGCATCAACCAGTTCCCGCAGGGCGACCATGGTCGCCTTGACGGTGTTGTGCAGGTTGGCCGAACCGATCGACTTTGTCAGGACATCCCGGACGCCGGCAGATTCCAGCACCGCGCGCACTCCACCGCCGGCAATCAGCCCCGTACCGGGTGATGCCGGTTTGAGCATGACCCTCCCCGCACCGAACTTGCCGGTGACCGGATGAGGAATCGTGCCGTTGACAATGGGGACACGAACGACGTTCTTCTTTGCGTCGTCAACACCCTTTGAAATGGAATCGGCCACTTCATTCGCCTTCCCGAGCCCGATACCGACATGTCCCTTTCCATCCCCCACCACGACAATAGCGTTGAAACTGAATCGTCGCCCACCCTTCACGACTTTCGCGACGCGATTGATGTGGACCAGCTTGTCCTTCAGCTCCAGTTCGCTTGCTTTGATACGTGCCAACGGATTCCTCTGCAGTCTTTAGTAATCAGTTGTTTCTCGCTGTGCTACACACTCGCTGTCGGGAGAGGATTCGAACCTCTACTAACGGCTCCAAAGGCCGCTGTCCTGCCATTAGACCACCCGACATCCAACAGTCAGGCTGAGGCACCCGCTTCCCGTGATCGATCAGAATTTCAGGCCGCCTTCCCGGGCACCATCAGCTGCAGCTTTCACCACACCGTGGTAGAGGTAACCGTTGCGATCGAAGACAACCTGAGTGATGTTCTTCTCAAGCGCCTTCTTCGCCGCGAGTTCTCCCACCTTTCGTCCTACCGCGGTCTTGCCTTTTGCATCCTGAAAATCCGCCTTCAAATCTTTCGAGAGGTCCGAAACGGACACAAGTGTCTTGCCGGCGGTATCGTCGACAATTTGCGCGTACACATGCCGCAGACTTCTAAAGACGGTGAAGCGCGGTCGCTCCGACGTGCCCGACACGCGCATCCGGATGTGAGCTTTTAGCCTCTTTCGGTTCTGGGTTTTCGTCTTCCTGATCATTGCACCATTCCTTCCTGGTCCTAGGTCTTCGCACTCGCTGCGGCCTTCCCAGCCTTTCGCCGGACGGTTTCTCCTTCGTACCGTAGACCCTTCCCCTTGTACGGTTCGGGCGGCCGGAACGAGCGTATCTTTGCCGCAACCAACCCCACGAGCTGCTTGTCGATCCCGCTTATGACGATCGATGTTGTGGCGGGCACCTCGATCGTCACACCTTCCGGGGGCCTGAACAGCACCGGGTGCGAGAACCCGAGCAGCAGATGAAGACTCTCCCCTCTGAGCTCGGCCCGATACCCGACACCCACCAGGTCGAGCTTCCGTGTGTACCCGTCCGTAACACCTGTGACCATGTTCTGGAGCAGCGCTCGCCACAGACCGTGGAGCGCCCGGTGATTCTTCGCATCACTCGGACGTGTTACGAGAATGGTCTCGCTCTGGAGCTCCACTCCGATATCCGGATGGACCGTCGCGGAGAGCTCTCCCTTCGGGCCACGCACAGTGACAACCGCGTCTGACTTCTGCACCTTGACGCCGGGAGCTATGTTGATCGGTTTCTTTCCAACTCGTGACACGTTAAGTTCTCCTTAGCTACCAGATTTCACAAAGGACTTCCCCACCCACCTTTGCGGCGCGAGCCTGCCTGTCGGTCATCAGTCCCCTGGATGTCGAGATCACGGCTATACCCAGCCCCCCCAGAACGCGGGGGATGTCGCTCGCGGATGCGTACACCCGAAGGCCCGGTGTGCTGACACGCTGCAGCCCCGCGATAACAGGCTTGGCATCCTGATATTTCAGCTGAATGCGGATCGTCCCCTGCGGGGAATCCGTCAACTCCGTGTACCCGCTGATGTACTTCTGGTCCACCAGCAGCTTTGTCAGCTCCCGCTTCAAACCGGACGTCGGAATGTCGACGCGCTTGCGCTTCGCGCCAAGAGCGTTCCGTATCCGTGTTAGATAGTCTGCAATGGGATCAGTCATTGTCATAGTTGCTCTGCTCCTGCGGCAAATTTCTCGTGAAAATGTTACCAGCTCGCCTTGACGACACCCGGGATCTTCCCCTCGAGGGCGAGCTCCCGGAAGGCGATCCGGGACATACCAAATCTTCGAATGTACCCGCGGGGACGACCGGTCATCGAACAACGGTTGTGCAATCTCGTGGCGCTCGAGTCCCGCGGCAGCTTCTGCAACGCCTCGTAGTCACCGTTCTCTTTTAGTTCCTTTCGCAACGTCGCGTATTTTGCGACGACGCGCTCCCGCCGTGCCTGACGGGCCCTGACGCTTTTCTTGGCCATAACCCAAACTCCCTTTTGACTACGCTTCTGCTGTTTCCAGAACCTCCTGCCGTTTCACGAACGGCATACCGAACGCTCTGAGCAGTTCGTACGCCTCCTGGTCCGTCCCGGCAGTGGTCACAAAAGTAATATCCATACCAAAGAGCCGTGCGATCTTGTCGACATCGATCTCCGGAAAGACCGTGTGCTCCTTGATCCCCATGGTGTAGTTACCTCTCCCGTCAAAAGACTTGTCCGATAGTCCCCGGAAATCCCTGATGCGCGGAACCGTGATGCTGATGAACCGATCCAGAAACTCGTACATCCGCGCTTTACGTAACGTCACCCTGCACCCAATGGGCATGTTCTCGCGCAGCTTGAAGTTTGAGACCGATTTCTTCGCGCGGGTGATCACCGGTTTCTGACCCACGATGATCTCCAGATCACGAGCGGCAACCTCGACGAGCTTCGGATCCTGAGTCGCCTGACCGACGCCGATATTGATGGCGATCTTGTCCAATCGTGGGACCCGCATGACATTCTTGTAGCTGAACCGCTTCATCAGTCCCGGAACAATATCCTTCTTGTACCGCTCGGAGAGCCGGACCGGGACCTTCTCCTCCAGGTGTTTTTCACCCTTTGCTCCCTTCTTCCCTTTCTCTTTCCCGGTCCCCCGGGGGGCCTTAGGCGTCTGCGTTTTTTTCTTCTCGTCGCTCATATCAGAACATCTCTCCTGTTGCCTTTGCAACCCGCATTCTTCTCTTTTTGCCGGTTGCTTCGTCCTTGACCTCCTTCATCCCCACACGCGTTGCCTGATTGGCTTTGGGCTCGATCAACATGGCATTGGACATGTGAATCGGGGCCTCACGCTGCAGAATCCCTCCCTGCGGATTCTTCTGATTTGGCCGCGTGTGACGCTTCATAAAGTTCACACCTTCGACAATGATCCGCCTCTGCCCCGGAAACACCTTGAGAACCTTGCCCGACTTGCCTCGGGCGTTCCCAGCGATAACCATCACCATGTCGTTCTTTCGGATCTTCATGCGTCCACCTCTTTCACAATACTTCCGGTGCGAGGGATACGATCTTCATATAGTGCTTCTCGCGAAGCTCACGGCCAACGGGGCCGAATATCCGGCTCCCCCGCGGCTCACCGGCATCGGTGATAAGCACCGCCGCGTTCTCATCGAAACGGATGAACGAACCGTCCTTGCGGCGCGTTTCCTTCTTCACGCGAACGATGACTGCCCTTGCGACGTCACCCTTCTTGACGGTGGCTCCTGGAATGGCCGTCTTGACGGCCACGATAACCACATCCCCCAGTCCGGCATACCGGCGGTCAGACCCACCAAGAACGCGAATGCAACGGGCTTTCTTGGCACCGGAGTTGTCCGCAACAATGAGATTCGTCTCTTCTTGTACCATGACAGACTCCGACCTCTTACTTGGCCTTCACGAGAATCTCCACGAGCCGCCAGCGCTTGTTCCTGCTTACAGGCCGTGTTTCCATGATCTTGACTACGTCACCGACCCCTGCCTGGCCCTGCTCGTCATGTGCCATAAGCTTTGTGGTACGGCGAAAATACTTCCTGTAGATGGGATGTGGCATGCGCCGCTCGATGGCGACGAGAATGCTCTTGTCCATCTTGCTGCTGACCACTTTGCCGACCCGGATCTTCCTCCGGGTTTCTCTCCCCGGACGTGTTTGTACCTGAGTTTCCTGTGTCATGTCTTCGGTGTTCGCTCCTTCTCCCGTATGACTGATTGAATCCGGGCGATGTCCCGCCTCACCAGGCGTACCCGTATGGGGCTCTCCAGCTGACTGGTCGCAAGCTGAAACCGGAGGTTTGCCAGGCTTTCCTCTTCCTCCGACAGGCGCTTGCGCAGTTCCTCAACCGTCAATTCTCGAAGCTCGGACGCTCTCATTTCCTACTCAACTCCCGTTCTCGGTCTAGACACTTTCGTAGTCAGGTCTGACGCTGATTTTGGTCCTGATGGGGAGCTTGTGAGAGGCAAGCGTCAGTGCCTCCATCGCGATGTTCTCCGTGGTCCCACCCACCTCAAACATGATCCTCCCCGGTTTCACAACCGCAACCCAGTACTCCGGAGCTCCCTTCCCCTTGCCCATCCGGGTTTCGGCGGGCTTCTTTGTCACCGGTTTGTCAGGGAAAATGCGAATCCACACCTTTCCCTCGCGCTTCATCATCCGGGTCAGTGTGACACGCGCCGCCTCGATCTGTCGCTGGGTGATCCACCCGGGTTCGAGAGCTTTGAGGCCGAAATCGCCGAAGGAAACGTGCGTACCGCGGCCGGCCTTTCCCCTCATCCGGCCCCGCTGCATCTTCCTGTACTTCACTCTTTTGGGCATCAACATAGCGGATCACTCCAACCTTGGTTCTCGCTCCTACATACGTCGTGATGCGGTCTGAAGCGTCTGCTGGGCATCAAGCACCTCGCCTTTGCAGATCCAGACCTTGACGCCGATGGTCCCGTAAACGGTCCGCGCCGTTGCGGTCGCGTAATCGATGTCCGCCCGGAGCGTGTGCAGCGGAATGCGACCTTCCTTGTACTGCTCCCGTCGGGCCATCTCCGCACCACCAAGCCTGCCCGCGGTCATGACTCGCACTCCTTCGGCGCCCATCCGCATGGCCGCCGTGAGGGCGTTTTTCATAGCGCGGCGAAACGCGATCCGACCTTCGAGCTGCTGCGCGATGTTCTCCGCCACAAGGTACGCATCCAGCTCAGGCCGTTTGATCTCGTTGATGAGGATTTTCACCTCTTTGTTCGTGATATTCCTCAACTCCTCTTCGAGTTGCGTGATCTCCTTACCGCTCCGTCCGATGACGATGCCGGGGCGTGAGGTGTTGATCGTGATGACGGCGCGTTTCGGTGTCCTGTCAATCAGTATCCGCGAGATGCCGGCCTTCTTCAGCCTGTTCCGAACATAGTTCCGGATCGTCATGTCCTCAGTCAGCTTCGCGGAGAACGATTTCTCGTCATACCAGTTGGAATCCCAGGATCGGATGATTCCGAGTCGCAGGCCGATCGGATGTACTTTCTGTCCCAACATTCCTCCCTAGGTGGTTTCTGCAGCGTGCTGTTTCTTCTGGGTCGCCTTCGCCGCGGCCCCCGACGCCGGTCTGGACTTCTTCCGCTTGGGAGACACCTTCTCCCTGGCCGCAACTACAATCGTCACGTGATTCGACCGCTTGCGAATCCTGAAGGCCCGTCCCATCGGAGCCGGCCTGATGCGCTTGAGGATGACCGAATTGTCCACAAACGCTTCTTTGACGATCATCTCTTCGGGCTCCAGCCTCCCGGACTCGTCCTTGTTCTGGAGATTCGACGCGGCGGACCGTAACACCTTCTCCGCCACCTTGG
The DNA here is from genome assembly GCA_049670805.1 of Bacteroidota bacterium. Taxonomy (GTDB): domain Bacteria; phylum Bacteroidota; class Ignavibacteria; order UBA10030; family UBA6906; genus JBATTW01. The sequence goes on from JBATTW010000318.1 coordinate 30,593, forward strand.
ACGCGTGCTGCGGCGAGAAGTGGAGGACGTGGAGCGCTTCGTCCACAGACTTGCCCTTTATGAGATCAATCACCAGACGCATCTTTCTGGGGGACGATCCGATATAGCGATTAACTGCTCGTGCTTCCATGTCGCGTTATCCCTGCAAGTGCATTCTTCGTTCTCAGCCGCCCGTCGTCTGCTCTTTCCTCACGCCGGGATGGCCACGGAAGAGACGCGTGGGAGCGAACTCGCCGAGTTTATGACCCACCATCCCTTCGTGCACGTAGACTGGTATGAACTTGTTACCGTTGTGAACGGCAAACGTGTGCCCCACGAAATCAGGTGCGATCGTCGATGCGCGAGACCACGTTTTGATCACCTTCTTCTGATTGACCTTGTTCAGAGCCTCGACCTTCTGCTGAAGCCTCGCACTGACATAGGGTCCCTTTTTCAGCGAACGACCCATGGGTCCTTACCTTCTCCGTTTGACGATAAATTTGCTGGACGGCTTCTTTCGAGACCGTGTCTTCTTACCTTTCGTGTGCCAACCCCACGGGGAGACAGGGTGCGGATTCCCCTGCGGGGCCTTTCCTTCGCCGCCACCGTGCGGGTGGTCAACGGGATTCATCACCACACCGCGGGTTCGCGGACGAATGCCAAGCCACCGCGAACGCCCCGCCTTCCCCAGACTCAGGTTTTCGTGATCGGCGTTCCCCACTGTCCCGATCGTGGCAAAGCAGTCGGCGCGGACGTTCCGCACTTCGCCCGAAGGCAGTTTGAGCTGGGCGTATTTTCCCTCTTTTGCCATCAGCTGAACCCCGGCTCCCGCGCTGCGCGCCATTTGCGCTCCCTTCCCCGCGCGTAACTCCACATTGTGCACAAACGTCCCGGGGGGGATATTCGCGAGCGGCATGGCGTTCCCCGGCTTGATCTCCGAATCCGGTCCCGACCGAAGCACTTCCCCAACCCCCACACCGTCGGGCGCAATGATGTACCTGCGCTCACCATCAGCATACTGCAGGAGTGCAATCCGTGCGGAACGGTTCGGATCATACTCAATCGACACCACCTTTGCGTCCATCCCAAACTTGTTCCGTTTGAAATCGATGATCCTGTAGAACCTCTTGTGGCCGCCGCCACGATGGCGCGTGGTGATCCGGCCGGTGTTGTTCCGACCACCCGTCCTTCGCAGGGGCTCGATAAGCGACTTCTCCGGCCGCTTCTTTGTCACCTCGGTAAACGCCGATACGGACATCCAGCGGGTACCGGGACTGGTGGGTTTCATTTTTCTAACTGCCATGATGCACCTTCCGTTCTCACACGTTCTGGAAGAACTCGATCTTGTCGCCTTCCTTGAGCGTGACGATCGCTTTCTTCCACGAGGACGTTCGACCGGCAAACCGGCCGCGACGGGTCATTTGCGATTTCGACTTTCCCTTGTGCCGGGCGGTTCGTACCCCGACGACGGTAACGTTGAATTTCTTTTCGACGGCCTTTGCAATGGCGATCTTGTTTGCCGACGTGTCCACCTCAAACGCATACTGGCCCTTCTCCTGGAGCGTTGTCATCTTCTCAGTCACGATAGGGCGTTTCAGAATCTCGATCATTGTTCGTTTCCGAAGATTCAGTTCTTGAACGTGTTCTGAAGAACCTCAACAGCGCTCTTGTGGATGAGGAGCATCTGGTTGTTCAACAGATCGTACGTTGACGCTTTGTCCGCTTCCAGCACCTGCATCCCCGGTATGTTTCTCCCGGATTTCACGACGTTTGGATCGCTCTTGGGGAGGAGCATGAGCGTCTTGACACTGTCCATCCCCAGGCTGCTCAACACGGACACCATGTTGGCGGTCTTTGGCATTTCGAACGAGAAGTCCTCTACGACCCTGATCTGCCCCTCCTTCACCTTGAACGAGAGTGCTGATTTCCTGGCAAGCCGACGAACTTTGAGAGGCAGCTTGGAGCTGTAGTCACGCGGCTGCGGACCGAAAATCGATCCCCCCCCGACCAAGATTGGCGAACGGGACGTCCCCCTCCGCGCCATGCCCGTATGTTTCTGCCGATAGGGTTTCCTGCCACCGCCACGAACCTCCGACCGGGTTTTGACTTTCGCCGTTCCCTGACGCCGATTGCCCAGATGCGCCCGCACGGCCTGGTACATGACATGCTCGTTTGGCTCGATCCCGAAGATCTCTTCCGAGAGCTTGACTGTTTCGCCGCTCTTTGTTCCGTCTTTCCGATACACCTCGAGTTCCATCTGCAGCCTCGTCATCCGTTGGCCCGTTCATGTTTCCGGATCTCCAGGTAGCCGTTCACCGCTCCCGGTACGGATCCCTTCACGAGAAGAAGGTTGGAATCGGGGACGACCCCGACGACCTTCAAGTTGTGAACCGTCACACGATCACCCCCCATGCGTCCTGCCATCCGGGTCCCTTTGAAGACCCGGGACGGGTAGGAAGACTGGCCGATCGATCCCGGAGCGCGTTCTCTGTCGCTCTGACCGTGCGTGCGAACACCCCCTCCAAAGTGGTGGCGCTTGACCACACCCTGGAAACCGCGCCCCTTCGAGGTCCCGACCACGGTGACTACGTCACCCTTCGAGAAGACGCCGTCCACGCGGATCTCCTGGCCTGGCTGGAGCTCCGACATGCCAATACCCCGAAATTCACGGAGAACGCGCTTTGGCTTCACGTTCGCCCGCGCAAAATGGTTCCGCAGCGGCTTGGTCACCAGCCGCTCCTTCTTGTCCTCAAACCCGAGCTGAACCGCTTCATAACCGTCACGATCTTTCGTTTTGACGTGCGTGACGTAGCACGGCCCTGCTTCAATGACTGTGCACGGTATAACCTGACCGATCTCATCAAAGATACTGGTCATCCCAAGTTTTCGTCCGAGTAATCCTGTCATACCATTATCCATGTGTAAAGATGTCACCTCCACGGGCTGGATCACCAAACCGCACCACACCCACAACAATCTTTTACTCCCGGGGGCTCACACCGGGAGCGGTAACAGCCTGGTGTTCGATCGCAGGTTACACTTTGATCTCGACGTCGACTCCCGCGGGCAGATCGAGTTTCATCAACGAGTCGACAGTCCGGTTTGTCGAGTTGAGGATGTCGATGAGACGCTTGTGTGCGCGCGTCTCAAACTGCTCCCTCGACTTCTTATCAACGTGAGGCGAACGAAGCACAGTGTAGACCGTACGCTTCGTGGGCAACGGTATCGGGCCAGAGACCACAGCGCCTGTTGACTTGACAGTCTTGATGATCTTCTCCGCAGACTTGTCGATCAGGTTGTGATCGTACGACTTGAGTTTTATTCGTATTTTTTGTCCGGCCACGGTGTTTTCTGTCTCCGACTGATGAAAGAACAGGTGGGCGGGGAATGCGCGGGGCATCCCCCCCCCACCGGAAATTTATTCTAAAATCTTCGTAACGACTCCCGCTCCGACGGTATGCCCGCCTTCACGGATAGCGAACCGGAGGCCTTCCTCCATCGCGATCGTCGAGATGAGTTCGATACTCAGCCCGTCGACGTTGTCCCCTGGCATCACCATTTCGGTCCCAGCCGGAAGCGTCGCCACACCGGTCACGTCGGTGGTTCTGAAGTAGAACTGCGGACGGTAGCCGGTAAAGAACGGCGTATGGCGGCCACCCTCTTCCTTTTTCAGGACGTAGACCTGGGCCTCGAACTTCTTGTGAGGCGTGATCGAGCCCGGCTTTGCCACGACCATCCCGCGCTCCAGCTGATTCTTGTCAACTCCTCGGAGCAGGAGACCGGCGTTGTCTCCGGCCTGCACCTCATCAAGCTCCTTCCGGAACATCTCCGCCCCGGTGATAACGGTCTTGACATGTGCACCGAGGCCGATGACCTCCACTTCGTCGCCGACTTTCGCCTGTCCGCGTTCAACCCGGCCGGTCCCGACGGTTCCGCGCCCGGTAATCGAGAACACGTCCTCCACAGGCATCAGAAACGGCTTGTCGACATCACGCTGCGGAACCGGGAAGTAATCGTCCACGGCGTCCATCAATTCAAAAATCGGCTTGAACACCGGATCATCCGGGCTCATTTCCTCCTTCGACGCAGCCTCCATTGCCTTCAGTGCGCTCCCGCGGATGATCGGAATGTCATCACCCGGAAATTCATATTTCTTGAGCAGGTCACGAAGCTCGAGCTCCACGAGGTCCAGAAGTTCAGCGTCGTCGACCGCATCCACCTTGTTCATAAAGACCACGATCCGGGGCACGCCGACCTGGCGGGCCAGCAGGATGTGCTCACGCGTCTGAGGCATCGGTCCGTCGGTGGCGGCCACGACGAGGATCGCGCCGTCCATCTGGGCTGCACCCGTGATCATGTTCTTCACGTAGTCGGCGTGGCCCGGACAGTCCACGTGCGCATAGTGACGCTTGTCCGTGGAGTACTCGACATGGGCGGTGGCAATGGTAATGCCACGCTCACGCTCCTCGGGAGCGTTGTCGATGCTATCGAACGTCCGCACTGTTGACAAACCCTTCTTCGCCAGGAGCATGGTAATCGCCGCAGTAAGCGTCGTCTTTCCATGATCAACGTGACCGATGGTCCCGATGTTTATGTGTGGCTTGTCACGTAGAAACTTCTCTTTCGCCATTGTTTTTTCTCCTCCTGAATAGTCGGGGATACAGTGTTACATTCGTCCGGGGCTACGCGCCAACGGCTTCTTTGCCCCTGATTTTTTCGATGATCTGATCTGAGACACTTTTTGGTGTTTCGTCGTAATGAGAGATCTCCATCGAGTAGATCGCCCGCCCCTGTGTCATGGAGCGAAGAATGGTCGAGTAGCCGAACATCTCCGACAGGGGCACAGATGCCTTGATAACCTGGGCATCCTTCCGCGGAGTCATACCCGAGATCCTTCCCCGCCGGGAGTTCAAATCCCCCATCACATCTCCCATGTACTCCTCGGGAGTCACCACTTCCACCTCCATGACCGGCTCGAGGATAACCGGATCGGCTTTCCTCGCGGCATCCTTGAACGCCATTGAGCCAGCGACCTTGAATGCCATTTCCGATGAATCCACCGGATGAAAGGAACCGTCGTAGAGCTTCACCTTCACGTCTTCCATCGGGTAGCCTGCCAGCACACCGTTTCTCATCGCCTCGGCGATCCCCTGCTCCACGGGTCGAATGTACTCCCTGGGCACCACGCCGCCGATGATGGAATTCTCGAACTCAAATCCCTTCCCTTTTTCATTCGGCTCCACTTCGATCCAGACATGACCAAACTGGCCCCGGCCGCCGGACTGTCGCACGAACTTGCCCTCTGACGTGACCTTCTTGCGGATGGTCTCCTTGTACGCCACCTGAGGCTTGCCGATGTTGGCTTCAACACGAAACTCGCGTTTCATCCTGTCGATGATGATTTCCAAATGCAGCTCACCCATCCCGCTGATGATGTTCTGACCGGTCTCTTCGTTCGCCGAGACGCGCAGGGTTGGATCCTCCTCCGAGAGCTTTCTGAGCGCCTCGGAAAGCTTATCCTGGTCAGCCTTCGTTTTGGGCTCGATCGCGACGTGGATCACCGGATCCGGGAACGTCATCTTCTCCAGAATGATCGGATCGTCCTCGTCGGAGAGTGTGTCTCCCGTCCGGGTGTGCTTTAGCCCCACCGCCGCAACGATGTCCCCGGTGTAGGCTTTCAAGACGTCCTCACGCGTGTTCGCATGCATGCGGAGAATCCGGCTGATTCGTTCCTTCTTTCCCGTGGCGGAGTTGTAAATGTATGAACCCGATTTCAACGTCCCGGAATACACACGGAAGTAGGTCAGTTTCCCGACGTACGGATCGGTCACGATCTTGAAAGCAAGCGCGGCAAATTTCTCCTTGTCGTCCACCTTTCGCGTCACGTGATCCGTCATGTTGATGTGATGCCCTCCGACAACGCCGCCATTGAGATCCAACGGAGAGGGAAGGTACTTCACCACATCGTCCAGGAGCATCTGCACACCCTTGTTCTTGAACGACGAGCCGCAGAGAACGGGGATGATGTTCACCTTCAGACAGGACCGCCGGAGCACGTTTGATATCTCGTCCGGTGTGATCTCCTTCCCCTCCAGATACTTCTCGAGCAGCGTATCATCCTCGTCGGAGACCGCCTCGAGCATTTTCGTGCGGTACACCTGGGCGGTAGCTTCCATGTCGTGAGGAATATCGATCTCGTCCCACTCGACCCCCAGGGTCGACTCCCTGTACATCCGTGCCTTCATCGTCACGAGATCGATGATACCCGCAAAGAGGTCACCCTCGCCGACCGGCAGCTGGATGGGGACAGCATTGGCACCGAGCCGCTCTTTTATCATATTGACGACACCCAGAAAATCAGCTCCGACACGGTCCATCTTGTTGACAAATGCCACGCGCGGGACGCCGTATTTGTCCATCTGACGCCAGACGGTTTCGGACTGAGGCTCCACCCCGCCAACCGCACAAAAGAGTGCAACGGCACCGTCAAGAACCCGGAGCGAACGCTCCACTTCGGCCGTGAAGTCGACGTGTCCCGGTGTGTCGATGATATTGACCCTGTGGTTGTTCCAGAAGCAGGTTGTGGCAGCAGAGGTAATCGTGATCCCCCGCTCCTTCTCCTGATCCATCCAGTCCATGGTCGCCGCGCCGTCATGTACCTCTCCCATACGGTGGACCACACCGGTATAAAAGAGTATCCGTTCGGTCGTCGTGGTTTTCCCGGCGTCAATGTGTGCACTGATGCCGATGTTCCGGGTACGTTCGAGTGGATATTGCCGCGCCATGGTCGATCTACAGTTCCCCTCTTACCACTTGAAGTGCGCGAATGCCTTGTTGGCTTCCGCCATTCTGTGTGTATCTTCCTTCTTCTTTATTGCGCTCCCCTCACCGTTGGAGGCAGCGATGAACTCGGCGGCAAGTTTGTGCGCCATTGACTTGTCCCTCCTGCTGGTTGCGTAACCGATCAACCAACGGATGGCAAGCGCCGTGCTCCGCTCGTGGCGGACCTCCGTCGGGACCTGGTAGGTCGCCCCTCCGACCCGCCGCGCTTTCACTTCGAGCACGGGTCTGGTATTGCTCACGGCTTTCTTGAACACCTCGAGGCCGTTGGATTTCGTCCGCTCCTCTATAATCGAGAGAGAATCATAGAGAATGCGACGCGCCGTGTGCTTCTTTCCCCGTTTCATGATGTTGTTGATGAACAGAGAAACCATCACGTCGTCGTGTTTTGGGTCCGGCCCACGGAGCCGCTGGGTAGCGCGTTTCTTTCTCATGCCTTACTTGGGTTTCTTCGCACCATACTTTGAACGTCCCTGCTTTCTTTCGGCTACACCTGCGGTGTCAAGCACCCCACGAATGATGTGGTAGCGGACACCGGGCAGGTCCTTGACCCGGCCTCCCCGGATCATGACGATGGAGTGCTCCTGCAGATTGTGCCCCTCGCCCGGGATATAGGCCGTTACCTCGATGCCGTTTATCAGCCGAACACGGGCAACTTTCCGCAGTGCCGAATTTGGTTTTTTTGGCGTGGTTGTGTAAACACGCGTGCACACGCCTCGCTTCTGGGGATTCCCCCCCATCGCGGGAGCCTTGCTTTTCCACGTGGCACTGCGTCTGCCTTTTCTAACAAGCTGATTGATCGTCGGCACATCTGCTCCAGAATAGTGCTCAGTTCAATTGATAACGAAAGAGCTTCACAAGGTATGAAAAAGTCCACTTTTTGTCAAGAACCGACTACTTTTTCCGCCGCCTCCTCTGCCACCTCCCCTGTTTCCGGCTCTTCTGCAGCCACGCCAGCCCGGCTTACAAGGATATCCTTGAAATGCTTCAGACCCGTCCCCGCCGGGATGAGGTGGCCCATGATCACGTTCTCCTTCAGGCCAAGCAGATTGTCCACCTTCCCCCCGATCGCGGCGTCGGTGAGGACCTTTGTGGTCTCCTGGAACGAGGCCGCGGAGATGAAGCTGTCCGTCGACAGGGCAGCCGATGTAATCCCCAGCAGGACCGGCTCTGATGTCGCGGGCTCGGCGTCCCGGTACTCGGCTACCTTCTTGCTGCGGCGCCGCAGATCTCCGTTGCTCTCGCGTGCCTTCTTCTTCACCACGACCTGGCCATTCTTGAATTTCGCATCGCCCTTGTTGACAATAATCACTTTGTCGCGGAGGCCTTCGTTCTCCTCCTCGAATCTCAGCTTGTCCACATGGTCTCCTTCCAGGAACTTCGTGTCTCCCGAATCCGCAACCCGCACCTTCTGCATCATCTGACGAACAATGATCTCGATGTGCTTGTCGTTGATTTTAACCCCCTGAATCCGGTACACCTCCTGAATCTCGTTGACCAGGTACTCCTGAACCGCCCCGACGCCCTTGATGCTGAGAACGTCATGCGGATCGATTGCGCCGTCCGAGAGGCTATCACCGGCCCGCACCACATCGCCGTCCTGGACAAGGACATGCTTTCCGAGGGGGACGGGGTACTTTCGAACATCCTTCCCGTCGTGACTGGTCACGAGGACTTCCCGCGCGCCCCTCTTCTGCGCTCCAAACGAGACCGTTCCGTCGATCTCCGACACGATGGCCGGATCGGTCGGGGTCCGGGCCTCGAACAACTCGGTCACACGCGGCAAACCTCCGGTGATATCGCGGGTCTTCCCGATGGCCCTGGGAATACGAACCAGGACAGTTCCCGCCGCCACCCGCTGGCCGTCGTTTATCACAAGGTGCGCGCGGGTCGGAATGATGTAGCTACTGAGTTTCTTTCCCTTCTTGTCGGCAATAATCAGCGACGGCGCCAGCGATCGGTCCCGCGAATCGATGACGACCTTCTGAATGTGGCCGGTCTGCTCATCGTCGATCTCACGGTAGGTCACGTTATCGCGCAGGTCGTGATACCGGATCTCACCGTCGTGGTCTGCTATGATCACGGCATTGTAGGGATCCCACTCGTAGATGATTTCGCCCCGGGCGACTAACTCACCATCCTTCACCAGCATCATGGCCCCGTACGGAACGTCATACTTGGCCAGCATGCGGTTATCCTGATCAAGGACATTGACGATCCCGCTCCTGCCCGAGACGATGATACGTGTCTCGAAATCGTCCTTTACCTCGATCATCTTGACGCCATCATACACGAGCTTCCCGTCGAACTTGGACTGAACCTGTGATTGTGACGCGATCAAACTCGCGGTCCCGCCGGTGTGGAACGTACGAAGCGTCAGCTGCGTGCCCGGCTCCCCGATGGATTGTGCGGCGATGATACCGACCGCTTCACCGGGCTGAATGAGTTTGCCCGTCGTGAGGTTGCGCCCGTAGCAGAGAGCACACACGCCGCGCTTTGCCTCGCAGGTGAGCGCGGACCGGATCTCGACAGTCTCGATGGACGTCTCGGCGATGCTCTCAGCCGTCTCCTCACCGATGACTTCACCAGCCTCGACGATGACCTCCCCGCTGATCGGGTCTGCCACGTCGTGAACCGTCACTCGACCCAGAATCCTCTCCGAGAGCGGCTCCTTGATGTCCTCCCCCTCTTTCAGCGCACCCGTCACGACGCCGCGGATGGTACCACAATCCCGTGTGGTCACAATCGCATCCTGAGCAACATCCACCAGGCGCCTGGTGAGGTACCCCGCGTCGGCCGTCTTGAGCGCCGTGTCGGCCAGACCCTTCCTCGCTCCGTGCGTGGAAATGAAATACTCCAGAATAGAAAGACCCTCGCGGAAATTGGCAATGATCGGGTTCTCGATCAGTTCACCGGTGGCTCCTGAAAGGCTCTTCTGCGGCTTTGCCATGAGACCCCGCATGCCGGCAAGCTGTCGCACCTGCTCCTTCGATCCGCGAGCCCCCGAGTCCACCATCATATAGAGCGAGTTGAATCCTTCCCGGGAATGTTGCAGCGAATCAAAAAGGCTCTCGGCCACCTTTGTGGTCCCGCGGGTCCAGATATCAATGACCTTGTTGTACCGCTCCCCGCGGGTGATGAAGCCGCGCGCGTACTGGTTTTCCACCTCATCGACATTTTTCTGGGCTTTGGAGATGATTTCCTCCTTGTCCTCGGGGATCACGACATCGTCGATGGACACGGACAGCCCTCCTGCCGTCGCGTAGTGGAAACCGATGTCCTTCAGCTTGTCCAGGAACTCCGCCGTCTTCAGGTTACCCACCCGCCGGAATGCAATCCCGATGATCTGGACGAGCCGTTTCTTGCTCAGCAACTCGTTGAAGAACCCGATCTCGTCAGGAACGATCTCGTTGAAGACTACCCTGCCGGCGGTGGTTTCGATCATCTCGCCCTTGATCCGCACTTTGACGCGGGCATGCAGACCAACCTTCCCGTAGTTGTACGCAATGATCACCTCGTCCGTCGAGGAGAACGCCATGCCTTCTCCGAGATCACCGGGCTTCGACTTGGTCAGGTAGTAGCACCCCAGAACCTGATCCTGCGTCGGAGTCACGATGGGAGCACCGTTTGCAGGGGAGAGAACATTGTGGCTCGAGAGCATAAGGACACGTGCCTCGAGCTGCGCGTCAAAGGAGAGCGGAACGTGAACCGCCATCTGGTCCCCGTCGAAATCCGCGTTGAAGGCCGTGCAAACCATCGGATGGATGCGCACTGCCTTACCCTCGACCAGAACAGGCTGGAAAGCCTGGATGCCGAGGCGGTGCAACGTGGGGGCGCGGTTCAGCAAGATCGGGTGCCCGTCGATGACCCCCTCCAGGATCTCCCACACTTCGGGACCTTTCTTGTCGACAACCTTCTTGGCGCTCTTGACTGTCTTGACAATGCCCCGCTCGATAAGCTTCCGGATGATAAAGGGCTTGAACAGCTCCACGGCCATGTCTTTCGGGATGCCGCACTGGTGCAGCTGGAGCTCGGGACCCACCACGATGACCGAACGGCCAGAGTAGTCCACGCGTTTCCCGAGCAGGTTCTGGCGGAACCGGCCCTGCTTCCCTTTGAGCATGTCCGAGAGGGACTTCAATGCTCGATTGTTATCACTCCGGACCGCGTTGACGCGGCGCGAGTTATCAAAGAGTGAATCAACAGCCTCCTGCAACATCCGTTTTTCATTCCGGAGAATGACGTCCGGCGCCTTGATATCGATAAGTCTCTTCAGACGGTTGTTCCGGATGATCACCCGTCGGTACAGGTCGTTGAGATCCGATGTGGCAAACCGCCCGCCCTCGAGCGGCACCAGGGGACGCAACTCGGGAGGAATCACGGGAATGATGTCCATTACCATCCACTCCGGCTTGTTGACTGGACCGTCATCCCGCTCGCGGAATGCTTCGACCACCCGGAGGCGCTTCAGGGCTTCCTGCTTCTTTTGTACCGAGGTTTCCTCCATGATCTGGGCTCGCAGCTCCGCTCCAAGCGTCGGGATGTCCACCTGTTTCAGGAGGCTCTTGACCGCGTCGCCGCCTATCTGGGCAACGAACCGACGCTTGTCCCCGGGCTCGAGCTGGTCGTTGTTCTCCGGCAACGAGGCGAGGATCTCGTAGTACTGCTCCTCGGAAATGAGATCCCTCCTCTGGAGCCCCGTGGTGCCGGGATTGACGACCACGTACGATTCATAGTAGATGATCTTCTCGAGATCCTTGGTCGTCACGCCGAGGAGATAACCGATCTTGGAGGGAAGCGAACGGAAGTACCATATGTGAACGACCGGCACGGCCAGAGCGATGTGCCCCATTCGTTCACGGCGGACGCTCTTCTGGGTCACCTCGACCCCGCAACGATCACAGATGATTCCGCGGTAACGAATGCGCTTGTATTTCCCGCAGTGGCATTCCCAGTCGCGGACCGGCCCAAAAATCTTTTCGCAGAAAAGCCCGTCCTTTTCCGGCCGGAAGGAGCGATAGTTGATTGTCTCCGGCTTGGTCACTTCGCCGTGCGATCTCTGAAGAATCATGTCGGACGACGCGAGACTGATCGTGATCTTTGTGAAGTTTTTTCGCGATTCTCTATCGTGATGCATCAATGGCATTGTAGCCCTCCAAACCTGTATGCGTTGGATCGGCGCCCGCCCACCGGGGCGGGGCCGCACCATCCTAGTCTAGCTTCACCTCGAGGCCGAGGCCCATCAGCTCCCTGATCAGGACGTTGAACGATTCGGGAACATTTGCCTCGGGCAGGCTTTCTCCCTTGACAATCGCCTCGTACACTTTAGCCCGCCCCGCAACGTCATCGCTCTTCACGGTGAGGATCTCCTGCAGAACGTGAGACGCACCGTATCCCTCGAGCGCCCAGACCTCCATCTCACCGAAACGCTGTCCGCCAAACTGGGCCTTGCCCCCGAGCGGTTGCTGGGTGATGAGAGAGTACGGGCCGATGGATCGAGCGTGGATCTTGTCATCGACAAGGTGTGAGAGCTTCATCATATAGATTACCCCGACGGTGACCTCCTGGTCGAATCTCTCCCCCGTTCGCCCGTCATAAAGAACGCTGCGCGAACTCGTACTGATTGCGGCCTTCCGCAACTCTTCCTGGACATCCTCCCACCGTGCCCCGTCAAATATCGGCGAGGCGTACTTCGTCCCGAGGACGCGGGCCGCCCATCCAAGAGCCGTCTCGAAGAGCTGGCCCAGGTTCATTCTGGATGGCACACCAAGCGGATTCAGAACGATGTCCACGGGGGTCCCATCGGGCAAAAACGGCATATCGGCAGCCGGCACCACGCGGGAAACAACGCCTTTGTTTCCGTGCCGACCCGCCATCTTGTCCCCGACGGAGAGCTTCCGCTTCTTGGAAACGTAGACCTTCGCCAGCTGGACCACACCTGGCGGCAGCTCGTCGCCGAGCTGGATCTTGTTCTTCTCGTGCTTGAATTCGTCTTCTATGCTGCTCAGTTTGTTGAAGTAGTTCGAGAAGATCTTGTTGACGAGATTGTTCTTTCGCCTATCTTCAACCCATTCAGAATCGTAGTCCAGAGTCTCGATACTCTCGTTTGAGTGGAATGTCTCGAGTCTGAACTGCGTCCCGCTGCGATACACCATGTTCCCGTCCGTGTCCCGGATGCCGACCGATTTCTCCCCCTCCAGAAGGACCCCTAGCTTCTTCGCAAGGCTCTCGCGCAGCTCGGATAGGGTCTTACGACGCCTTCTGTCGAGAGCGTCACTTCGTCGTTTGTCCTCTTTCTTCGATTCCGCGTCCTTCCTCTTCCTGCTGAAGAGACGTGTCCCGATGACAACCCCCTTCATTCCCGGAGGGGCCTTGAGCGAGGCGTCTTTGACATCACCCGCCTTCTCGCCAAAGATGGCTTTCAGAAGTTTCTCCTCCGGCGTTGGATCGGATTCTCCCTTGGGAGTAATCTTTCCGATGAGGATATCGCCCTCCACGACTTCCGCACCGACCCGTACGATGCCGTTCTCGTCCAGGTCCTTTGTGGCGTCCTCGCTGACGTTCGGAATCTCCCGTGTGAGCTCCTCTTCGCCGCGCTTCGTGTCCCGCACCTGAAGCTCGAATTCCTCGATGTGCAGGGACGTGAACTCGTCGTCGGATTCGAGACGTTCGCTGACGACGATGGCATCTTCAAAGTTGAACCCGTGCCAGGGCATGAAGGCGACAACGATGTTTCGACCCAGCGCAAGCTCGCCACCTTCGGTTGCCGCGCCGTCAGCCAGCACATCGCCTTTTCGCACACGATCGCCAGGCTTGACAATCGCCCGCTGATTGATGCAGGTGTCCTGGTTCGTGCGGAAAAACTTTGTCAGCTTGTATTCGACCCGCCGCATGTCCTCGAACGATATCATGGCTTCCGTGCTCGCTTCGTCGATGTCGTATTCCACGACGATCTTCTGCGCGTCGACGTAGTCAACGGTCCCGTTCCGCTCGGCAACGATGAGAGCACGGGCATCCCGGGCGATCCTCCCCTCGAGACCCGTCCCGACAAAGGGAGCTGCGGGCCGCAGAAGCGGAACGGCCTGACGCTGCATGTTCGACCCCATGAGTGCCCGGTTCGCGTCGTCGTGCTCAAGAAACGGAATGAGCCCGGCGGCAGCGCTCACGATCTGGTTGGGGGCAACGTCCATATACTGGATCTCGTCCGGCTTCGCGACCGGGAATTCCCCCTGGTAGCGCGCCTTGACGCGGTCATGTTCAAAGTGGTTCTTCGCATCAAGAGTCGCGTTCGCCTGGGCGATGGTGTAGATGTCTTCCTGCTCCGCGGTGAGGAACTCGATCTCGTCGGAGACCCGACCATTCTTGGCTTTTCGGTACGGGGTCTCGATGAAACCAAATTCGTTCACACGGGCATGAACACAGAGCGAGGAGATAAGGCCAATGTTCGGACCCTCGGGAGTTTCGATCGGGCAGAGTCTCCCGTAGTGTGTGTAGTGAACATCGCGGACCTCGAAACCGGCACGCTCCCGTGTCAATCCGCCGGGACCCAGAGCGGACATCCGCCGTTTGTTTGTCAGCTCGGCAAGCGGATTGGTCTGGTCCATGAACTGTGAAAGAGGGTTGGTTCCGAAGAATGCGTTGATGACACTCGTAATGGTCCGGGCGTTGACCATGTCCTGAGGGGTCAGGTTTTCGTTGTCCCGAATGTTCATCCGCTCGCGGATCGTCCGGGCCATCCTCGCCAGACCGATATTGAATTGCTGGGATATCTGCTCCCCGACCGTGCGAACGCGGCGGTTTCCCAGGTGGTCGATGTCATCGACAGCCCGCTTCTTCTGCTGGAGCTCGATGAGATAGTTGATGATGGCGATGATGTCCTGCTTGGTCAACGTTGTCGTCGATCTGGGAATCTCCAGACCCAGCTTGCTGTTCATCCTGTAACGACCCACATCTCCCAGGTCATATCGCTTCTCGTTGAAGAAGAGCCTGTCTATCAGCGTCTTCGCCGTTTCGAGGTCGGGCGCCTCCCCCGAACGAAGCTGTTTATATATGGCCGTCAGCGCGTCTTCCTCGGAGCGGACAGCGTCCTTTGCGATGGTCTTCGCGATGACGGATTCCTCACTCCCCAGCTGCGAGAGAAACCGGACCTTCTTGATGCTGGATTTCTTGATCCTCTTGATGTGATCCTCGGTCAAGACGGAATCCTTGTTGATGAAGATTTCCCCCGTCTTCCTGTCCACCACATCGCTGCAGATGATCCGGCCCGCGTACTCTTTTAGACTGGCTTTGTTGATCTCCACTTCCTCTACCAGACCGAACAGCTCGAGAATTTCATCGTCGGAAGAGTAGCCCAGGGCCCGAAGCAGGGTCGTCACTGGAAACTTCTTCTTCCTGTCGATGTAGACGTACATCACGTTGTTGATATCCGTCGAGAACTCCACCCACGATCCGCGGAAGGGGATGATCCTCGCGGAGTAGATGGGTGTTCCGTTGGGATGAATCGACTCTCCAAAGAAGACACCCGGCGACCTATGGAGCTGGCTCACAACCACCCGCTCGGCCCCGTTGATGATGAAGGTTCCCCTGTGGGTCATCGTCGGAAGGTTTCCGAGATAGACATCCTGCTCAATGGTGTTGATGTAGGATTTCCCGTCCTCCGCTTTCTGCGACAGGCGGAGCTTTGCCTTGATGGGAACCGCATACGTCAGTCCGCGCTCTTCGCATTCCGCCACGGAGTACTTTGGCTTCTCGACGTAGTACTCGACGAATTCCAGTAGGAAGTTTTCCCTGGCGTCGGTAACCGGGAAATTCATCTTGAAGACAGCCTGCAGTCCCTTGGTCTTCCGGCGACTCGGCGACTGTCCCATCTGCAGAAAGTTCTCCCAGGATTCAAGCTGAACGTTCAAGAGGTCCGGCGGTTCAACGATCTCAGGGATTCGCCCGAACGAGATTCGCTTCCCAGATTGGTTCTTCAACAGATCCACTCCTTGGCTTGTAATTGGATCATCAGATCGTCTTTCACTCTCCGCGTGCCCTCCCTTCCCGGGACGGTTTCACGGATGCCGCTCATCTGGTCGGTGCGTGGCTGGCGGAACGGACCGGGAAATCCCCGTGCGCGTGTGGAGACCGAAGAACGGCCCCCTCTGCTCCCCGCAGCGCCCATCCCCGCCTCCACAATAAACAAGACGGAAAGCCCTCGAGATGCGGCCCGTGCGAATCCGTCTTGTGCATACGCTTGTCTGAAGAAATTGTTGAAGAATAGCCCTTCGTTACAGAGGGGCCGCTTGCACAGCAGCCCCCCGGCAACCGGTGGCCCTGGCTACTTCAGTTCAACCGTAGCGCCTGCTTCTTCGAGTTCCTTCTTCAGTTTTTCGGCCTCGTCTTTGGGGATATCCTCCTTCACAGCTTTGGGTGCGCCATCGACGAGGTCCTTCGCCTCTTTGAGGCCAAGCCCTGTTGCGGCCCGGACAACTTTGATCACGTTGATCTTCTGGGCGCCGACCGTTTTCAACTCGACAGTGAATTCGGTTTTCTCCTCGACCGCCGGAGCCGGTCCGGCCGCAGCCTGCATCGGTCCGGTCATCATCACGGGGGCCGAAGCACTGACATCAAACTTCTCTTCGAGGGCCTTCTTCAGCTCGACAGCTTCGAGAAGCGACAGCTTCTCGATTTTCTCAACGATCTCGGCAACTGCAGACATGTGGTGATTCTCCTTTTGTTTTTCAGAATCTCTTGGTTGCGTGATTCGCTATGCAGCTTTCTTCTTCTCGATCTCGCTGACAACACTGACAAGATCACGGAGAACTGACTGGATCACGTTGGGAACACCCCCGAGGGGAGACTGAATACCCCACACGATGGCTCCCATCAGCTCATCTCGTGTTGGAAGACTGGCAAGCTCATCCAACCGGGATCCATCGAAGAGTTCATTCTCGAGCACACAGGCCTTGAGTGACAGCTTCTTGTGCTTCGAGGAAAACTGCTTGATTATCTTCGCCGGCGACACTGGATCGTCGAAGGCAAACGCCACACCGGTGGCACCGACGAGCTTTTCCGCCATCTTGTCAAAACCGCCGACGTTTTCCAGGGCCTTCTGAATCAGCGTGTTCTTCACCACCCGGTACTGGACGCCCGATTTACGGAACTCTCGACGCAATTCCGTCGCCTGTTCCACCGTCAGCCCCGTGAAATCGGTGAAGAACAAACCCCGAGCCCGGCCAACAGTCTCGGCCATCTCCGCGATGATCTCCTCTTTTTCCGAACGTTTCATGCCCCTGCTCAACCTCCTACATATGCATGGTGTGTCTAGAGAGAAGCCCTCGGTCAGGAAACGCTCCCTGCCGGGCAATAGACACAGAACCGATGAATTGTGAGTGCGTAAATCCTCAATGAGCCGCGACCTGGTTACGGTCGATGTTCACTCCAGGACCCATGGTGCTGGAGAGATTGATACTCTTTATATAGGTTCCCTTCGCCGTGGTAGGCTTGAGGCGAACTACCGTCGACAGGAACGCCTGAATGTTCTCTACCAGCTTGCTGTTCTCGAAATCGACTTTCCCCACGCTGGCGTGCACGATTCCCGCCTTGTCAACTCGGAATTCGATCTTGCCGGCCTTGACTTCTGTTACCGCCTTGGCGACGTCGTTCGTCACCGTTCCACTCTTTGGATTCGGCATAAGACCACGAGGCCCGAGGATCTTTCCCAGCTTCCCCACCTCACCCATCACATCGGGCGTCGCTATCACAACATCCACGTCTGACCAGCCACCCTGGATCTGCTGGATGTAGTCAGCCAGGCCGGCATGGTCGGCCCCCGCCGCCTTGGCTTCCTCGTCACGCGGTGGCTTCGTCAGGACAAGAACGCGGACCTCCTTCCCGATCCCGTTCGGAAGGGAGACTGTTCCGCGTACCGCCTGATCCGCTTTCTTCGGATCAACCCCGAGCCGGACCGCAACGTCCATCGATTCGACAAACTTCGCCGTGGCCATCTCTTTGACGGCGGAGACAGCTTCATCAATCGTGTGACTCTTCTTTACGTCCAGTTTCGAAGCTGATTCCTTGTACCTCTTGCTACTCTTCATCTCCCGTTCCTTTCTGTGGTTCCGACGTCCACTCGGGACTCCCACATCTACTGTTTGTACTACTCCACAACCACAATGCCCATACTTCGAGCGGTTCCGGCAACCATCCGCATTGCGGCATCGATATCATTCGCGTTGAGATCCGGCATCTTCTTTTCCGCGATCTCACGCACCTGTTCCTTCGTCACCGAACCCACCTTAATTCTGTTGGGCTCTCCAGAACCTTTCTCGAGTTTGGCGGCTTTGACGAGAAGCACCGCTGCTGGGGGGGTCTTCGTGATGAACGTGAACGACTTGTCCGCGAAAACGGTAATCACGACCGGGATCACCAGACCCGCCTGTTTCTGCGTGCGCGCATTAAACTGCTTGCAGAACTCCATGATGTTGACACCCTTCTGCCCGAGGGCGGGGCCAACCGGCGGAGCAGGATTTGCCTGCCCGGCCGGAATCTGGAGTTTGATATACCCTGCGATCTTCTTCATGTCTCTGTCACTCTCAGTTGATCAACACCGTCTTATTTTTCAAGTTCCACCTGGCTGAAGTCCAGCTCCACAGGTGTCTTCCTCCCAAATATCGAGACCATCACCTTCAGCTTCATCTTCTCCTCGTTGACCTCCTGGACAAAGGCGGAGAAGTTGTTAAAGGGTCCGTCCGTCACTTTCACGGCATCCCCGGTCTTAAACGGAACCTCGATCACCTCGACATCCCGTCTTTCCTCGATCTTCCCGATGAGCCGTCGAACCTCCGTTGGTTGAAGCGGGGCAGGAGCGTTCTTGGGACCCACAAAACTGATGACCGATGGAGTGTTCAGGATGATGTGGGTGGTGTTCTTGTCCAGGATTGCCTCGACGAGGATGTAACCGGGAAAGAATGTCCTCGTCTTGCTCTTCTTCTTCCCGTCCTTCACCTCGAAGACCTTCTCGGAAGGGACAACAACCGACGTTACATGCTCAGAAAGACCGGCCTGGGCAACCTCGTTCTCGATGTAGGCCTTGACCTTGTTCTCATGGCCCGAGTACGTCCGGACCACATACCATTTCTTTTCCAACAAACCCTCCGCTCCCTACTACAGGATCTGGTGCAGCAATTCGCTCACAACCATATCAACGGCGTACACGAATGCGGCAATGACGATACACACGACGAGAACGACAATTGTCGACTCCCGCAACTCCTCTTTCTTCGGCCACGTGACCTTGTTCATCTCCTTCACCACGTCGGTGAAGAAGCCAATGATCTTTTCCTTCATTCGGTAACCACTTCGGTTATCTGGAAACTTTACCCCGGTGCCAACCCCACCGGGCCGATACTTCTTCTGCACGTGAGGAGGGACTCGAACCCCCAACCTGCGGTTTTGGAGACCGCTGCTCTAGCCAATTGAGCTACTCACGTTCGCTATTCATGAGTGCGCTTCCGGGGAGGGACAGGGAGACCACAACGGATGCCGCTCTCCTCCTAGCGTGTCTCCTTGTGCACGGTGTGCTTCCCGCACCATCGACAGTACTTCTTGTGCTCAACCCGGCCGGTGTGCTTCTTCTTGTTCTTCGTGGCGGAGTAGTTCCTGCGCTTGCAGTCGGTGCACTCGAGTGTGATAATGTCTCTCACGGCAATTCTTTCCTGGACTTTGTAACGTATGATCCACAGCTGGAGCTTGCGACCGGGATTGAACCGGTGACCTCTTCCTTACCAAGGAAGTGCTCTACCAACTGAGCTACGC
>JBATTW010000319.1:0-8105 GCA_049670805.1 Bacteroidota bacterium
CCCCATCCCCTTTCTACATCAAGGGCCCGCGGTGATCTCCCGAAGGATGCTCCCGTCCCCCTGCCCCACAACGCGCACCGTCCGCCAGGTCCCATCCGAGTTTTCAGTACGCCGATAGACACTCCCGTCCGCCGCACCGTAGCTTCGTGCGAGCCGGATCAGGTCGCCAGCCCCACTCCTCACCTCCGTGACCACCGCCGTGCCAGCACCGTACCGGGACGTCACCTGCACGGAGCCGTCCGCCGAGACATCTCGCGTGATAACGGGTGTGCGGAACGTGTAGGTCTCGAACAGCCCGTTCCGCTCAACATGCGTCAGGATCCTTCCGTCGGATAGACCATAGATTTCGGTCCGGATGTACTGCTCAGGCCTGTCATCGGCAAGATCCTGATGCGATATGTACCTGCTCAGCTCCGAAACCGTCTCCCCGCTGGTCCCGCCATATGTCCGCCTCACGGAGATGAGCGGAAGCCCCTTGGGATATGTGTGGCGTTCAGTAACAACGGCACCAACCCCTCCAACATCCTCACCATAAATCAGGACTGTATCTGCCATCAATTTGAACAGGAGGGGCTTTGTAGTGCGCCCGGAACCGGGAGGATTCTCAAACGAACCGACGTTCGACTCTGCCCAGTCGGCTATCGTGTGCAGCTCCTCCAGTGCATCAATCAGCAGGTCCTCTCCCGTTGGGTCGAAAGGGAGTTGCTGCGGCGTCTTTGTGGCCGTTGGCTGGGTAGGCTGCGATTCGCAGCCGGCGAGTGCAGTGAAGAGGAAGAGGACCAGTAAGAATCGAAAACCCGCAGAAAAACGATGGAGAATTGAGGACCTTTTCATGGCAGCCTCCTTTTATTCGTGGTAGACACGGACCCCGGCTTCAAACCGCCGGCGGCCGATCGTTATTACTCCCAGGTACTCGCCCGCGGGCGCAAAGAAGCCCTGATCGGTGTCGCCGAGCCACGCGTGCGAGCGGTTTCCCTTCGTTTCTCTCCCACCCCTCCAGATCGTCTTCACCAGATACTCTCGCCCCAGCGTGTCGTTTTTCACAATGGTAATCGTGACTGTTGCTGGAACGGCCAGGCGGTAACGGATCTGTGTGTTTCCTCTGAATGAGTCAAACGCACTGGGTGAGAAGCGAAGGTCTGTCAGGAGATCGGGATGATCCAGGGCTGAGGGCTGACTACAGCCGGGAGTGGCAACGAGGTTAACAACCGTAACAAGTCCGGCTATCAGAAATCCTGATGTGCGCTTTCCGCCCACGGTCGAATCGGGTCCGGTTGTTGATCAAATGCGGAGCCGGGGCTCCGCTTCCATCATAGCACCGGACCCAGGGGAATCAAAACAGGCTTTTGCGCCGGGTTTGTGTATGGCGGACCAAAACGGGCCAGAATAGGCGTTGAGTAGTGAGGAACGCTTGACTTTTCACACTGGTTCAGTATATTGGCATTGTAATCCCTTTGAGACCGCGTGTCTCTCTGGCCCCGAGGTGCTTTCGAGCCCTCGGGTTTTTCTTTTCTGGAAGGACACCCCAGGTGAGTAGAATAATTGCCCTCATTGATGGCTTCAACGTGTACCACGCCATCAAGCATCGCAGGGGATGGGACAGGTACAAGTGGCTGAACTACAGGAAACTTGCCAGCGTGTTCTGCAGGGCAAAGGACACGCTTGAGGGAGTATATTATTTCACAGCGCTGGCGACCTGGCTTCCCGACAGCGTATCACGGCACAGGATGCTGATTCGGGCCCTCGAGACAGAAGATGTTCAGGTGATATACGGTAAGTTCAAGAAGAAAGACCGCAAATGCGCAATCTGCCGAAAGGTCTACACGGCTCACGAGGAGAAAGAAACCGATGTGAATATCGCAACACACCTCTTTAGACTCGCAGTCGAGGATGCTTTCGACGTTGCGTTGATCGTTTCGGCCGACAGTGACCTCGTCCCGGCAATCAAGGAAGCCAGAAGGACGTTCCCAAACAAGGAATTTGGAGTTGTCGTCCCGCCAGGGCAACGAGCGGTTGAACTTCAACAGACAGCAGATTTCCATCACAAGATCCGGGAAAGGCACCTTACCAGTTCCGTTTTCCCGGAGGAGATTGAGCTCGGCTCTGGAGGGAAACTGGTACGTCCTACGAATTGGAAGTAACCAGAAGAAATATGCGGGCGCCTACACCCGTCGACAAATGTGACGCCGAATCGTTCTGTCCGTCAGCCCCAGAAGCCTGGCAGCTTCTGCCTGCCTCCCGCCACTGCGTGCCAGCGCTCGCTCGATAATCCTCTCCTCAATCCGGGCCAGCGACTCCTTCAACGAGAATTGCCGTCCCTCCTCCACAAGCAGAAGCATCTTCTGAAGTTCCTCCCTTTCACGCGATCGTTCCGCCTCAGAATGGGATGCCACCACGAGATTCCAGAGGTAGGCCTTCAGACCGTCAATGTTGTCTGACCAGGGTCGCTCAGTGAGTTTGTGCCCGAGTGTCGCTTCAAGGCAATACGAGAGCAACGCACCTGCCAGAACCGGAATATCTCCCCTGCGCTCGTTTAGAGGCGGGATCTCAATCGTTGTGTACTTCTGGAGGAGTGCGGAGAGTGAACCATCCAGTCTCCCCGCTTCGGACAAATCCCCGGGTGGGAGAGGCAATGCAAACACCGGCCGGCAGACAAGCAGTCTGGGTTCCCCGGCCCCCTCCCTCACTACGCGACCGGAAGCAAGAGATTCGGCCAGCCACGCCTGCACATACGGATGAGCCGCGTCTATATGCTTGATGAGGACGGTTGTCCGGTGTTCCAGGATGCTCTTTCGGGGTATGGTGGCTGTCGGCCCGTCAGCGCCAAGCAGATACAACCGGTATTGCCCTTCAGTCAGAACCCCGATGTCCAGCAAGGATAAGGGGCGACCGCGGAAAGGCCCATGGCTATGAATGTGTGCGGCAACCAGGGATTTGCCGACCCCGGATTCTCCAACAAGAACCAGGGGTGTCCGGTCTCGACCCAGAAGACGGATCTTTCTCTTCAGCCACCGGACGGTGGGATGAGTGCCGACGAGCTCAGGAGGCATGGCGGCTCAGCCAGTCACGGATTCCAAGGATGACCTCAAGCAGCTCCGACCTTTCCTCGTCGTTCTCCAGCTCCTCCATAATCCGGAGAGAATCCTCAGGCGAGAGGTTCCCGAGCGCCAGATCGACAAGCATGCCCGTGTCTGTCGTCTTTGTCATCTACGAGTCCGGGAGAGGATTCAGATAGAGGGGTCTGAGCAAACCGGTTGTGAACGCAAACGCACCGGCCGCAAGGATGAGCCCGTTGATCAGAAGCTGGGCTTCCTGTGACACAAACCTTCCCACGATCCAGATGACGAGTGCAGACAGGGCGAGAGCCACGTAACGAAGAATGAGGAGGGCCGGGTCCGGCTCTTGAGCTTCGCGAAGAGATTCCGGCAACCGTTCCAGAGAGGTCAAGAGCTGTGGCGGGATCTCCACTTCGGGCATCGCCAGGAGGGCCTGATCAATGCCACGCATCTCTGAAACGTACCTCGTGCAGCCTGGACACAGGTTCAGGTGCGACCGCAGACCCTCAGGGGGTTCACCCTGTTCGGTTCTGTCCAGAAAACTCTGGTAGTCTTCACGGAAATCGGTGCACTTCATTACCATTCCTTCATTCTGGCTTCTGGGATTGTGCGGTTATCATCTCACGCAACCTCTCCCGCCCCCTGTGGATTGCCGTGGCAACGGTCCCGGCCGGTACATCCAGAATCTCTCCGATCTCGGAATATCGTAGCCCTTCCATGTAATAAAGAGTGATGGCAGACGCCTGAACCGGCGGCAGCCTGGAGATAAGAGCGGCGATCCGATTGCGTGACTCATTCCGGATAAACACCTCTTCAGGGTTTGCGTTCGGGTCAGACATCCACCTCGTGATCTCATCGACGCCAATCGGGGTGATCTGCGTTGGCCCGCTCTTCTTTTTTCTTTGTTTCCGACAGACCCGGAATGTTATCCTGTGGATCCATGTCGCAAGTGTAGCCTCACCACGAAACTGATGAAGATGCTTGAGGATCTGCAAGAAGACCTCTTGCGTCGCGTCCTTGGCCAGATCCGGTTCACCAAGAACTCGCAACGCATGGGCGTAGACCCGATCCGCGTAGACGTCGACGATCTCCTTGAATCCCGGGTCAGTGGGGGACAAGATGGATATCCGGGCTGTTTAAGCTTGATTCTACGCCGTCCGACACTGACATTCAAGCTCCTACATAGTTAGAGCCCTCGATGCGCGATTTTCTTTCACTTTGCAGAAGAAATTTTCGAAAAAATCTTCCTTACTATATTTGGAGACGTTCAGTATATTCCCTCAGGCCATGATAGAAGTGATCACCATAGTGGTCCTCCTCTACGGGGTGCTGGAGTACTTCCGCCGGGAAAAGCAGCACAGGGAGGCCCTGGAGTACCTGAAGGAGAACCGGGCGCCCCGCCCGCCCCGGGACCGCCCCCCCATGTGGAGGCTGCTTGTCACGGGAGTGGCTGGATTACCGGTCTTTGCTTTCGGTGCCTGGCTGGTGATTTCGGGCATCTCCCAGGGAGAGAAAGGCCTGCCGCTCCTGATCTTCGGGCTGCTCCTCATCCCCATACTGGTGATGCTGGGGCTGATGCTGCGACGGGATGCGAAAGCATATTCCGGTGTGATCAGTGAAGACGAGGGGAGCCGCTAAATGGTCATCGTCTTCTTCATAGCGGCATTAGCGGTCACGGCACTGCTGGAATGGCAGGATCGGAAGCTTCGAAAGGAGACAGCAAAAGAGTACAAGCGGTTGGGGATCCCCGCGCCTGAGCCAGGACCGGGAGTCCCGTTGCTCGAGGCATGGCTGACAGTCTACCTGGGCGGCCTTCTGACTCTGGTGGGGCTGGTGGCAAGTATCGCAGCCCTGCAATCCATCGGGGTCCTCTCGGCGATTACCGGCACCGAGTTGAAAGTGTCAACCGGCCTCTATGAGATTCTGATTCTTCTGGTCGGAGGGGGCGCGGCACTCCTCTTCCTTGGCCTGAGAGCTGTAAAGGCGAACCGCAAGGGGTAGCTCAACGAACCAGTGCAGCATTCTCCCTCGCTTTCAGGGCGGCTTTGGGTAGATAAAGCGCAAAACCTCCCCGCTCTGATTCCCACCGTTCCGTCAATCCTCCCGCAGAAGCGCTCCCCGTAAGATCGCGGTGCCTGCGCAACAGGGCCAGAAGCTCCCGCTCGTTCTCTTCGCCCAGCTCTGTAGAGATCAGATAGTTCTCATTGACGAACTGAACGTTCTCACGCCGCATGTAGAGGATACCCCCCGTCATGCCGGCCCCCACGTTGTGAGAGACTCTCCCCAGAATCAGAACCCGTCCTCCTGTCATGTACTCACACGCGTGCAGACCAACCCCCTCCACAACGGCGGTCGCTCCACTGTTGCGAACTGCAAACCGGTCACCCGCGAACCCGTGAACAAACAGCTCTCCCCTCGTTGCACCATACAATGCGCCGTTACCCAGGATGACATTCTCTTCCAGCGTGTATGGGACCCCCTCCTTCGGCCGGACCACCACGGTACCGCCTGACATCGATTTGCAGACGCTGTCGTTCGCCTCTCCATAGAGCGTCACCTCCAGACCCCGCTCCAGAAACGCGGCGAATCCCTGCCCCGCACTCCCGGTGAACGTGATCTGTGTACTCCTGCCATCCAGGGGATGGACCGGAGCAACGTTGCCCCCTCCCCGCTGCCTGGCCACCTGCTCGGCAAGCCTCCCCGAGAGTGTGGCAAGTACCGCCCGGTCACCGGTGGAGATCGGATAGGAGAGCTCGATGCGGTCTTTCCCAGCTTCGAGCTTCGCAATGACATCGTCAGCAACCCGCTGATTGAGTGGACCGACCCCCTCAGGTGTCAACCTGTATGCAGGAGAACTGGCAACAGGGACGGGGAAGAGGAAAAAGCTCAGATCAAGCTTCCGCTGCTCCACGAACTCTCTGTGCCGCGAACTCACCTCGAGGAGTGTCGTACGTCCGACCAGTTCTGAGAGCGACCGCACACCCATCAGTGCAAGGTGCTTCCGTACATCTTCGGCTACAGTGGTCAACACCGTCACGATCTGTTCCACCGATCCCTTGTACTTCGCCTTGAACTTTGGATCATGCGTCGCAATTCCCGTGGGGCAGGTGTTCTTCTCGCAGATGCGCGCCATGATGCAGCCCTGCGCAACCAGGACGAGCTTTCCAAAATCAAATCCCTGTGCCCCCAGAATCGCGGCAATCACCACATCCTTTCCGGTCAGCAGGCCCCCGTCTGTCCGGAGCTCTACGCTGCTTCTGAGGTTGTTGTCCACAAGCGCCCGGTGCACCTCCATCAGGCCGAACTCCCAGGGGAGTCCCGCGTGCTTCATGGAGCTGAGTGTGGCAGCTCCGGTCCCCCCATCCCCTCCGGCAATGCAGATAATATCGGCACCGGCCTTGACAACACCCACGGCAACTGTCCCGATTGAGGAACCCGACACAAGCTTCACGCTAATCCTCGCGCCAGGATGAACCTGTCGAAGTTCGTAGATCAGCTCCTTGAGATCCTCTATACTATAGATATCGTGAAGAGGAGGTGGCGATATCAGGTCCACACCGGGGTGGGCGTTACGCGCCCTGGCGATCTCACGCGTCACCTTGGCACCCATCAGCTGTCCCCCCTCACCGGGCTTGGCTCCCTGGGCGATCTTGATCTGGATCTCTTTGCCAACTACCAGGTATTCCGCTGTCACGCCAAACCGGCCTGAAGCCACCTGCTTTGTGGATGCCGTAACACCCTCAGTAAAATAGAAGGGATTCTCCCCGCCTTCGCCGCTGTTGCTCCGGCCCCCGATACGTTCCATCGCCCGAATGATGTCCCGCTGCGCTTCCGCACTGATCGCACCAAAAGACATGGCCCCCGCCCCGAATTGCGACAAGATCTCCCTCACACTCTCCACCGCCGAAAGATCGATAGACTCGCCTGTCGGGCGGAGATCAAGCAGATGCCTCACGCTGATCGGCTCACTCTCCTCACCAAGCCGCAGGTATTCGGTGTACGCGGACTCCCGCTCCTCGTCAGTCTGGCTCTTCCGGACAAGCGTCTGTACCGCACGGGCTCGCCTGTTGGTAAGCGAGTGCTTCTCACCCGACCGGAGCTGGTTCTGCTCTTTGAACTGATAGGTGTGGAGGAGTCTGTCGGCATGTTCCGGGACACCTGCAAGACTCGTCTTCCACAGAATATCTTCGGCAAGCTCCTCGAAACCGATCCCCCCCAGCAGAGTCGGGTCTCCGGGAAAGAAGTCTTCCATGAGCTCCGGTCCCAGACCGATCGCAGTGAAGAGCTTGGAGCTCTGGTAACTCTGGACAACCGAGATGCCACTCTTGGACATGATCTTCAGCAACCCTGATTCCAGTGCGCTGAGGAGGTTCCGCTCGCGGTCGTCAGGTGAGAGTCGGTCAAAGCCTTTGTAGTTGCCCCGGCGGGCGACTGAGCATGCCAGCGACGGGCAGACGGCCGAGGCACCAAACGCGATCAACGCCGCAACGTGATGCGGCGTCCGCACCTCCGCTGATTCGATGAGAATCGATGCATTCAGACGCAGCCCGGAGTTGTTGAGCGCATGAACAACAGCTCGCAACGCAAGGAGGCAGGGAATGGGAGGATGGGCTTCACTCGCATGCCTGTCGGTCAGGACTATTAAAGAACACCCCTCCTCCACCGCGCTCAACACATCGTGGGCGATCTCTTCCACGCGAGGTTTTAGCCCCACCACGCCCGTCTCTTTCGGGAATGTGATGTCAAAGACCCGGGGGATGATTCGCGACTCCGAGGGACGCTTCGCACGGAGAGACTCCAGGTAGGCCATACGCCCCAGGCTCAGGACAGGTCCCGGCAGCTCAATGGCCTCCTCCAGCGGAATCAGATCTTTTGCAAAGAAGATGTTCGGCTTTCTCCCCAGAAAGACGCGGAGATCAGTGATGTTCTTTTCGCGCAGGTAGTCCAGCGGTGGGTTCGTGACCTGGGCAAAGTTCTGATAGAAGTAGTCATAGAAGGGCCGCGGCTCTTCGGAAAAGACATTGGGCCGCGCCGTGTCACCCATCGACC
>JBATTW010000320.1:0-2701 GCA_049670805.1 Bacteroidota bacterium
ACGTAGCTCAGATGCTCAAACGTGCCGCGGAAATGGAAGAATTGAGCGCAAAAGATTACAATATCTGGGCCAACGAAAGCGCAGCCAACGCTGATTCCGCGACAAAGCAGATCTTTGAGAGTCTCGTCACAGACGAAGAGCGGCACTACGATCAATACGACACTGAGATGGGGAATCTGAAGAAGTTCGGTGAGCGGTACCTGGCGCTGCAGTCAATCGAGAGGAGCAAGAAGCGGGAATCCGGTTCAGCAGGCGGCACCGAGTAGCCGTTCACTGGCCCCATCTCTCCAGCCGTACTTCATTGCGGAAGAAATATCCCTCCCCTTCGTACTGCACCTCCTTCCGCACTGTAAGCCTGTTCTCGTTCAGGAGAAGCTGTCGTCGTATCGTGGCAGGCTTCCCATCATCGTATCCCGACGTGAGGAGCACCAGATGCATCCCTGAGGAGTCGCTCACGAAACCAGCGATGCGCCATTCCTCCGTTCGCGCCCTGCCGCTGTCGAATCCCGTCGAGAGAATCGTTTTGGTCTCACCGTCGAACGACAGGATCTGGAGGCTTTCGACTTCGTACCCCGGATCCCGGTGGACGAAGTTCAATATAAGTTGATTCTCCAGCATGGAAAGGCGGGCATCCATGGCCGTGCGGAGTACCACCCGCGTCCTGTTGTCCCGAGAGTCGAGATACTCCAATTCCCCTTTCCACTGACCCACGAGGGATTTCAACGTGTCCATCGCAAATTCCTGTTGGGCGAGGAGATCCCCGGCGGTTAGTGTCAAGATCATGCAAATGCCAAAAGCAAACCAGAGAAGTTTCATCATCATCATCCGACAAATGAGTTTCAGCTGTTTCGACGGGTAATCCCACAGAATGATACTGATATATATACAACCTCGATCGAACGGAAACAAGGGGGCTCCAGCACATGCTTCAGTGTGTCTACATCAGTTGCGGATGCGATACCGTTTCGGTATAATGGTCCCGGCACAGCAGCTTCTCCACTGTCACATACCACGGAAATACTGAGAAAGAAATGACTCCCCAGGAATTGAAGGGCCTCCTTCAGAAGATCACAAAGATTCACATTGGCGTCATCGGCGATTTTTGCCTGGACGCATATTTTGTGCAGGATCCGAGCGCTTCTGAGATTTCGCTTGAGACCCACCTGCCCACACGTGCCGTCAAGAGACAGTGGTACTCCCTCGGGGGCGCAGCTAACGTCGTAAACAACCTCTGGACAATGGGTGTCACAGAGATATCCGCCTTTGGCGTAGTCGGGAGTGACCCGTATGGCAAAGAGATGACCGATATTCTCAATGAAATGGGGGTTCACACCGAGGGGCTGCTCATTCAGACGGACAACTGGGATACGCACGTCTACACGAAGCCTATCGAGAAAAACCAGGAACAGAACCGCATTGATTTCGGAAATTTCAATCAGCTCCAGACAGAGACCGCAAGGCGGCTGATTCAGAAGCTGGAGAAGGCGCTCCCCGCGCTGGATCTGGTGATCATAAATCAGCAGGTGCTCAGCGGCATCCACACAGCTGAATTCCGCAACGAGTTGAAACAGCTCATTTCTCGCCACAGCGATAAGATATTCATTGTAGATTCACGCCATCACTCCAATGAGTACGACGGGGCGATCCGGAAAATCAATATGCAGGAGGCCGTGAAGCTGTGCGGCAAGGAGGGCGACACCCCCGATTGGCTGAACGCAACTGAGTCAGAGTCGATCGCCCGTGAGTTGTTTGATCGCTGGGGTAAGGTCCTGTTCCTTACGAGAGGGGAATACGGCTGCATTGTCAATGACGAGAATGGGTTCAAGGAGATCCCCGGCCTCCTTATCGTTGCGCCTATTGACACCGTAGGAGCCGGCGACAGCATGCTGGCCGGCATCGGAGCAGCACTGGCAGCCGGAGAGAAACCCTTCGCGGCAGCAGAACTGGGAGGGTTCGTGGCCGGGGTGACCGTGCAGGTCCTCTTCCGGACCGGCACCGCAACCCCGAAAGATATTCTCACAATCGGGAGCGATCCTGACTATCGCTACCGTCCCGAACTGGCAAGACGGCACTTCAGGGCAACCTATCAACCGCATACCGATATCGAGATCGTCAGTTCTCTCCCGAGTGGCCAGAAGTTTACCCATTTCGTATTTGACCAGGACGGGACTCTCTCCACCCTTCGACAGGGCTGGGAAGAGATCATGGAGCCGATGATGATCAAAGCTATTCTCGGCAGGAAGGAACAAGAGATTGACGAGCTCCTCTATGAGCAGGTGCTGACGAGTGTCCGCGACTACATCGACAAAACAACGGGGATTCAGACACTGGTACAAATGAAGGGGCTGATCGATCTCGTGAGGCAGTTTGGCTTCGTACCGGAAGAAGAGATCAAAGATGAGTTCGGATACAAAGAGGTGTACAACCAGGAACTCCTCATCATGGTCCATACCCGCATTCAACAGTTGAAGAAGAAAGAACTTGACGTCGAGGACTTCACCATAAAAAAGGCAATCCCCTTTTTGAATGCTCTGTACGAAAAAGGAATGAAACTCTATCTTGCAAGTGGTACGGACCAGGAGGATGTAAGGAAGGAAGCCGAGATCCTCGGCTACGCGGATCTCTTCAGAGAGCGCATCTACGGGTCTGTGGGTGATATTACCAAAGATGCAAAACGGATGGTTCTCGAGAGAATCATGAA
>JBATTW010000321.1:0-1648 GCA_049670805.1 Bacteroidota bacterium
TAGACCCCGCTGGCCAGTCCACCCTCATCCAGATCCACCGCATACTCCCCGGGCGGTTTCCTCTCATGGACCAGAACCTTCACCTCACGCCCAAGCGTATCGTAGAGCTTCAGGCTGACAAATCCCGCCCTTTCGACACGAAACCGTATTGTGGTTGTGGGGTTCCAGGGATTGGGGTAGTTCTGCTCCAGGGAGAACTTCTGCGCAATCCCATTATCTGTCCCCACAGACGTAGCTATTGCGTCTGTCGTGAACCTGAATTGTTGCTGGTCCGTTGGATTGGCCGCATCTTGGAGGACCACCTGGATAACGCCGGTTCCGGGATTCGTGAGGGGAAAAACATGGACGGAAACGTCAGCAGTGTCTCCGGCCCTGATGGGTGAGCTCCCAAAGGCAGCTGACGTAGCTACGCTGTCCACAAACGGTGAGTAGCAGAGATCAAGACAGAGCGAGGATTGCCAGTCCTGGGGGAGATTGTTCTGGGTACGTACCATGGCAAGCGTCAGGTCCGAGCCTGAGACGTTTGCCACTCTCATATTGTAGATGACCTCGCTCCCAAGTGTGTCAGAGAGAGCTGTGTCTGCCACGATCACGGTGAAGCTTCCGGCTAGCGCTGCCTGGCCAAACATGAAAAGCAAGGCCAGGCAGCTCATTCTAGATTTCAGACGTCGCATCAATATCCCACCCCTCCTATTTCATCAAAATCATCTTCTTGATTGACGTGAACTGCCCCGAGGTAAGCCTGTAGAAGTAGACCCCCGTTGCCCTATCTGCAACATCGAATCTGGTCACGTACCGCCCCGGCGACTGTATCTCCTGAACAAGCGTCTCTACCTCCCGGCCAACCAGGTCATACACCTTCAGGGTCACCAGCCCCTGCTCGGCAATCGTGTACCTGATCTCCGTCGATGGGTTGAACGGGTTGGGGTAGTTCTGATCAAGAGAGTATGCAAGAGGGATGTTCGCTCCCGCAGGATCCACATCTGTCGTGATGCCAAACCATTCCAGAATTCTCTTGATCAGCATGTTTCGCTGGAACGTTTCATTGATCTGCTCCAGACCTATCCCCATATAGACTGTCTTGAACGTGTCCGCGTCGAGCCGAACAGCCCCGTATTTCCCGTTGTTGTACTCAAGAATGCTAACAGCTGCTGTACCAGGATACGGACCGACCTGTTCGGGGTACGCGGCATAGGGATTGCCGAGTGTGAACGCAAGCCCTTCGGTAACCACGTCGCCCGGGACACCCATCATGCTGGTCCCGCCCGAGTTGTCAGCCAGGTAGTTGGCACCCAGATAGTTGTGATAGAAATCCCTGGCAGCCTGGAATCTGCTGCTCCCGTTTTGATCAAATATATCCCAGCCCAGGTCCTGCCCGGCGATGTAGAGATTTCCACCCTGGTCCACGAAGTCCTGCATGTATGTCACATCGGAGGGTCCCAGCGCCGGAAAACTCCACCCGACATTCCAGAAGAGCGAGCTGAACTGTGAGGGGCCGAGCTGGTCGGACAGAAAGGCAAGATCCGCCTTTCCGATGCTCGTATAGGCGACTCCGGCACTGTCAAGCGCAGCATAATATAGTTCATGAGAGTTCCTTCCCCCATCAGCATCCACAAAGAGGACGGGCCCGTTCGGCACAATCCCAAAA
>JBATTW010000322.1:0-7732 GCA_049670805.1 Bacteroidota bacterium
TCCCTGCTACTTGCGACCATACTGTGTGTCACCCCCACCGCGATAAGCCAGCTGGGAGACTTGACGGGCTTCTCCGTTGAGGGGAAGGCCATAACGGTATTTGCGGATACGACGGCCGTCCGATTTATCTTCTACAGGCCGGATCTCCTTCGTGTGGATTTCCTACCCTCCCCGTTGACTACCCATGACTCCTCACTCGTTGTTATCCGGGACACATCCTCGTCGGTCTCCACCGCGGTGATCGACCGTGACTCGGTTCTCGAGATCGCCAGTTCGGCTCTACACATTGTGTGCACAAAGAGACCCCTCAGAATTCGCTACACCGGGAAGAACGGTGAGGAGATCCTCGCCGAGGCGGCAACAGGCGGGTTTCAGGCTGTTGGCTCATTGAGGATGGTCTCCTTTGCTGTCCAGCCGACCGAGCACTACTATGGGACCGGAGAGCGGGGGACGGAGCTGGATCGGCGCGGGCAGTCTTTCGAGAGCTACAACAAGCAGGTCTACGGGTATGATGGAGCCGAAGAGACCATGAACGTAAACGTTCCCTTTGTGGTCTCTTCTGCCGGATACGGGATCTATTTTGAGAACACCTATCCGGGCTGGTTTGATTTCGGCTTCGAGACGGCGGGAGTCTTTACATACACGGCTGAGGGGGGTGAACTCGCATACTATCTCTTTGCTGCTCCGAGTGCAGCCGGTCAGCTTCAGCTCTACACGTGGCTCACGGGGCGACAGCCGATGCCCCCCAGGTGGTCGCTGGGATACATCCAGTCGAAATTTGGTTACCGTACAGAGTCGGAGGCCAGGGACGTCGTGCGAACGATGCGTGAGAAGCGAATCCCCTGCGACGCGCTCGTGCTGGATCTTTACTGGTTTCGACACATGGGGGATCTGAGCTGGGAGAGCGGGGCGTGGCCCTCGCCTTTCACGATGATGGACGATTTCCTACGGGAAGGGATAAAGACGATTGTCATCACGGAGCCGTTTATCGCTGATCGATCCTCAAACCATGCCGAAGCTACCAGCCTGGGACACGTTGCCACGGATGCGTCGGGCCAGCCTTACCTCCTCCCGAACTGGTGGTCGTGCAATTGTGACGCGTCACTTCTGGACGTTACGAGCCCTGAGGCGCGTGAATGGTGGTGGAGCAAACACCCCCCTTTCTTCGGGACACAACTGGCGGGTCTCTGGACGGACCTTGGAGAGCCGGAGAGACATCCGTCCGATATGGTGCATGCCGCCGGGTCCGCCAGGAAAGTGCATAATGTCTACAATCTCCTCTGGGCCAGGGCCATCTATGAGGGGTTCAGCGAGTTCCGTCCGGATGAACGACTCTTCAACCTCACACGTTCGGGATATGCCGGGGCTCAGCGATACGGAGTCATTCCCTGGTCAGGCGATGTTGCGAAGAGCTTCGGCGGGCTTGCAGTCCAATTGCCGATGATGCTCTCGATGGGACTCTCCGGCCTGGCCTATCACAATTCCGATATCGGGGGGTTCACAAGAGGTCCAACGACCCCGGAACTGTATATTCGCTGGATGCAGTACGGGACGTTCTGCCCCGTTACGCGAGCGCATGGCTCCAGGGATCCAACAGAGCCGTGGGCTTTTGGTGAAGAGGCTGAGAGAATCAGCAGGAAGTACATCGAGCTCCGGTACCGGTTGCTTCCCTACATCTACACTCTGGCCTGGCAGAACACCGAACTGGGCCTTCCGCTTGCCCGGCCGCTTTTCTTCTCAGAGCCGGACAATCTACTCCTTGCCAGCGAGAGCTCCTCCTACTTCTGGGGCGATGCCTTCATCGTCTCGCCGGTTGTTGCGGCGGGCCAGAATCGGAAGGAGGTCGTCTTGCCAGAAGGCGAATGGATAGACTACTGGTCAGAGGTAAGCGTCCTGGGAGGGACGAGTGTTTCTGTGATGGCGCCTCTGGAGACATTGCCCCTCTTTGTGAGAGCCGGGAGCATCGTGCCGATGCAACCGCTTGTGCAGTACACCGACCAGAGCCCACCCGACACACTCATACTGAGGGTCTATCCCGCACCCGGAGCGGAGGGCCAGTTCACTCTCTACGAAGACGATGGGTCGAGCCTGAAGTACCGGTCCGGCCAATACGTGCTGACCGATTTCCACCAGGAGCTCTCCCAGTCCGGATCGGACTACCGTTTCCGGCTGAGGATCGGCACCTCGGACGGGGTCTACGATGGAAAACCCGACGGACGATCATACCTCTGTGATATCCGGCGGGCGCTGAAGTCACCGTCCTGGGTGACGAAAAACGGCGTGCCCATCCCTGAAGCTTCATCCGTCGAAGACCTTCAGAAGATGCCCGATGGGTACACCTATGACGCATCCGCGCATCAGATTCTGGTTCAGGTCGCCACAGTCCCGGAGAGCGCCTATACTATTGAAGCTGAAGGCCTGCGGTTCACAAGTGCCAGGCGGGAGCCGGCCCGGCTCCAGGGCTACACGCTGCGGCAGAACTTCCCCAACCCGTTCAACCCCTCGACATTGATAGAATACTCGGTTCCGGAGCGGAGTCATGTGAGGATTCTGGTGTTTGACGTCCTGGGGCGAGAGATCCAGAAGGTCCTGGATGAAATGGTGGAGCCGGGGCTCCACAAGGTCGAATGGGATCCCGAAGGGGTAGCCGGCGGCGTCTACTTCTATCGAATGGAAGCCGGCGGGTTCCTCATAACCAAGAAACTTGTTCTTCTCCGATAGAGCTTTCACACTCAACGTTCCCCTATTCGCTTTTTTTCCACAGGTGTCGTATATTGTAGACACCTGGCTGTTCCATGGATAATCCATCTGTGTAGAGGAGGAGATATGCTTGTGCGAGGTGTCGTCGGGTTTGTGGTTGTTATCTTCCTGGGTCTCGAGGGCCTGGCACAACAGAATGAAAGCTATCTTGTCGCTGTCAACATCGGGAAATCGGCGGACGTCAGACTGCTGGAGAATATGCAGCTGTCGATCTACTACCAGTATGAAGATGTTCTGGTGACGGAGCTGGCGACCCCTCAGCTATCACTTTTGCGCGACAAGGGCTTCGCAGTGACTATTCTTGATGAGAATCCGGCTCGTGGCAGCTACTCCATGCTTTTCGCAGCCGGACGCCCGTTGCGGGGTGATGACGCAGGGTCCGGCCGCGTGCTGTTCAGGCACCCCGATGGCTGGATAGTACGTGATTACCGGCCGGGTGTGGCGGAAAACGCAGGAGATGGTCTGATTGCGGCTCCGATGAGGAAGACGGAGTGGCGTTTTGCGGCGGAGAGGGCCATTCCTGCAGTGTCCCTGCGGGCGGATCTGGATTCGCTCGTTGCGCAGATTGTTTCTCAAGTGGATGCCGATACAGTTCGATCCTTCGTCCAGGCGTTGCAGGATTTCGGCACGAGGTATTGTTTTGCCGCAAACAGGGATGCTGTGGCTGATTGGATAAGGGGTCAGTTCGTGCGAATGGGTTATGCGGAGGTTGTGCTGGATTCGTTCCAGTTCGGCGGTAGCTGGCAGAAGAATGTCGTTGCGACGCTCCCCTCTGCCACTTCTTCCGACGAGGTGATAGTCATCGGGGGGCACCATGACTCCATCACCGGGGTTGACCCGATGAACTACGCGCCGGGGGCCGACGACAATGCAAGCGGCACGACGGCCGTTCTGGAGATCGCACGTGTGTTGAAGCTGCTGGACTTCAAGCCTGAGGTCACATTCAAATTCGTGACGTTCGCGGCGGAGGAGAGGGGTCTTCATGGGAGTCACGACTATGCCGAGAAGGCCCTACAATCCGGGATGAAGATCAGGTTGATGATAAACCATGACATGATCAGTCATACCCTGTCGCCGGTGGAGAGCAGCACGTTTGACATCAACTACTACACCGGGTCTGCCGGTTACCTGGAGCTCGCGCGGCTCGCGGGTCAGAAGTTCTCGGTCGTTGCTCCAAGGACCGGGGACGGGAACCCAACAAATTCGGACAGCTACTCATTCTGGGTCCGGGGCTTCCGGGCGGTCTATTTCGAGGAGACGGATTTCAGTTACCCGTACTACCACACACCTAATGACGTGATTTCCAACTACAGCATGGAGTACTGTGCCGAAGTCATCAAAGCTTCCTGCGCGACGCTTGTCGCCAGCAGCATGCTGCCGTCGGAGGTCAGGGATATCGTCGTAAGCGACAGGGGTGACGGTTCCTCGCTCCTCGTACGCTGGGCTGAGAGTCGGGACTTTGACCATGGTGAATACATGGTTGGTCTGGGGACGGCGTCGGGGACCTATGACAGTCTGTTTACCACGTCTGATACCTCCGTGGTCCTGGCCGGTCTGGACGAGGGGGTAACCTATTATGTTGGTGTGACCTCTATTGATGTGGAGGGTTACGAGAGCTATCTGGCAGAATCGAGCGAGATTCCGTATACGGTCCCGCGTTTCCCGGACCGGTTCAGGGCACATCCTGAATGGCACGAGGTGGTCCTCAGCTGGAGTCCACCCAAGGAGACCGACCTGCTGGGCTACAACGTTTTCAGATCGACAGCCCCCGGGGGACCTGCTGTCCAGTTGAACAGCGCCATACTCCAGGACACCGTGTTTGTCGACAACACGGCTCAGAACGGCGTCTACTACTACTACCACGCCATTGCGGTTGACAGTGGCCTGAACGAGAGCCAGGCGGCCCCGGTGCAAAAATCAAGGGTGGTCTCACTGGACCAGGGACTTCTCCTTGTGGACGAGACAAAAGATGGCGACGGGTCCCCCCAGAATCCGACCGATGCACAGACGGATGCATTCTACGAGGCTTTGCTCGAGGGCTTCCCTGTGACACACCACGACGTGTCGGAAGAGGGGAGCGTCGGCCTGGCTGATCTGGGTGCACACTCAACGGTTTTCTGGTACGGAGACGATATCTCGGAGATGGCTGTGCCGCTTGCCGCGGCAAACGAGGTGAAGGAATACCTTGACCACGGAGGACGGTTCTTCTACGCCGGCTACAAGCCGGCGAGAGCTTTTTCCGGGAACCCGGCGCTGGAGGCCGAGTTTGGCCCCGGGGATGTTGTCCATGACTATTTGAAGATCCGGGCAACAGAAAATGGTCTCTTTTCATTCTTTCAAGGAGCCGTCGCAGCCGGGGGGGGCTACAGTGATGTTCCCGTGGATTCCTCCAAAGCAGGATCGGCAAGCCAATTCCACTTGAAGAACATAGAAACGGTCTTCGCGGCACCGGGCGGAACCGAGATCTACACGTATGATTCGGGTTTTGACACTGCATCTGTGCTCGGAGCTCTCAAGGGGAATCCGGTGGGCGTCGAGTATCTCGGACAAGACTACAGGACCGTCGTGCTGACCTTTCCACTCTACGCCATGGGAGAGAACCAGGCAAGGGCGCTCGTGCAACACGTGCTTCTGGAGAAATTCAGCGAGCCGACGGGGGTGGTGCCCGTTGCGGCCGGATTGCCGTCGAGCTTCGCGTTGCATCAGAACTACCCCAATCCGTTCAACCCATCGACCAGGATCGCCTTTGATCTTCCGATAAACACCCGGGTCTCGCTGAAGGTCTTCGATCTGCTGGGGAGGGAGGTGGCGACGCTTCTGGACGAGCAGGTGCAGGCAGGGCGACACATCGTTTCCTGGAATGCGGAAGGGATGCCGTCCGGCGTATACTTTACCAGGCTTGATGCGGGACGCTTCTCGGGGACGAGGAAGCTTCTCCTGATGAAATAACCGCTCGCGGGATCGCACGATTCGGTGCAGCAGGCCCTTCGCGACAGAGCGGGAGATCGTACCTATAGCTCATCATACCGGACAGACCCGGGCGGGTCGGACGGTTCTTACCACAGAACAGCCTTGTGATCATGGAGACCAACGCGCTCATCTTCCTTCCGGACATCAGCGGTTTCACGAAGTTTGTGACGCAGACGGATATCCAGCACAGCCACCACATCGTTGCCGAGCTGCTCGAAATCGTGATGAGGGCAAACTCACTCGGTTTCAAGGTTTCGGAGGTCGAAGGAGACGCGGTGCTCTTCTACAGGGTGGGTGAGCCTCCATCTCTGGAGGAGCTCGTTCATCAAGCGAGGAGGATGTTCCTGGACTTCCATGCATATCTGAGGGTGATCGAACGGGATCGGGTGTGTCAGTGTGGTGCCTGCCAATCCGCCTCTCAGCTTTCCCTGAAATTCATAGGTCACTACGGGGAATTGCAGGAAACCCAGATAGGGTCTTTTTCAAAACTCATCGGCAGCGATGTCATCCTGGCACACGTCCTGATGAAAAACAGGATTCCCCTTCAGGAGTACCTGCTTCTGACTCAGAAATATCTCGAGACACAGCCTGCGGGTGCCCGAAACCTGGAGGAGTGGGTGACATTCAAGACAAACGTAGAAGAGCTGGAGAGCTTCGGAAAGGTTCCCACCGAGTTCGTCCCGCTCTCGCCTTTGCGATCACAGGTACCCGATGCACCAACGCCCGAAGAGTACCCGCTCGGGGCGGGTGAACCGGACACGACCATAACGGTCGATGCTCCGTTGCTGCTTGTTCACGATATACTGACCGACAACGCCCGGAAGGCCCAGTATGCCCGCGGGGTCAAGGAGATCAGGCAGGAGAGGCCCATCAACCGGGTACATACATCGCACACCTGTGTCTTCGAAGAGTTTGAGGTCCACTTCGTGACACAGCACAGTCAGGCACAAGGGAAGGAAGTCCGCTACGTGGAGCGTGGCGACGCCACTCAGGGGGTGAGTTTCGTTACGGACTACAAACTTACCGAGGAGGACGGTAGGACGAGAGTCGCCGTGAGGACTATCCATGTGAAGGAAGAGGTTAGGTCAGGAAACGCACTGGCCCGCTGGATTGCGAACGCAAAATCGACCATCCTCTTTCGACTGGTAAAAAGGAACTCCCGAAAGGGTCTCCAGGCGTTCAGGGAATACGTGGAGCGTGTCCATTCCGAGCGACCAACCGGGCGGGAGGATGGCGCCCCGGGGTGAACGTGTGAAGAGTTACCTGCCACTGCAGCCGGCGAAGTTCCGCGTTCATTTGCGAAGCAAGTTCTTGGAAATTCCGGAGTTGTTTGCATACATTGTGCATCCACATCTTGCGATCTCAGGGTGTGGAAGATCGGCGTGAAGAAGATGGAGGAGAGAGCGAGTCACGGAAAGCGAATCACTGATACCAGGAAGAACAATGAGACTACGTCATTCGATCCTTCTGTTGTCCTTCGTGATTCTGGCGGCCTGCGGTTCGGATCAAGGAAACGACCCGGGCGGCGAGGATTCTCTGGGTGCGCAATCACCTGCACTCGAGAGCCCCATTGAGGTTCATCGCGGTCTGTATGCCTGGGGGCACGACATGAACGAATTCAGACCGTGTGACTCGGCATTGGCATACTGGATCACGGGTCCCCAACGTTTGGTGGAGCGTCTCAAGATGAAATACAGCCAGGTTGCCATGCGCCCCTACGATGTTGTTTATGCTGAATTGGAGGGGAGGATCGTGCAGGGACCTGGCGGAGGGGACGCCCCCTCGGAGTATCCCGGACGCTTCCAGCTCTCCGAGATCCTGATGGTTCGTGCCCGGCTGGAAGGAGAATGTCTTACGCGTGAATGAATTCTCGGGGATCCGCGTCATCTCGTTTGACTGTTACGGGACGCTCGTGGACTGGGAACCAGGCATTCTCTCTGCTCTCAGGGTGGTTCTGGCCGCGCACGGCGCACATCCGAACGCGAAGAGTATTCTCGAGGAC
>JBATTW010000323.1:0-3024 GCA_049670805.1 Bacteroidota bacterium
CGTCAGTCCAAACCGGTTGTTTCTCTGAATAGAATCCTTCGGTTCATCATTGACAGTCGTTGCTCCTCCGTAGCTCTGGCCAAACGATATGGCGGTCCAGAAACCCGGAGACCATACGTATGTCAAGTGCAACTGCGCGGCATAGAGTGGATCCTGTGCGACTCTATTTCCGCCAAAGAAATTGTTGTTTGTGGTGAAGAACCAGGCGCTGAGGTAGGCTTCCAGCACAAATCGCGAGATTCTCTGTGCAAACCCCACTCTGGCATTCACACACCAACGGCCGGTGCTGAGATTGAAGAACTTTTCACTGTTATACTGACCGATGGGAACCCGCACCTTTACGCTCGCGCCCAGCGTGGTATTCTGTTTGTAGGTGATGAATTCCTTGCCTTTCAAAGCAGGAACACCGATGAAATTCACCGCGAGACCGACTACAGGATCCGCAAGACCGTTTCGGGTTGTACTCGTATCCACGCCATCCAGTTCCGCGTTCCAGGTTGCAGTAGCCATGGGTAACGCTGCTGATATGCGACCTGACAATCCGAAGATGTTTATCGAACGGGCAAATGCCGGTGTGATGGCATGCATTCGCGCTTCAGTTCCTTCCAGCGGAACACTCTGATCGAGCAGAACATTTCCAACGGAGTAGGAATATGCGAGGACGGCGAAATTCATCCCCACAGGGGCAGCAGAAAGAAATCGCGGTTCCAGATCTTGAGCTAACAAAGATTGGGGTATTGAAAGCAGGATGACCAACCCCACGAATATCTTGTTTATCTGATACGTGTATCTGGACGTGTGCATTTCTCTACCATTGCTGTAGTATGTCGATGGACAACTCAACAGAGCCGGGAAATACGCGTGCTACCGCTCCAGCATGCAGTTTCCGAAGACCGTCCAGGTGACACCGTCGTAGGTGACCGAGAGCGTCATGTGCCCCTCCCTGGATATCACCATACTCCAGGCGCGGCCACGCTCCACGCCCGTGAAGACCCATATGTCCTCGGTCTCTCTGACAGTG
This sequence comes from Bacteroidota bacterium, assembly GCA_049670805.1. GTDB lineage: Bacteria > Bacteroidota > Ignavibacteria > UBA10030 > UBA6906 > JBATTW01. Next base: position 1,022 of record JBATTW010000323.1, read on the forward strand.
CCAATCTCCGTGGTTTCTCCGCGGCGCGAATCAGGGGCGAGCAGAGTGATCTTCTTTTTGACAGCATCAACGCGCAGAAAGGTGGGCGGTGCCAACCCGCCCAGGTCAGGCTCTCCACATGGTTCGCCGTCGGCGCATTCCACCGCCGAGGTGATTGAACAGAGCCATGACTCTCCGGCGCAGGCGACATCCGGCCAGAGAAGCACCGACAAGAGAATGAGCAGATACACGCTTGATCCAGCATATCTCATTGCGTTAACCCTTTCCGTATCACTTCATCACGTCCCGCTTCAGTTCACAGTGTAATTTCGTCCTGTCATGCAACTTGTATAGAACCTGTCCCACTCCTGGAAACGCTTGTTGAAATCGTCTGTGGCCGCCTGTGCCTCGGCCTCGGCCGATTTCCGCGCGCGCCGTGATCTCATCCCGCCGGTGAGACCACCGGCAGCGGCTCCAATGGCCGCACCTTTGCCGGCATCCCCGGCAATCGCACCGATTGTCACACCGAGCAGAGCCCCTTTGGCAGCACCTCGCACCAGCCCTCCCTGGGCCTGCTCCTCTGTCTTCTTGGCTGCGTATCCCTTTTCCACAAGCTGGTCGTACGCCACGTACGGGTCCCAGCCGGTCTGCTGCGTGGCCCACTGGTAGCATTCCAGCTGGTCCTTCTGCTGCTGCTCCGCGCTCTGGCCGCCGGCGGGATAAATGGCCTGGTTGGCCGGGTTCGTGTTCGGCGGCACCTTCTGCTGCCCCACCGCCGGGCTCACCGACAGAGCCAGGAGCGATAGAGAGACTGCGAGCAGCAGAGAACCCGACGGTGAGACTATGGTTTTCATGGATTTCATTGTGTGCTCCTTTCCGTTACGTGCATTCCCCTCTTCAGAACGATTCCTCAATGCCGAAGTAGATACCCCGGTCTCCGGCCTCGCCGAAGCCCAGGTCTACCCTCAGGTTGACTTTTTCTTCCTTGTTGAAGAGAAAGCGCAGCCCCACACCACCACTGGGCTTCAGCTCATTCATTTTGAACTTCGTCAAATCGCTTGCCACATCACCGATGCCGGCAAACACAACAAACCCGAATCTCCACCAGAAGTACTGCCGATACTCCAGCTGGAGCGTGGAATAGACATTGTCGCGGTATCTCCCCTCGAAGTACCCCCGCATTCTTGAATCGCCCCCCAGAGCGGGCAGTCTGTAAAAGGGTGTCTCGCCCGCCGCTGCCGAGAAGAAGAAGTTTGCGGCAAGGACATGATCGGGCGAGAACGCAGAAAAATGTCGCACATCCAGTTCAAGCGTGTAAAACACGAAGTCGCCCAGGTTCGGATAGACCACCATCTTGAAGTACTGATAGCCGCCGGAATTCGGGAAAAACAGATTATCCCTCGTGTCCCAGATGAGATCCCCCCCGATACCGTAGAGCGTGCCGCCGTTGCTCCCCGGCACCAGATCGTTGAGCAGAAGACCATTGTTCTGCTTGTCATCGATCTCCGTGTACTCGTAATCAAGGATGATGCCGGCCCTCTGTGCTGTGAACCAGAGCGGTGGAACCTGAAATGTCAGTTCCGCTGAGAATGTATTGAGCGTGTACTGTTCATTGCCTGTCTCCGGCGTGTTGTTGCCGATCCCCCAGAACTTGTCGACGAAATGTCCAAAGCTCACCGGCAGGCTCACATAGATTTGGTTTCGATTGAAGTAGAGGACGGGATTGAGAGTGATCTTATACTGCTTATTGGTGGTGTAGTAGCCTCCCAGGGTGATTTTTGATGGGAGTGTCTCTATGTGATCAGACGTGTAGAAGATCATTATGCCACCGGCGCCGACAGCGAACTGGGTTTCGGGCGTGTAGTATGCATAGGGATACGCATTGAGTGACAATCCCCTCGAGACGGTGCTGTCAGCCTGTTCCTCCCCCTGGGACTCACCACTCTTCTCATCATCCTGTGCCCGGGAAGAAATAGAAAAGAGGCAGATGCACTGTATGACGAGAAGCGTCACTACACCTTTGC
>JBATTW010000324.1:0-18624 GCA_049670805.1 Bacteroidota bacterium
CCTGCGTCTCCTTCGCGAGACCGTGAAGACAAAACTTGATCTGGAGATGGCAGCAACGGAAGAAATCGTGAAGATTGCCACTAAAACGCTCCCCGAACTTGCAACCCTTGTCCCCGAACACCGTCAGGAGCTCACAACAGAAGGCGGGCTTGACGTTCGGGGCCACAGGCATCATTTACGGGACATCATCAAGGAACTTCGCCGCCATGAGATCGAAGTCAGCCTGTTTGTTGATCCAGTTCCCGACCAGATCAATGCCGCACGTGAGGTCGAAGCGGATACGATAGAAATCCATACGGGGGCGTACGCCAATGCCAGGAGCAATGACCAGCAGGTGGAGCTCCTCGAGGAGATCCGATCGGCAGCCAGGCTTGCGCGCGAGCTGGATCTTCGGGTCAATGCCGGCCACGGCTTAAACTATCAGAACATCCTCCCCATCAGCACAGTTGCAGAAATCGAGGAAGTGAGCATCGGTCACGCCGTCATCTCCAGAGCCACGTTTGTGGGACTGGACCGTGCCGTACGCGAAATGCGAAGACTTCTCTTCTGAGGGGGTCTAGGGCGGAGTAGCGGTAAGTGGTAAAGCAGTCAGTCTCGCGATTCTATCTTCCGGATCTCATCCCGGAGCGTTGCAGCCTTCTCGTAGTTCTCCTGCTCGATGGCGGTTTTGAGGTCAAGTCGCAGTTGTTCCAATTTTGAAACTTTTGTTTCTGGTTTTTTCTTCTGTTGCTTCGCTGGTGGCTCTTCCTCTTCTTCTTCAGGAACAAACGCCGCCTCATCCATCACCGAAGTTGAAACGTAAATCTGAGCGCCGTAGCGCACCGCCAGTGCAATCGCATCACTCGGACGGGAATCGATGTGCTGGCTGTGAATACTCAATTTCGCATAGAAGGTGCCGTCGCGGAGTTCATCAATGACAATCTCCGTCAGTTCTCCCCCGAAAGCCCCAATGATGTTCTTCATGAGATCATGCGTGAGCGGGCGGGGCGGCTTGATCCCTTCCATTTCAAGCGCAATGGACTGCGCTTCAGCGGCACCGATGATTATCGGCAGCCGTCTGTTCCCGTCCACCTCGCGGAGAATCAGCGCGTACGCCCCACCACTGGCAGGATTTGTAGAAAGCCCGAGAATGTCGACCTGCACCCTATCCACGCAAAGCCTCTTTCGCGATCAAATACACCACAGATAAGGGGAGCGCCCCTTAGCTCTTACCGAGAACTTTTTTTATCTCTTCGATCAGTGCCGGAACCACCTCAAAAACATCACCAACTATCCCGTAGTCAGCCACTTGGAAGATCGGAGCGTCTTTGTCCTTGTTTATTGCAACAATATACTTGGAAGAGGACATACCTGCAAGGTGCTGAACGGCCCCCGAAATCCCACAGGCGACGTAGAGTGTTGGTGACACCGTCTTGCCTGTCTGTCCCACCTGCTCGTCGTGCGGTCGCCAACCCGCGTCTACAACTGCCCGAGACGCCCCAACACCGCCGCCAAGAACGTCGGCCAGCTCCTCGATCAGGTGGAAATTCTCAGGGCCTTTCATTCCCCGTCCGCCGGACACAACTATATCTGCTTCTGTCACATCAGGCCGTCCCGCCGCAACCTTCGTCTCACGCACTACACTTCCAAAGTCGTCTTCGGCAAAGTCAACGCTAACCTTTTCAACCTGTGCTGCACCCTCCGAGGAGGTCGCGGTAAAGACATTCGGGCGCAGCGTGAAAACTTTGATTGGGCTCGTTACGCGGACATCCAGAAGAGCCTTTCCCGCATAGACAGGCCTAGTGGCAACGACCTGACCGTTCTCGATCCTTAGGGCAATACAGTCAGAGGCGAGACCTGCGTTCAGCTTCACGGCAACACGGGGAGCCAGGTCTTTCCCCATCTGGGTAGCGGACAGAAACACGGCGGTGGCCTCTTCTTTGGCAGCGACTTCCGCAATCGCCTTGGCATACGCCGTATTGGAGTGTCGGGTAAGCTGCGGAGAATCTACAACCAGGACGCGTTCGGCACCGTATCTGCCAAGCTCGACGGCCAGTCCTTCCACGTCGTTCCCCACGAGGAGAACGGTAAACTTGCCACCAAGCTGGTCCGAGACTCCTTTCGCTGCCCGAATCGTCTCGAAGGAAGATTTCTTGAGCTGATTCTCACGCTGTTCCGCAAAGGCTAGAATGTGCATTGCTCTCTCGTCAGCTATTGCGTTTCGTCAAAGTACTTTGGCTTCATCGTGAAGGAGCTTAACCAGCTCCGGAACGGCGCTCTTGTCAGTGCCGACGATCTTGCCGCTGCTTTTCGCAGGCGGCTTGTGCAGGAGTGTTGCCTCAACGCGAACCTCTGCTGCGGTTGCAGGCTTCTCTTCGATGGGTTTCTTCTTTGCCGCCATGATTCCCTTGAGAGAGGGATACCGCGGTTCGTTCAGGCCCTTCTGCGCGAGAAAGACCGCGGGGAGTCGCGTTTCCACAACTTCGTGTCCACCTTCGATCTCGCGCTCGCAGACTACCTTCCCGTCCTCAATCTCCATCTTGACCACCACCGCCACAGACGGAAGACCGACCATCTCGGCCACGAGGGTCCCCACCTGAGCGCCATCGAAGTCTATGGATTGCCTGCCGAAAAGGAGGACATCCGGCTGCAGGACCTTGAGCTCATCGGCAAGCCCCTGTGCGACAGCAAAGGAGTCGCGCTCTGCTTCATCCTTCAACAGAACGGCCCTGTCCACCCCCATAGCAAGAGCTTTGCGCAGCGTTTCTTTGTGCTGGTCTCCACCCAGTCCAAGGGCTATGACCTCCCCACCAAATTTCTCCCTCAACTGAAGTCCCTGCTCTACCGCAATTTCATCATACGGGCTCAGCATGTAGTTAACTCCCGCGGGGTCGATAGTGCGATTGTCAGCGCCTACTTTGATTTTCGTCTCCGTATCCGGGACATGGTTGACACAGACGGCGATTTTCATGGGAGCTCCTCAGGATGACAGCATTTGTCAGGATGGGACATTTGGGGACCTACAATATAGCCAGTCGGAAAGTGAAAAACAAGAAGGATTGACTTTCAAAGACCAATTCGGTATATATATGTTTCGCTGTGAGAAACAGAAGGAACCGCACAATGGCTCAACACAAGTCAGCAGAGAAACGGGCTCGTTCCTCGAAGCGTCGGGAGGAACACAACAAGGCCTGGAAATCCAAGATGCGCACGGCCATCAAACGCGTCACCTCTGCTACGGAAAAGGATCAGGCGACGGAAGAGCTCCGCAAGACGAAGAAGCTCTTTGATCAGCTCGCGGCAAGAGGGGTGATCCACCGGAACAAAGCCGCCAACAGCAAGTCCAAGCTGACCCGTTACGTCAACAATCTGAAGTAAGAGAACCCACGATCTTCTGATAACGAAGAAGCCTCTTTGAACCGGTCAAAGAGGCTTTGTCTTTTTCCGGGGGCGTATCACGCTACGTCGATTCACCACCTTCCATCCGCGCCCGTTCTTGCAGCTCCGCCAGCCGTTTCTCATACCGCGGTGCCTCTTCCGGGCGCAACTCCAGCAGCTTACGATAGGCTTTTATGGCTTCGTGGAACTCATTTTGACTGGCATAGATTTCCGCCAGCGTTTCAGTCACAATCTTCGCCGCCGCCTCACCATCCTCGAGCTCTGCTTCGCCGGCCTGTTCCCCCTGGCCTTGCGTGGTACTGCGACGAACTTCCTGAAGCTGTTTTATGAGAAAATCTACGCTACTCTCCTGTGGGCTTTCCTGACTGACATTGTACTGCTCAAACGAGACAGAACCTCCGACCGTCCTCAACTCCTCTTGCCGACGCTGTGCAAACGTCTCGAATGCCACCTGCTCCTGTCGTTCCAGCTGTCTTACAACGTCTTTCACCATCTGATTGTCCGGCAGTACCTCCAGAACTCTTCGGTACTCGAGCGCGGCTTCGATCCTTCTTCCCAGAGCTTCGTAGCACTTCGCAAGGACCAGGTTACCGGTTACGTAGCGGGGGTATCGCTTCATCCCTTCCCGGCACACACGCAACGCCGTGTCTGAGTCACCCTGCTCCAGGTAAACCAAAGCAAGTCGTGCGAACCACGGGGTCGCAACCGCTCTGGTGACAAGCACATCCTGAAAGTTTCGAGCCATCGAATCGCGCTCCGCGCTGTGACTAGTCTCTCCCGCCTAGGTGGCGGGCAATCTTGGCATGTTTTACCGAGAGAGCAGCCACCAGTGAAAAACCCAGGAAAAAGAGCAACTGAAAAGGAACTGCGGCAATTTCCAAGAAATAGAGTGACGAGACAACGCCGAACAGACAGTAGAGAGCGAGGGCTGCCTCGAGGATCACGGAGGGGCTGAGGCTCATTGGCACGTACTTCTTGTCAATCCACGAATCCTTCTTACAACGGATGCTGTACTTGGGCGTGCGCACAAAATCACTCCGCTTCCCGAACAGACCCTCCAGGACCGCCCGGCTGTTGTTCACGGCAAGGCCCATACTCCCCGCCATGAAGATCGGGAACAGGAACAGTCGCCGCTGCCAATCAGGGTACACGTCTTTCTGCGAGAAAAGATAGAACAGGAAGGATGCGATGAACGCAAAGACAAACACAGCCATAAACGTAAAATATGAATCGTACTGGCCGGAATGCTTGATGAAGACCAGCGGCACGTTTAGCACACCCGCCACGAGAATAAAGGGGAAGACAAGATTGTTTGTCAGGTGAAACGTGGCGTGCATCTTTACCTTGAACGGTAATCCGGACCGCCAGACCATCGGCAGGATTTTGCGCGCAGTCTCAATTGCACCTTTGGTCCACCGGAATTGTTGAGATTTTAGCGCGTTGATTTCCGACGGGAGCTCGGCGGGAGAAGTGACGTCATTCAGGTACTTAAACTTCCACCCGCGAAGCTGCGCGCGATAGCTCAAGTCCAGGTCCTCCGTGAGCGTGTCTGTGTGCCAGTTTCCGGCATCTTCGATACAATCCTTCTTCCACACTCCAGCGGTGCCGTTGAAATTTATGAAGAAGCCGACCTTGTTCCGGACAGATTGCTCGATCACAAAATGTCCATCCAGTGCCATCGCCTGAGCACGTGTCAGGAGAGAGTATTCTGAGTTGAGGTGCACCCACCGGGTCTGTACCATTCCCACATTCGGGTCTTTTACCAGGTGCGGAATCGTTTTCAGCAGAAAATCAAGTCTGGGGACGAAATCTGCATCAAATATGGCTATGTACTCGCCCCGCGCAGTCGCAAGTCCCTCCCGAAGCGCCCCGGCCTTGAACCCTATCCGATCTGCCCGCCGTATATGCTTGATGTCAAATCCCAGCTTGGAATAGCGATGAACATGCTCGCGTACGACATCCACGGTCTGGTCGGTGGAATCGTCCAGAACCTGTATCTCCAGCTTGTCTTTTGGATAGACCATTGCACAGGAGGCGTCAATGAGTCTACCGGCCACATAGAGTTCGTTGTAGAGTGGAAGCTGGATAGTCACAACGGGATAATTTCCAATGGCTGGAGCCGTTTGGATCCTCTTGCCACGGTACTTCAGGTAGTAGTATATCATAACGAAGCCATGTGACCCGAAAACGAACAGTACCGTGAGCGAAGCGATGTATGCGAAGAGAATTGTTTCTACCATTAGTTCCCTGACGCTCGTGGTTTCGTTGTGAAGGGACACGGTGACGTGTGTCCTCTCATGACGCAGTAACTACTCCCCCTCACCAGCCAGAAACGGTTTCCAGCAGAACATCTTCCGAGACCCTTCTCATCGCCTCTTCAAGACCAGTCCTCACCTGAGACTGAGCCGTGAGCGACGTGTAGTCTCCCCAACTGGAGAAGGTCTTTTCCCAGACGGTCTTCCTGAGCTTTTTGTCTTCGAACTTGAAGCGGACCGTCACGGTGACCCGTCGTGTGCGGACCTGTTCCTCACCCCCGACAGCCGCGGGCGCATCAGTTACTCTGGTAATGATGCCTTCCAGAACTGCATCGGCCGACGCCTTGTCGGTAATCTGAAAGCTGTTATCATTGAGGAAAAGATCGTTCAGCTGTGACGTAAAGGATTCACGTAACCCCGGTTCCCCGTAGCCCGACTGATCGTCAACGAGAGGAATTCCTATGGTGGTCAGGTGGGGCGGGACCGAGGCTCCCGTAAAAGAGTAGGCACAGCCGCACATCAGGATCGCTCCCGACCAAATCAAGGAGATTCCGGTGAGCCGGTATCCGCAGGTTTGTATCATCCGAGACCGTACTCCTTCAGCTTCCTGTAGAGCGTCCGCTCGCTGATATTCAGCACGCGCGCCGCAATTCTCCGGTTACCTTTGTGCCTCTCGAGCGCTTCCACGATCATCTTGCGTTCCATTTCTTCCAGCGAAAGATCAGGTTCCTCCGATGGATTTCCCGAATACCCACCTTCTTCCTGCGCCCGGTACGCCGATTCGATCGCCTGTGCCTGTTGGATAACGATGTTTCTCAACTCCATGATGTTGCCCTTGATGTCGAGAAGCGCCCGCAGAATCAACTCACGCTCTGCTTGTTCCACACTCTTACCAACGGGAACGGGGAGATGCCGCTCCTCCTGTATCACCCGGTACTCCTTCAGGTACTTCCGGGCAACATCCGCTTCGATAAACTTTCCACGTTCAAGAACCAGCATACTTTCCACGACGTTGCGCAACTCTCGGACGTTTCCGGGCCAGTGATATTCTTTCAGGAGTTCCGCCGCGTCGTCAGAGATACCACGGAATTTGATTCCGTGTTTTGCACACGTTTCGTCGACAAACTTATCGAAGAAAATCAGGATGTCTTCAGGTCGTTCCCGCAACGGCGGCACGACGATGTTCACCGAACGCAGGCGGAAATAGAGGTCCTGTCGAAATCGGTTCTGGCGTACCTCGGTTTCCATATCTTTATTGGTAGCTGCAATGATCCTGACATCCACACGCCGGGGAACCGATGACCCCACCCGAAGGAATTCACCGTTCTCCAGAACCCGCAGGAACTTCACCTGGGCAGCCAGGGGCAATTCTCCGATCTCGTCCAGGAATATCGTCCCACTGTGCGCCAGCTCAAAGTAGCCTTTCCGCTGCTCCGAGGCACCGGTGAACGAACCCCGTTCATGACCGAAGAGCTCGCTCTCAATGATCCCCTCCGGGATCGCACCACAGTTCACACTCACCAACGGTTTTTTCCTGCGACCGCTCGAAGCATGGATGGCCTTTGCAACAACCTCCTTCCCGACCCCACTCTCCCCGGTAATAAGCACGGTAATGTCTGTCGGGCCTACCTGGGCAACGACATCCACGATTTCATGCATCGCCACCGACTGGCCAACTATGTTCTGCTCTTCCGGTGACCGTAAATCCGACTTTACCACTTCGGCCAACATGTTACCGTGCAATTACTATCGATTCAATACCGTGATCCCGTTTGACATCCGCTCCCTTTGCCTTCGCTTCGTCATACGAACCATACCTGCCAACGAGAACGATGAAGAGAGAATGCGTGTCTTTCACTTTGCTGATGACATCAACCGGGTATCCCCGTTCCTCGAAAAACTGCTTCTGCCGTTCGGCGTTCGCTCGAACGGTAAATGCCCCCACCTGAAGGACATATTCCTCCGGCGGGGCCACTGCGCTCCCCGGCACGACAATCACGGGAGGCGCGGCAGAGTCAACCGGGGAGGCAGCCGCCTCTGATCCCGGCACGTCCTTCTCCTCTGGAAGACCTTCGGTTTCTTTGCTTCCCGCAGCACTGAGGTAGGGAGAATCCGGATACTCTGTTCTCAGTTGGCTCAGCTTCAATTCGGCTGTTCTGTACAACCCCAATGAATAGTAGAACTGGTAGACCTTGTACAACGCATCATCGGCCCATTCACTCTTGGGGAAATTGTCCACGATGCTCTGATAGATCCGTACCGCCTCGGTTCCTTCTTCGGTAACCAGCCCCTGGATATACAGGACCCCGGGGTTGTTTGGATGGCGCGACAGGAGAGAAGGAATATCCGCCCTCACCTGTTCAGCTTTACCTCCGTTGACCAGGTTTATCAGATGGTCTATATCAGGCTCGGACCGCTGGGCCAGACCGGTCGACCAGATTAACGCGTTGAAAAGCAGAACGCTGATGGCAGGTTTCATGCACTCTTTCTTTCTAGCTGGCTGTCAGAACCGGCCACGACATCACCCAGGAGCGTTGCCGAGGTTACCTCCCGGATTCTAACGTTGCGGTACGCACCGGGCAACTCCGATGACCGTGTGAAAATTACCACCTTGTTCGTGTCGGTCCGACCGGCATACTCAGCGTCCGATTTCCTGCTTGGACCCTCCACCAGAACCCGTTCGGTCGTACCGATCAGACGCGTATTCAGCACAAGCGATATTTTGTGCTGCAGCTTCGATATTTCGCTAACGCGAGCCCCTTTTACCTCCTCGGTAACATCGTCCTGCATTTTCCAGGCTTTGGTATTCTCACGGGGTGAATATTTGAACGTGTAGGCGCCGTCAAATCCTACCTCCCGCAGCAGATCAAGTGTCATCTGATGATCCTCGTCTTTCTCGGTCGGAAAACCCGCAATGATATCCGTCGATAGACTCACAGCAGGAATGTCGCTCCTGATTGACCGTACGAGGCGGAGAAACTGATCTCGGGTATATGAGCGGTTCATCAACCCCAGAATCCGATCAGACCCCGACTGTACCGGGAGGTGAATATGGTTGCAGATGTTCGAGGTAGTCGCAATTGCCTGCACGAGGCGGGCTGGAAAATCTTGAGGATGCGAGGTGGTAAATCTGACACGTATATCCCTGTCCACGGCTGCCACGCTCCGCATAAGATCGGCGAAATCCGACGATCCGTCACGGTAGGAGTTCACATTCTGGCCCAGCAGAGTGACCTCTTTGAACCCCCTAGCGGAAAGATTTTCCACCTCACGTACGATACTTGCATGCGGTCGGCTCCTCTCCCTCCCCCGGGTAAACGGCACAACGCAAAACGTGCAGAACTTATCACATCCCCGCATCGCCGAGAGCCACGCACTGATCCCCTCTGTCCTGAAGGGGACAACATCCTCATAGCTCTCCACCCTGGAAAGTCTGACCGCTATCCCCTTTTCCCCAGCCACTGCAGCCTCTACAAGCCCTGGAAGCTTCCGGTACTCATCGGGGCCCACGACAAGATCAACCAGCTGCTCCTGCTCCAGAAACTTCGAACGGAGACGCTCTGCCATGCACCCCAGAATGCCAAGAACCAGGCCCGGTTTTGTACGCTTTGCTTCCCTGATCTGACTCAGGCGGCGGTGGATGCGCTGTTCGGCATTGTCGCGGATACTGCAGGTATTGAGAAGAACCACATCAGCAGAGGATAGGTCATCCGTGAGAAGATATCCGCTGCTGTCCAGAATGCCCCCGACGAGCTCCGAGTCGGCGAGGTTCATCTGACAACCGTAGGTTTCTATGTAGACGCGTCGGGAGAGATGCGGGTAGATCATCGTCGAGCATTGAACAAAGTAGGTTAATTTATTCATAAGCTGACAAAAAAACAATTTTCCAAAAAACAAATCCGGTTAATTCTTTTTAATTTTGCTGTTTTTGACCACAAAATTGCGGCATTATGCCAAATCGTCATGCCGTAGCCAGTACAAACAACCGTCCAGCAATTGAAAACGCCTTCTCTGTTTTGTATCTTGCGGGCCGATTGTTGGACTAGAACCATCGGAAAGATATACAATGGAAAATGGATCACTCTTGACAGATATAAAAAACAGATCAAAATCGCTAAAAAGGAGGATTGTTCTCCCGGATGCCACAGACGAACGAGCGATCAAGGCAGCTCGCATCATTGCTGACGAAGGGATCGCAACACCGATTCTGGTTGGACCCAAAGACGTGATCGCGTTCCAGGCCGCCCGATCCGCAACGTCGGTCTCCGGTCTCCGGATGGTCGATCCGGGGAATTCGGAATACGTTGAGGACTTTAGCGATACCTTCTATGAACTCCGCAAGGAGAAAGGTCTGGACAGGGAGGGGGCACGCAAGCAGATAAGCCAACCTCTTTTCTTTGGAGCAATGATGGTCCGGAAGGGGCTGGCCGATGGGAGCGTGGCTGGCTCTCTCTCCACCACCGGCGATGTTCTGCGTGCCGGGATCCAGGTCATAGGCTTAGCCGAGGGAATATCCATCGTATCCAGCCTCTTTCTCATGATCTTCCCCCAGATGGCTTATACGTTTGCAGATTGCGCTGTGGTTCCTGATCCATCCCCTGAGCAGCTGGCAGATATCGGCATCAGTGCTGCCGAGAATCACAGACGGCTTACCGGTGAAGATCCGCGCGTTGCCATGCTCTCCTTCTCCACACGCGGCAGCGCCAGCCACCCATTTGTCGAAAAAGTACAGTATGCCACAACGCTGTTCAGAGAGAAACGTCCCGACATACCTGTCGACGGGGAGCTTCAGCTGGACGCGGCGGTCGTTCCAAAGATTGCAGAATCCAAGGCTCCGGGTAGCCCTATCGAAGGGCGAGCCAACGTTCTGATTTTTCCCAATCTGGATGCAGGCAACATCGGTTATAAGCTGGCCCAGCGACTCGCCGGCGCTGAAGCCATAGGGCCGATCGTCCAGGGTTTGAGAAAGCCGGCATTTGATCTCTCCCGCGGGTGCAGTGTGGACGACATCGTCAACGTCACGGCGATCAACGCGGTCATGGGTGCGATTTGAGTTCTATCAGGTTCGTGCCGATTCACACACTCAAGAAGCGCCTCAATGCTGATTCTGGGGGTTGACCTCGCGTGGGGAGATAAGAAACCGGACGGAATCTGCATCATTGATGCACGCTCGAGACGTTCTACCATAGTCGATTTTGCTTATCCACGAGGAGACACGGAGCTCCTCGCATGCTTAAAGAGGTACCTCGCCGATAAAGCAGGAGCGTTTGTCACAATCGACGCTCCCATTGTCTGTCCAAACAGAAGTGGCACCCGTCCGGTCGATCGCCTGACGCACAGGCTTTTCCATCGCGAGCACGCCGCATGCCACCCCGCAAATTCCACCAAGTGCCCACGTCCCCCACGTGTACTCCGGAAGCTTCGACGCCTTGGATTTGCCGCCGGCTGGGAGGTTCATCCCGGGGAAAGAACGGTTGCCGAGGTCTATCCACATCCTGCTATGGTCCGCATGTTCAGGCTCCCGCGCATAGTCAAGTACAAGAAGGGGCCCGTTGCACATCGCCGAAGTGAATTCCAGCGCCTTCAACGACTGATCCGCTCCTGCCTTTCCGACCTCTTTCCGTCACTTCGCCTTACGACCAACGCCAAGTCCTTGCTGGAGGAACCCTGGTCAAAGCTCGTAGAGGACAAGACCGATGCTCTCTTCTGTGCGCTGATCGGGCTTTGGCACTGGCAGCACCAGGGAGAGCGGAGTGAAGTGATCGGCAATCTGCGGACCGGCTTTATCCTTCTCCCGCATGACCTGCGTCCTTCACCGAAGGACGCTCATCTCCGCTCGTTGCTTTCGCAGTCAGCCAGGGGGGCTGCTACAGAACGGTGTAACTGAAACCAAGCGCAAACGTCTGTTTAATCTGCGTTTTCGGGGAAACGGTCACATCGTTGACAAACTGAATGTTGAAATTGACGCTGAAGAAATCGTTCACCTTTGCAGAGACCACATTGTCACTCCGTACAATTACACGGTCCAGATGATTGAACGCAGAGGATAGCTCCAAGCGGGACGCAAAGAGCATGTTTTCAGCGAAATTCCATGCGAACGTCGCAACGCTCTCCAACCCGCCGTCAAACCTCACGTTCTCCACTTCGGGCGTCTCCGGATCGTCCGCATACTCCGGAAACTGTGACGTCACAACCTGCCTAGCACCAACGCCCAGCCGAACGGTTATCAGTGATGCAGGATCCCATCTCATTCCGACGCCCTGAGTGAGATACGCCGGGTCGAAGAACGCCGAAACCTGAAAACGGTCTTGATCGTCAGGATACTGGTACCCCGGGGCGAACTGTGTCCGCATTGTTACGGCGGCGTACGGATTGATTTCCTCCCAGACCAGATAGACAAGAAGCGACTCAAAAAAGATCTCATCGTCTGTTTTCCTCAGCCCGTTGTCTCCAAGTCTGGACTGACCAAACGAGAGTTTCAGAAAGTTAGACCATTGTGTTCGTTCTGCCAGATGCGTTGCGTTGGAGGTCGCCGATACCAGACAGGAAAGGCTGTTCTCCCCACCCTGCACCCAGTTTTCAAAAGATACCTGTGAGAGGTTCGCGCTGGTGACCGCGCTGACATTCCACCCTGCATCCAGTGTCGTATCTTTCCCGGCTTCAGCCCGCTCCCGCACCCCGGTCTCCTGCCCGGATCCCGCACCCGGGTTTTCCATCCCCATGGTAATCATCGTCAAACCGGCAAGGCCGAGAACAACCGCTATCAGCTTCTTCATAGTAGTCTCTCCCCGAAATGTTTTTTACGACGTTGTAGATAGTACTCTGCTTTTTTGTCCAAACACGCCAAAATATGTAAAGAAAGGTGGAAAATTCCAACGCGGGCAACTGACGAATCGATTGCCCGTTGACAAACGCGGGGGACATTTGTACACTGAAGAGGAATTGCCCGGAGTGCGAAAGGCTGAGAAGACAGAGCATGACGGAACAATCACGGGGACGGCTGGTCATCCTTTCCGGTCCCTCCGGCGTGGGAAAGAGTCCACTGGAGAAGGCCTTCCAGAGGTTCTTCCCCGAGCTGAGCGACTGTTTGCAGAGGCTTGTCCTCTACAATAGCCGCAGGCCCCGGCCGGGGGAGGCTGACGGCGTCGACTACCACTTCCGCTCCCGGGAACAGATCGAGGCCCTCCGCCCCAATCAGCAGTTCGTCGTCATGGAGGTCCGCGGCGACCTCCAGGCTGTTGATATACAGGGGCTATCCGAGAAACTGGTAAGCCGCAATGTACTGTTTGAGGGAAATCCTTTCGTCGGCAGAATACTGCAAACTGCTGCAAGACTCTCCTCGGTCCCGAAACTGAGTGTCTATCTTGCTCCCCTGTCTCGCGAGGAGATCATTTACCTGAAGCGACCGGATTATAGCGTTTCTCTTGCCGAGCTGGTGACCGACATTATGCGTCGCAAATTGTTGCGGCGTACGAGAAAGCAGAAACTCGATCTCTCCGGTGCAGACCTGGCGAACATCGAGAAACGAGCCTCAAGCGCGTATCGCGAATTGCAGGAGGCGTGGCACTTCGAATTCGTCATCCCCAATCACGACGGTGAGGACAGTGAACACTGGGACGCTTTTTACTATCCCCTTGGCGATGCCAGGAGATCCCTCAATGCATTCGCCGCAATTCTGCAGGGACTGACGAGCCCAGATACTGAAAAGTGGGAGAGAAATCTGCTCCCCTGAGTCTGCCGTTTCCCCTCCAAGGAACTACTCTGGCAGCTTTTGATGTTAGGAAAGTGTTGAACGGAAACAACGCATTGACCAGCCGGGCCCAAGGTGTACCCACGCATAAGAGTCTTCACGACATTTCTGAAGTGGTACATCGCTTCATTCATTGGTTTGGTGGTTACCATCGTCGTCCTGTTGCTGCTAAACGACACCGGTGTCAGCCGCATTTTTGAGCTCCTTCCGCGGATCATTCTTGTACTCGCCAGACATCCGCTTACGTGGGTCATCATTACCGTCCCGTACCTGCTGTTCACCGTGGCGCGTACACTCGCCACAGCATACCGTTCAGGAGGGCTCACGGGGCTCGTTCGCATGGCCGGACTTCGCATCCTTCTACCTGTGAGCTTCATTGCCCTGTCGTTTCTTGGCCTTCGGTGGTACACAGCAGACCGTTCACCTCCCTACGATTGGGATACCTCCGTGGAAAACAACACGGATACTACCCGAAACTTCTATGCGCACGATGGGAAGCACCGTGGCGTGACCTTCGTGGCCACAACGAAGGTAACAGGCAAGGAACTTGCACCACTCCTAGCCAACAACATCGAGTGGCTTGTTCTTGTCCCGTTCGGTTGACAGGACGACGAACACAGCCCGGACGTGAGGATGTCGACACACAACGACCACTACTGGAGTGAAACCGACTCGGGAATCGCACAGATTTCCTTTCTTGCACGGTCCCGCGGCATCCGGATCATGTTGAAGCCTCATCTCTGGCTGCTCAGCCATGAGCGGGGGGTCTGGCTTTCCGACATCGCCATGGAAAGCGAGGAAGAGTGGAACCGGTGGTTCGACTCGTACGGGAGGTTTATTCTCCACTATGCACAACTGGCTCAGCGTATCGAGGCCGAGGTTTTTTGCGTCGGGACAGAGTTGCGTCGGACCGCTGCGGAGAGAACGCAAGACTGGCGTAGGATTGTCAGCAACGTCAAAGACCGTTTCTCCGGCAAGATAACGTACGCCGCAAACTGGAACGGCGAGGTCCATGACATTGCCTTCTGGGATGAACTCGACTACATTGGCGTACAGGGATACTTCCCGCTCAGCAAACGGCCCGACCCTCCGTTAAGCGAATGCAGGCAATCATGGGAGCAACACGCACAGTCACTGGATTCGCTCAGTCGCCGCTACAACAGACCTGTTCTTTTCACGGAGATCGGTTACAGAAGTACTTCAGATACCGCCATCCGTCCCTGGGAGTGGCCAGGGGTTCTATCAGGAATTGTTCAACGTGCATCGAGTGAGACCCAGGCAAACTGTTACGAATCTTTCTTCTCGGTGTTCTGGAACAAGCGCTGGTTCGCCGGGGCGCATATCTGGAAATGGTACGCAGATCATTCTGAGGCCGGTGGTACACGCAACATCGACTTTACTCCACAGAACAAACCAGCACAGAATATCCTGGCACGATGGTACGCCCGACCCGGGAAGACGGTCAACATATCGGGACCTCTTGATTCGACCACCAGTCTCCTGTCATCCCGCCAATCTCAACAATTGCTCAATACCACAGGACCAATCAGATGACCCGACCGGATTCCCTGCATCGGTGCTCCTGGGCAGGCAGTGATCCCCTCATCCGGAAATACCACGATAACGAATGGGGGACGCCTGTGCACAACGATCGCAGACTCCTCGAAATGTTGATCCTCGAGGGGGCCCAGGCCGGCCTCAGCTGGATCACGATTCTGAAAAAGCGACCGGCGTACAGAAGAGCATTCGACAACTTCGATCCGGTGAAGATCGCTCGCTACGACAGGAGGAAGATCGAGCGTCTGCTCAAGAACGAGGGGATCGTACGGAATCGGCTGAAGATAGAAGCAACCGTAAAAAACGCGCGTGCATTTCTGAGAGTACAGAAGGAGTATGGAAGCTTCAACAGGTACATCTGGCAGTTCGTGGGCGGGAAGCCACGCCAGAATACCTGGACCTCGCTGAAGCAGATACGGGCCACGACCCGGGAATCCGACGCGATGAGCAAGGATCTAAAGAGGTGGGGTTTTTCGTTCGTGGGATCTACGATTTGTTATGCCTTCATGCAGGCAATTGGCATGGTAAACGACCACACAACGATGTGCTACCGCCATGAGGAGGTCAGGCGGACACGGCGGCGTCGAGGGAGCCGGATGCTCAAGGGGCGAGCCGCTTCATAGTCCACATGCCGCCAGCTGATCTCTCATAGAGAATCCGGTCATTCAGCCTGGCAAACCTCCGTTGCCAGAACTCGATCCGGGCGGGTTTCAGACGATACCCACCCCAGTGAGCGGGTCGGGGAACCGTTTTTTCCGCGTAGGTCTTCGCATATTTCTCAAACTTCCGATCCAGCGCCTCACGCTCAACAGGTCGACTCTGGGGTGACGCAAGAGAGCTCAGCTGGTTCTCCCGGGGCCTCGAAGCAAAGTAGGCGTCTGACTCCTCTGCCGTGATCTTCTCGACAGTCCCCTCAACCCGCACCTGCCGGCCAAGAATTTCCCAATAGAAAAGTAGGGCTGCAGCCGGGTTTGCGATGAGTTCTTCTCCCTTTCGGCTTTCATAGTTCGTGAAAAAGAGGAACCCTCTCTCGTCAACCCTCTTCATCAGCACCACCCGCGCTGAGGGTTCTCCCTCAGCGGATACGGTTGCAAGCGTCATGGCCTCGGCATGGGGAATCTCTGCTTCATAAGCGGTCCGGAACCACTGCTGAAACTGGAGGATCGGATCAGGATCAACGAGTTTCTCGAGAAGGTCGGGGACAACGTGCCGTTGATTCTTCTTTGCCATGGGACATCCTACCATAGGGAGCGTGTTGAGCGGAGGATTCTCCTCCTCAGCGGATGTACGAGATACGCCGGACCTGCTGGTGGCCTTTGAAGTACATGAGAAGAAGGTATGCGCCAGAGGGGAGGTTTTGAGGCTCCCAGGTGAGCTCGTGGACCCCGATGTTCTCCTCATTCCTGTTCAGTAATCTGGCGACCCTCTGGCCGAGCAGACTGTAGACGTCCAGAACCACATGTCCGGGGTCGAAGAGGTTGTAGGTGATACGAGCTGATCCGTTAAATGGGTTGGGGTACGGAGCGTGAAGATTGAAATTTCTTGTCAAAGCCCGGTAGTCTTCTTCCACTGTCGGATCATCAATTCCTGTCGGGTTTTCAAACTCATAGTAGGGGTTGCCGAGTTGGATCCAGCGCCAGTACGAGAAGTCCGGTGCATGGAGAACGTTTATGTCGCTCGTCATGTGGAGTTTGGGGTCCGCACCGTTCGGGAGCTGGTTGTATGAGCCATTTTCGGTAACATAGACAAACCCCTGCCGCCCGGAGGCGTGAGCCATTCCCACGCCGGGAAATCCCAGCCCTACCAGGTAATAACTGTCGATATGGTTTCCTGCAAATCGTGTATAGAATACAGCCGTGGCGGTATCCAGCAGCCCCTGGTCGGCAAGCGAAAGCGGAATGTCCAGCGACGTAACAACACCGGGCTGGAAGGGTTTTGAGTAAGGAGAAGAATACCCGGGGGCCCTCAGGTTGTGGGGCGTCACCAGGACATTCGGGAAGTCTCTTGACACTGTCACTCGCCCAGACCCCGGAGGATTCCCCTGGAAATCAGAAGGGTTAATGGAGAACCTGACGCTCGGGATGAGATGGCCGGAAACTTTCTCGCGCGCGATCTCTTCAACATATTCCCGCCTTATTCCTGGGAGATCTTCTCCCTCCACCACTTTGATCCAGACGCCGGGGCGCCACAGAGCTTCGTCCCAGCGGTTTGCCCGCCGGAGTTGAATCTCGTTTACGTTGCCCTGCCCTGCGTCGTACGAGAAGTGATACCAGTAGTTTCCCGTGATATTGTTGATTCGCGTGATGAAGTGGGTTGCGCATGTTGAATCGTAGTAATAGTCAACCGAAATGCCGTTCCAGTACGCAACGGTCAGGATGACGTCAAACATGGAATAGTAGCCGGGGGCAAAAACGTCAGGCCGAACAGTCGAGACAGTCATGATGTCGGGATCGAACGTGAAGACCTGGCCGGCAACTTCCACCCGGCAGTACTGGGGGGGGTCCACGCCCCGAGCCGTGCTCAAAACCCCGGGTGTCATGAGTTGAACGATATCCATCGTGGCCGGGAAGTGGTGGCAGTGTGCACACATATTGTCCGCAGGAATGCGCGTATGGAGAGAAGGAAACCGTTTCGTTCTCACCCCCGAACCGTTTCCACCGACCTGATGACACACGTTACAGCGTCCCTGGTCCGGGATGGCATGCCATGTACGACTCGAGACTGAACCGATGTTGACCAGGTAGGATCCCTCCGGAACGAGAGGGGCGGCGATGTTCCCATCCGCATTGGTGGTCTCGAGAGTCACCATGCCCCCGTCAGCCTTTGTCAGTGTTACCCCCACACCTGGTGCGGTGACGCTCCCCATCGTATCGGTGAAAACCGTTCCCGCAAGCATGTACGTGGTATGGCAGTCAAAGCAATCCAGACCGGGGTTATGCTGGGCAAAGGCGTCCAGGGGCATCACCGCAAGAGCACATCCCAGAGCCGTTGGCAGTATCACCCGTCTCAATCTTCACCTCCCGGTCTCGTATTGCACGCTTTAGTAGGAAAATTCGTATAAAGAAGCAACGCACAATATTTCCTGTCATTGTTCGTCTCTCATAACAGGGGCCGATCCTCCCCGAAGCCGGCATATGCAAAAACAAACGAACAGCTTTGAAACTGCGATTCACGAAAAGAGAGAGCGGCTGTTCAACTACATACTGAAACGCGTGAGCAATCGTGCCGACGCGGAAGACCTTCTCCAGGACGTGATGTATCAGCTCCTCGCCGGATACAGTATTGCGGAACCCATCGAAAATTTGACGGCATGGCTCTATACCGTTGCGCGAAACAGGATTATCGACTGGTACAGGAAGCGCCGACCACAACCGGTGACAGATCTCACCAACGAGGAGGGTGGGCCGCTTGATCTGGCCGATCTGCTCTACGATCCGTCATACGAGCCTGATACGCTTTATCAGCGATCGATCGTGTGGACGGCGCTGGCAGATGCACTCGATGAGCTCCCCTCTGAGCGACGCCAAGTGTTTGTGCAGCATGAGCTCGAAGGGAAAAGCTTCAAGCAGATTGCCGAAATCACCGGAGAGCCCCTCAACACGCTTCTCTCCAGGAAGCGCTATGCAGTTCTCTATCTGCGGGAACGACTGAATGAATTGTACAGAGATTTTGATAATGTATAGG
>JBATTW010000325.1:0-3093 GCA_049670805.1 Bacteroidota bacterium
GTCGCAAGTAGCAGGGACGCTCGCCTCATGGGGATCCGCAACGAAGGAAACAGGGATCGATCAATTTCGGGACAATATTGGTCAAACCGGACTGAATTGCAACGTCGGGTCCACAACTCCGTGAAAACGTCAGAGCCGCTGCCCATGAGAGGCAGCGGCTCTGCTGAACCGTGCTGCTGGCTCGGATGGTTCCTATGTCTTGAGGGATACTTTCGGCAGTTCTTTCATTGCCTCGGACACCTTCTCCTGAGGATACTCATAGTCTTCCAGCTCCCCCCGGTGATAGGCGTCGTAGGCGCCCATATCGAAGTGCCCGTGCCCGCTCAGATTGAACGCGATGACTTTTTTCTTTCCCTCTTCCTTGCACTTGAGCGCCTCGTCGATCGCAACACGAACGGCGTGCGCCGTCTCCGGCGCAGGGATTATCCCCTCCGCCTGGGAAAACTGCACGGCGGCCTGGAATGTCTCCACCTGTTTGACCGCCCGCGCCTCGATATCGCCGTGATCCACCAGCGCACTGATCGAGGGCGCCATGCCGTGGTAGCGCAGACCACCCGCATGTATTCCTGGTGGAACGAACGAATGCCCGAGCGTGTACATCTTCACCACCGGTGCCATTGCGGCAGTGTCCCCGTAATCAAACGTATAGGGCCCCTTCGTCAACGTGGGGCAGGATGTCGGTTCGACGGCTACAATGCTCGTCTTTGTTCCTTCGGTAAGGTTTTTGTGAACAAAGGGGTATGCGAACCCGGCGAAGTTCGAACCGCCACCGACGCAACCGATGACAACATCGGGGTACTCTCCCGTCATCTCCATCTGCTCCAGGGCCTCCAGTCCGATGACGGTCTGATGCAACAGGACATGACCCAGGACCGACCCGATGCCATATCTCTTCGCTCCGTTCGATGTCGCCGCCGCCTCCACAGCTTCCGAGATGGCGATTCCAAGTGACCCGGGCGATTCTGGATCCTGGCCCAGGAGCTTCTTTCCGAAACTCGTCTGTTCACTCGGACTTGCAAAGACCTTGGCCCCGTAGTTCTCCATGATCACTCTGCGGTATGGCTTCTGATGGTACGAGACCTTCACCATGAAGACCTCCAGGTCTATCCCGAAGAAACTGCAAGCCATCGCGAGCGCCGCACCCCACTGCCCGGCTCCCGTCTCGGTCGTGAGGGCTCTTGTGCCGTCTTCCTTGTTGTAGAAAGCCTGGGCAACCGCCGTATTCGGCTTGTGAGACCCGACGGGGCTCACCCCCTCATGCTTGAAATAGATATGGGCTGGCGTGTCCAGCATTTTTTCCAGGCGGCTAGCACGGATGAGAGGAGTCGGCCTCCAGACCTTGTACACCTCCCGAACCGGTTCCGGTATCTCTATCCAGCGCTCAGGACTCACCTCCTGCCCGATGATGCTCATCGGGAACAGAACGTTGAGGAACTCGGGCGTTATCGGTTCGAGGGTCCCCGGGTGAAGGACGGGCTGCGGCGGCACCGGCATATCGGCATTGATGTTGTACCAGGCCTTTGGAAGCCGGCTCTCGTCCAGAAGAAACTTTTTGGTGTCACTCATGACTGTCTCCTGTTGTGAACTACCGTGGGTACAATCCCTAGAAATGCTGCGGGTGAACAACGGGGATGGAGGGGGAGGCTTGACAGTTCATCGTAACAAATCGAGAGAAGAGAATCCAGTCCAAAATGATGATTCCGGGGGATTTGTTACCTATCTTCAGTCCTCAAGGAATCTTTCATCGATTCCAGCTCCCGGCGAACATATTCCGCTTTGTTCTGCAGCTCCTCAAGGAGCGAATCCACCCCATGGAGGTCAGTGGCCCTCCCCCTCTCCTCGATCTTCATACAAAGGCTCGCGATCTCCTCCACACCCAGGTTCAAGCTCGCCCCCTTTAGCCGATGACCGGCTTTCGCGACCTTCTCCGTGTCCCTCTGGCGATAGCCTTCCTCGAGACTCCGGAGAGCCTGAGGCAAGCCCTCCAGATACGTCTCGATCAAACGGCTCAGAATGACGGCCCCTTTCTCTCCGCCGACCTTCAGAATCTCCGAGACACGTGAGCCGTCGAGAACGCCGCTGACCGGAACCGGCCTCTCCGGGGCCTCCTTCCTCTCGGCCCGGCCCTGACCCCATCGGGTCAGGACATCCTGGATTTCACCGATCCTGATCGGTTTGGATACGAAGTCGTCCATACCCGCGCTCAGACACCGGGCGCTCTCCCCCCCCAGTGCATAGGCGGTGGTACCCACGATGACCGGCCGCTCTTCCCGGGGCCGCGACGCGACGATTCTCTTTGTCGTCTCCAGCCCGTCCATCACCGGCATTTGGATATCCATAAAGAGGATGTCATACCGCTGGCGTTCCAGCGCTTCCAACACCTCCAGACCGTTGCCCGCCACATCAGGAGCATACCCCATCTGCTCCAGGATCAGGACGATCAGCTTCTGGCTCGTCGGGTTGTCCTCCACAACAAGCACTCTCAACGGCAGCCGATTAGCGGTGGTCGGATCGAGCCTCCGCATGGAACCCGATGTGCTCTTCTCCTGCGAAGGAAAGAACGCGCGCACGAGTGCATCGAACAGTTCAGATCTCTTCAGGGGCTTTGTAAGGAATTCGGAAATTGCCCCTTCCGAGATCCCTTCGAGATCCCTCTGCCTACCAAGCGATGTCAGGAGGAGGATCGGAAGCCTGACTTCCGGCCGATGCTTCCTCATCTCCCCTGCCAGGAGGACCCCTCCCATGTCTGACATGTCCTGGTCCACAATCGCCAGATCACACCGCTCCCGATTCCGAACCCGTTCAAGGGCTTCCCCGCCGGATTTGGTCTCGACGGTTACCATACCCCACCCCCGGCAGAGGGACGAGAGGATGCGAAGCGATGTCGGGTTGTTGTCGACGAGGAGAATGTGCTTCTGTGTGAGCCCGGGAACGAAACCTCCCAGATATGCTTTCTCTTCCCCCGGCCCCGCAGCCGTACTGATCGTGAACGAGAAGTGTGAACCCTCCCCCGGCGTGGAGTCGACCGAAATCTCCCCTCCCATGAGCTCCACGAGTGTTTTGCAGATCACGAGCCCGAGCCCCGTCCCCCCG
>JBATTW010000326.1:0-2336 GCA_049670805.1 Bacteroidota bacterium
GAACTGTCCGGAACCGGGAATGATGAAAGAAAAACCGGCCGCCAGCCAGGGGGATTTCTCCTGCGGAAGGGCCGAAAGCTCCTCCCCCCCATCGGCCATCGGATGGTCCCAGAGGCTGTTCTGCCCGAGCAGATCCACCCGGATATGACCCGTGAGGACCAGAGGGGGTTGCTCAGCCGACCTCATGAGAACGGATCCGTCCCGCGCCAGTAGCGAGGGGGCCAGCCCCCCGATCCCAACCAGTAGAAGCAGCGCAAGCCGCATATGACACTCCTTCCCCGCTATTCGAAATCAAAACCGAAGAGAATCCCGAAGTAGAACCGCCACTCTTCGCCGTAGGAGACCGTCCTGTTGTCATAGATGTTGTACGCTACTATGAACTTGTCAAACCCGTACGATGCATTAAAGAAGATTCGCGTCGGGTACGCATAGTAGGAAAAGGTCTCCAGCCTGAGCTCAACCCCGGCATCCCGCTTCAGATCACCGAAGGTCGGCATTCTTCCGGTCCAGGCGTCGCCGATATCCGCATACACCGAAGCGTAGAGCTTGTCGAAGTACATCTGGAGAAAGCGGAAGTCGATCTTCTCCAGAATGGGAAATCGGTAGGAGAGGCCGAGTATCGCCATCTCGTTTCCCCCCAGCGAATAGAAGGGATATCCCTTCATGCCGATCAGACCACCGGCGTAGAAGTCGAAGAAATTGTCGACCGGCGGACCCACGATCGTCCCGAGCCGGAGAGAGGGATTCAGCGTGTGGCCTCTGAACAGAAACGGTATGTACTCCCGCCACCAGACCTCGATCCTCGGGAAGGTGTACTTGTCATAGAGCGGTTTGAGGGCACCGGACGAGGAGATCTCGTATTCCAGGCGCCCCAGAGAATCGCTGCTCTGCAGCTTGTTGAACTCCGCCCCGAACCTGAGCGTGATTCTCCTCCCCACCGGGCTGATTTCCCTCGTCCGGGACGGGAGAAGCGCGTGTATCTTGAGCTGCAGGGTAATGTCGTTTCCGATAAAATAGAGGTCGCTGGAACTCGGAACGAGGAACCCGGACTCCGGCAGCGTGAAGCTGTTGAGAATCGAGGTGTACCTGCTGTGCCGGTACCGGAGTTCGGTCTCGCTGAACTGAGAGAGAGCGCGTTGATTGAGCGCGAAGTT
Organism: Bacteroidota bacterium; assembly: GCA_049670805.1. Classification (GTDB taxonomy): domain Bacteria; phylum Bacteroidota; class Ignavibacteria; order UBA10030; family UBA6906; genus JBATTW01. The sequence continues at coordinate 1,155 of JBATTW010000326.1, forward strand.
GAATTCCAGGAGGTCCAGCGTGCTCTCCAGCTGGAGGAGCGATTCGCCGATCGCCGCATCGCCCTGTGTCTTTCTTGTGACATTGTACAACTCGACCGAGGCCACCGGCTCCAGCCCTAACTGGTAGAGCAAAGGGATCTGGCCCCGGTAGTAGAACTGGAGGAAGAGATCCCGCTCCAGACGGGTGTTCACCGCGGCCCCGGCAAAGAAGCCTGTCTTCTCCAGTATCTCGTTCGAGAAAAGGTAGACCCCGGGTTTGAGCAGCTCGATCCCCTTGCTCGTGGGATTGTAGTTGTCAATGCGGAGAAAGGGAACAATACTCACGCTCCCGAAGATGTTCGAGTAAGAGCGGGACTCGTCCTCCGGAAGAAGGGTGTCGTCGTAGGAGTTGAGCGCGTTCCAGTCGAATTGATTCCGTATATCACCTCCGGATGCCATCGCCAAAACATCGGACTCCCGCATCGGGGCGGTCCGTGCAAAGGGAATATAGTGTATGTCCAGATCGGGCAGCGGCTCCGTCCCTGTGATGGAGTAGATCTTGTACCCCCGGGACGTGTAGAGCGAGTAGAGCAGGTCCCCCCGTGAGTTCATGGTCGGATACAAGGCGCCGCCCAGGACATTGGTGAGCTGTTTGATCTCACCAGAGGCCAGCTCCATGGAATAGATATTGAAAATGCCGGTCCGGTCCGAACTGAAGAGAACCTGCGACCCGTCCGGCGTGACCGTGGCGCACCGGGAATCATCCGAACCCGAAACGAGATACGTGAGGTCAGATCCATCCGGCCGTATGGAGGCGATGTCCCTCCCGTCTTTGATCGAGTAATCAAAGACAATACGGTCTCCGGCAGGACTCCAGTGCGGATGATACACCTGCTCCCCCTCCGAATAGGAAGTAATGAGAGTCAGCTCACCCCCCTCGATCGGCATGGTGGCCAGATTCGTGGTCCCGTCCCTGTTCACCACACAGACCAGCTGTGACCCGTCGGGAGAGAGCGATGGGTTCATCGCACGCTTGCCGGTGGTCAGCCTCTTCTCCCTCTCCTCTTCAATCTCGTATTCGTAGAGATCGAAGTAGAGAGACCAGTGTGGGTTCTCCCGTGTGAGCTTCCCGTAGTAGAGTGTTGTGCCGTCGGGCGACCAGGCCGGGGATGTTCTGACCGCCGGGGAAATGAACGTCTCTTT
>JBATTW010000327.1:0-9659 GCA_049670805.1 Bacteroidota bacterium
TCTGTGCACTGCTCGAGTTACTGCACGGAGATAAGGAGGATCTCAAAGACGAGCGTGGCATTCGGTGGAATGACGCCACCCGCGCCCTGCTCACCATAGGCGAGGGTGGCGGGGATGTACAGCTCCCACTTGGATCCTTCCTTCATCAAGTGAAGAGCTTCGGTCCAGCCGGCGATGACGCCGTCGACCTGGAAGGTCGCCGGTTTCCCTACCTTGACCGAACTGTCAAACTCGGTCCCGTCGAGGAGCCTCCCGCTGTAGTGCGTTGTCACCGTAGATGTTGCCGTCGGAGTCTTTCCCGTCCCCTCAGTGAGTACCTTGTACTGCAGGCCGCTGGGGAGTGTGACGACACCCTCTTTCAGAGCATTCTCCGCCAGGAAGGCTTCTCCTTCTTTCTTGTTTCTTTCTGACGCAGCGCTGGCGTCTGCCATTTTCTTTCTCCTGAGTGAGTCCTGGAAAGCCATCATTGTTGACTGGATCTGTTCGTCGGTCATCAGACGTATCGCGCTGTCCGCGTCGGCATCCAACAACCCGCGCAAAAAGGCTTCCCTGCTGATATTGATCGAGTCCCTGAGAAGATTCTGGCCGACGTTCATGCCGATGCTGTAGCTGACGCTGTCCTTCTGGGTTTGGAGGGTGGTGTCATTCTCGCCTCCTGGTTGACAACCGGTGATTCCGAACAACAGCACGGCTGCGCAAAGCAATTTCATTGGTATTCCTTCCGAATATTTGTGGTACCCGCTGGAAGAAGAACATAAGAACAAGTAATATACACAATATCCCCATGAGAGCCAACAACGGGGCAAGATTGTTGACTGACAACTGCCGATCACTATCGTTCATCAACATCTCAGAATACGGGAGCCCCCGCTATGAAACGACGCGAGTTCACACGGCTTCTTGGAGCCACAACCGGGATTGTGACGGTCGCACCCCTGGAGTTCACCGCGGGAATGAAGGGTATCGCGACATCTATCGGACGCGAACAGGTGGGGAGGCTCGTGAGAGGCATGCGCTGAACCTTGAATTCGGGGATGTGCGGATATTCGTCGCCTCGTAGAAGGCCTACACAGTCACTTCAGGGCCCCTGCCGCCAGACCTTTTACGAATGTCCTTCTCATCATCAAGAAGAGGACCAGCGGCGGAATACTGAACAGTATCGCTGCTGCTGACATCTGGTTCCAGACATCGGAGTATTCCCCAACAAAGAGACCGATACCGACCGGAATCGTCCGGGTGTTGTCGGAGACGGTGAGGATCAGCGCGAAGAAGAACTCGTTCCAGGATCCGAGGAAGGCAAAGAGTCCTGTTGCGCCCAGACCGGGGAGAGCCAGTGGAAGTATCACTCTCCGAAGCGCCTGAAGGCGGGAGCACCCATCAATCAAAGCTGCGTCCTCCACCTCCTTGGGGATCCCTGTAAAAAAACCGTAGAGGAGCCAGATCACGAAAGGGAGAAGGATTGCCGTGTGAATGAGGGTGAGCCCGACGAGGGAGTCGTAGAGTCCAACCTCTCTCAACAACTGAAAGAGCGGGATAATGACAGAGGCCCCTGGCAACATTTGAGAAAGGAGGAAGACAAGGAGGAAGAGACCCTTTCCCGGGAACTGGAATCTCGAGAACGCGAATCCCGCCAGGCTTCCGATCAGAAGAGTGAGCACGGTTGCGGAAAGGGCCACAATCAGGCTGTTGAGGGTGTACGTTGAAAATGGAAGATAGAAGAACATGTCAGCGTAGGGCTGTAAGCTCATGTTCGGGCTGGTCCACTCCGGCGGGAAGGTATTCACTTCCGGGAGAGGCTTCAGCGATGTTGCGAAGGTCCATAGAATCGGCAGGAGGACAAAAAAAGCCAGAACAGCCAGCACAACTATCACTACGTAGCGCTTCATGTGGTTTCCCTCCTGGAGATGACCTTGAGATAGAGGAATGAGAGGGAAATCAGCAGCGTGAAGATCACGATGGAGAGTGCCGAGCCTTTGCCCAGATCAAAGTGGACAAATGAGAACTCCCGGACCAGAACCGGCAGGACCATCGACGTGTTGATCGGGCCTCCTCTGGTCATGACAAAAACCATATTGAAATCGTTGAAACTCCAGATCACACCAAGCAGGAGGAGAACCGCGCTTACAGACCTCAGATTCGGAAGAGTAATGTGATAGAATTTGCTGAAAGTGGAGGCGCCGTCAACGGAGGCTGCTTCATATTGTTCCTGGGGTATGGTCTGCAACCCCGCCAGAAACATCACCATTGCAAATGGATAGAACTGCCACACGCGCGCCACGATGACACAGAGAAGTGCCGTGGCGGGGTCACCCAGCCAGGTAATGCCCTCGTTGATGATTCCCGCACTGACAAGCCAGTAGTTTATGATGCCGAAGTTGTCGTTCAGCAGCCACTTCCAGGCGAACCCGGCGACGACCGGGGAAATCACCCACGGGATCGTGTAGAGGAACACCATCACGTTGTTGATTCTGCCGATCTTCATGTTCAGCATGAGCGCAAAGCCCAGGCCGATCAACAACGAGAGGAAGGTTCCCAGAGCGGCGTACACTACCGTGTTCTTGAAAGAAAGCCAGAAGATGCTGTCTTCAAAGACTTTCAGGTAGTTGTCCAACCCTGTCCAATCGCCGCTTCCTCGTATCAGGCTGACGTCCCTGAAGCTGTTGACGAGATTCTGGAAGAGCGGGTAGACCAGGACAAAGACCGTGAAGAGGAGCGCAGGAAGCAGCAGCAGGTAAGGTGTAGACTTCTTCATCTCTTTCCCTCGATGATCAATTGCGCTTCCGCTGCTGCACCATCCATTGCTTCTTTTGGCGTGAGATCTCCCACAATAGCCTTCTGCGCCCACGGGGTGATGACATTCCGGGCGATGTTAATGATTCCCGGGTGTGCCGGCCAAGGCCTGGCGTACTTCAACTCGTTCCTGTAGATCGGCAGGTCTTTTCTCTTCTCCGCCTCGGGGCTGTAGAGTGCTTTCTTTGTTGTGGGGGTTCCCCCCAGGTCCTCTGTCACCCAGTACATGTCGGCTTCTTCGTCACGGAAGTACTTGGCGAGCTCCCAGGCTTCGTTGGGGTGTTTTGTGTGCGCACTGATTGCGTACATCACCATGTCCTGAAGCGTTGGCATTGTGTCGTATTGGTCAATGAGGTGGTCCGGTACGGGCACGGGGACGACGTACATATCCTTCCCGGGACTTTTCTTCTCCACCATGCTCCTGAACCACGGCCCTTCGATGCTCATCCCCACCTTGTTGCTGCAGAAGAGATCGTTGATCTCCGAGTGCTGGTAGGCGAGAAACCCGGGTGTAACGGAGTGGTCGATCTGGTGCATGTCGGAAAACAGCTCGAGGGTCTTCACCCCCATTGGCGAGTTGAACTCAACTTTCGTAAGATCCTCGGAGAGGATGTTCACACCCGCCTTGTAGAGAAAAGGAGTTAAACGATAGGAAAACCCGCCCCGGTCACCTCCCAGGAGAACGAGGCCCCATTGATCATTTGAGCCGTCCCCGTCGGTGTCCTTGGTGAGCCGCCGGGCGGCTTCTCTGAATTCGGACCAGGTTCTGGGGGGAGCTATGCCTTCCGCGTCGAACATCGCCTTGTTGCAGACGAGAATAAAAGCGAGACCGGATCCTGGGAGTCCGTAGTATTTGCCCTCGTACAGAACTGATTCAAAAAGGTTGGGTTCGTACCAGCTCTTGACCTCCTCGAAATCGGGGAAGGTGTTGATGGGATAGTAGAAACCCGCGCCCCCGAACTCAGCCGCGTAGTTGGCGTGCACGTTCATGACATCGGGTCCCGCGCCCGCGCTCAGGTTTGTGTAGAGCAGCTCCCTGATCATATTCCAGCTCTTCTGACTCTGGACAACTCTGAGGCCGGGGTGGGTGGCGTTGAAAGAATCGACCCTGGCACGCACCCACTCGATCATAGGAGGTGTTCCGCCGAAGTTCCAGAGGAGCAGCTCGATGCGGTCGTCCCTCTTGCCACAAGAGAGGAAGAGCAGGCTGATCATCAGCAAGGCGGTCAGGAGACGTTTCATGGTAGATCCCTGTACAATTGAGAGCTAGTCAGCGGCAATTAACTCGCGCACCGAGGAGAGATAGGCGAGAAGATTCTCCGGTGGCGTCCCTTGCAGGACAGCGTCGGCGGTGGAGAATATATGCGTGTATCCACGTACGGCTTCGACAATCCGTTTGGCCTGATTGCTGACCTCTTCCGGTGATCCGTCTCGGAGCAATTCCAGGCTGAGATTGCCTTTGGTGCAGATGCCCGGGTCGACAAAGCGGCGGGATTCCGCCAGATCGTTATCCCCTGAAGGTGGTGGCGCGATCGTCTCGATGACATCCGCCCCCAGTCTGTTGAGCCAGCCGTCCATGATAAGCTGACGGGTGAAACCACAGTTGTGGTACCAGAAGAGACCCCCGCGATCGTGTGTCCATGTCGAAAACTTCTGAATGTACGGCAGGTCCATCTCCTCGAAAAGAGCAGGTGAAGTCATCTCCAGACCGTAGCTGGAATCGCTCATGAAGTCTATACCTTCTTCGAGAGCAAGAGTCATCACAAACAGGGATGCCTCGTACACAGCATCCATGCTCCGGACAAACAAAGTCCGGTCATCTTTCCAGTGATAAAAGATGTTTGACGGATTGATCTGGTATCCAAGCCATCCAGGGTGCGGGTGCCCCAACACGATTACCCCCTCCTCACCAACAGTCCGGCGCCATTGCCGGAAATAGTCTCGTATCTCATCCTCGCGCTCTCCCACCTGCTCACACACTGCAACGAGCATGTCGTGATCCTGCGGAGTCTCCACGGGGCAACCGGCGTCATCATGCCAGGGGGTATCCTCGCCGGGGGAACGACGTGTCCACTCGCCCTTGCGGGTATTGATCACCTGGAAGATGAAATCCTCACCGGAGCGATCTCTGTCAATCTTCCAGTTGAATATCAACTCTGAACAATAGGTCATGAACATCGGCTCGTAGTGAAGCTCCTGTGCGAGCCTGATCTCGTTTTTTGTCTCATTCTCAACCAGAGGCAGCCGGAGGTATCTGAGAGTATCTCCAATCACGTCCGGGTGTGGGAGGAAGGGTGATACAACAGGGGGTGATGATTTTGGATCTTTGACGTAGGAAAGAAACCGTTGTCGCGGGGTTGCAGTCATAGAATCGTCCGGGTTGTACGAACAGGAGCGCCCCCGGGAGATACATCGGGCGCTGAACTCGTTTCAGGATACAGCGAGGGGTATTGGAATCGGTCGGTCTCTATTCCTCCGCAATGATCCGATCCACCACCATTTGTCGCATCTCAGGCGAAAGGCTGGCAAAGTAGGCACTGAAACCCGTAACACGCACAACGAGGTCAGGATGCTTGCTCGGATCCTGGTGTGCCTCAAGTATCTTCTTCTTGTCCAGGATGTTCATGTTGATCTGGGTGCCGCCCAGATCGAAATGTGTCTTGATAAGAGCAACAACCTTGTCGATGTCCTCCGGGCTTCTGGATAGTCCAGGATCAAGCTCGATCTGCATGGGAGCGGTGTTGCCGTAACCAGGCTGAACAGCGGCGACTATCGATGCGAGAGCGGTGGGTGCCGCGTCTTTCCGGAAGCCGGGTTCGGGATTTGGACCGTGTGAAATGGCGGCCTGGGCATGACGGCCATTCGGGGTTGCCCCGACGTCTTTCCCAAGAAGGAGAGTGGCCGCCCACGAGAAGATCCCCGGGATCATATTGAAGCCTTTGTTGGTAGGCCTCTCCTTGACGGCATTCGTAAAAAGTCGAGCAGTGGAGAGTCCAAAGTGGTCCGCACGGCTCCCGCCGCTTCCATAACGGGGTATTTTCTTCATCATCAGCCTCGCCCGCTCACCTTCGGGTCCGGCCCAGTCGGTGTCAAGAAAATGTATCATCTCATCCCAGGTCATTGTCTTCTCTTTCTCGACCCTCTGCTCGAGCGCCGCGAACGAATCGGCCACCGTTGCCAGACCCGCACCGTCCACACAGAGGTTGTAGAACTCAACCCCCCCATGCGAGGCATCCCTGCCTCTCTCGATGGGACCGTGACAGAGGAGGTCGAGATGCAGCTCGGGGAATACGCGGTACATATGGTCCATGTGAAAATCGAGTGTTTTCCTTATGTAATCAATGTTTCGGTGCATGTGCTTTTCATAGCGACGCCAGAGGTCGTCGACACTGGGTTTCCGCGTCTCGTCAGCCATCATCTCACGCAGCGCGACTTCGAAAACCCGGGCCATGTTCACCTTCACGCAGTCATTCACCGTGTATTCCCGGCCCGGGATCGCGCACCAGTGGCAGCCGGAATATGCTCGCTCACGTCCAAGCTCGATCGGATGACCATTCCGGGCAAACCCTTCACTCGTGCGATCCACGCCGAGGAACTTTGGAATACCGGTTCTGTCTTCAAACATGATCTCGACCCCACGCCGAACGAGGTTGGGGTCGACATTCTCACCCACGCTGACGCCTACATTGACCGGTATCTTCAGTCTGTGTGCGGCCTCCAAAACGAGATAAGAGAGAGCGTTTGTCGTGTCTTTCCCAGATGCATCGGGGCCGCCGAGCTGGGTGTAGCTGGTGTCCAGCACAAAATGGCAAGCGATATGGAAGATTGCCTCCTCGTCTGTGAGGATACCGCGCTCTTTGTCACGCTCATAGAAGGGAAAGAGGAACTGGTCGATGCGACCCAGCGCACCGCCCATGTTGTACATCTTTCCCGCCATCTGATACCAGAGCATCCACTGGCATGCCTCCCTGAAAGTTTGAGGGGGTTGCCCCACCAGCCGCTCATTGATTTCAGCCATGTCTTTCAGGTTCTGGCGCAGCTGCGGGTGCTCCTCCTCCTCTGCCATCTCGCGTGCGGCCGCGGCGTTCCGGCCGATCCAGTTCTGAAGGCCCAGCACAACTGCTTCCAGACCGTCGTAGAATTCCTGCGCCTCCTCGTCGGTGTTGATCGTTCGGTAGTGGCGTATCTTTTCGAGGATTCCGCCCCACCCGAGCTCGAAGCCGATGGTCATGTCCTGGCAGAAGTGCTGCACCGCGCCGATGCCATTGTGAGAGCGGTAACGGTCCAGATCTTCCGCAAACTGGGATCGGTCAAAATCCGGGTTCCAGGCAGGATCCCGGTAGGAGAGGAAATTCACCATGTACCCGCCTGCCAGCGAGCTGACAGCGTCGACATAGGTAGGATGCATCTCCAGGAGTGTCCGAAAATTCTCTCCGCACGATCTTGCCCCGAAAAAACCCCCGCTCGGGTGGTTGCTCTTCGGGGTAAACTCCTTGAAGAGAATGTCGATCATGGGGACTCCCGATCCGCTGATAACGTCAACCGGTCTGTGGGATTCGGGCGGTGGGAGGATGATGGCATGGTCATCCATGTCAATCGTTCCGATCACCTTCCACTTCTCCTCGGTGTGTCGCATCTTGGTCGCGCGCAGCTTTTCGATACGTTCCTGGTATGTCAGCTCCTTGACCGTTGCGACTTCCATTGAACTTCCCTTTTCGTTTATGTGAATAAGAACCGTCGTGGCGCAGTCATCGGACCCGGGCTTCCACACCGGCACTCTGTGCGATTCTCGCCAGTTCGAGCATCTTCTCTTTTGACGGTGGACTGAGATGGGCTGCTTCATAGTCCATGCCCAGACTGGTGTACTTGTCAGATGCAAGTTTGTGGAATGCCAGTAGTTCATACGAGATGCCGACCGTTTCTTTACCGGCTCTCCCGTTGTTGCTCCTCAAATCCATCAACGTCCGGACGAATCTGGCGATCTCTTCCAACTCTTCTTGTGAGTCATTCACCGTCGGGACGACGGGTGTCCGAAAAATGATGGGCTTGTCCGTCAACGCCAGCGCGTGTGCATTGGCGAGGATACGTTCGTTCGGGTTTCCGGTTGCGGTTTGATGCCTCTCAGGGGTCATGAGTTTGAGATCCATCATGATGAGATCGGTCACCGACAGGAGAGTCTCCAGCGACTCCCAGGAGCAATAGCCACACGTCTCGATGGCCGTGTGGAGGCCTTCTTCTCTGCAACGGCCCAGGATCTCCTTTGTAAATGTAGCGTTCAGGGCAGGTTCACCCCCCGATACGGTGACGCCTCCGCCGGAGTTCTCATAGAATGCTCTGTCACGCAGAACATCTTCCATGACCTCGTCGACGGTCATCCGCTTTCCATTCATCTCGAGAGCGTTCGAGCAACAGGCTTCGACACAATCGCCGTTGTTCCGACACCGATCACGATGGAACGTGTGTAGACCGTCGCGCATCTCGTGAGCTTCACTCGGGCAGACTTTCACGCACTCACCGCACGCTATACATCGGTCGGCGAAGTACTGGATCTCGGGATAGGGATGTCTTCCTTCGGGGTTGTGGCACCAGAAACAGCCCATTGCACACCCCTTGAGAAAGACCGTCGTGCGGATCCCGGGCCCGTCATGGATGGAGAATCGTTGTATGTGGAAGACGATATCTTTGTTCATCTAGATAACGGTTTGCTCCTGCAGAAACCGGGCATAATCACCCACGAGAACATCCTCGTCGGTGCTCTCCATTGCAACAACCTCGATGTGGGTTTCGACATTCTGGGGAGACCGGTTCAGTATGTCGAGTATGCTTGAAAGGTGGACGAGGGAGTTCTCGGGTTTGCAACTCGTGAGAACCGCCCCATAGTCTTTCCAGACAAAATGAATTCCTTTGAGGTGGCAACTCACGATCCTGTCGGAGAACTCCCTGGCGAATGCGATGACATCCTCGAACAGAGGAAGATGGTTCCCGGTATCGAGGTTGATGCGAAAGAACGGTGAATCAATATGTGCAAAAAAATAGCCAAAATCAGCGGTCCGGAAGTCCATATGGTTTTCCAGGGCAAGAACAATGGCATACTCCTCTCCCAATTCCACGATACGTTTCAGATTTTCGAGACAGACCTCCAGGGGGGGGCGCACGCCAATTCCGAGCTCGAGTTCTGTCATGCCGTGAAATCGCATTCTTTTTGCCCCGATCCGTTTTGACACTTCCAGTTGCGTCCTGACCATATCCAGCATCTGCTGCCTTTCGTTGCCCCGGGCAAGCAGGGGTGCGAACCCCGCAACCGAGTTCGTTATCCCTCTTTCGCGTCCGAGGCGGTCCAGGAGATCCACCTGCTCCCAGTCGACCTTGTCGGGTTGGTGGCAGGGGAAATGACACCATTCGGCTGATTTGAGGTTGAGTTCGGTGATGCGCGCCATCAGGCGCTCCGACGTCATCTTCCCTTCCGGAAAGGAGAGGTGATATGAGTATGTCATGAGGCCGGGGATGATGGGCATATCCTCTTCCTTCTGATTCAGCGGTACATCCGCTTCAACCTTCTTGGCAATCCTTCCAGTTCGGCCAACCCGCGCATACCGTGTTCGGTGTCGGACCATTTCTCCTTTGTGCGTGGAGGGCGATGACCCAGGATGTGTTCCGGGATCGAGAGCGGAGGGCGCGGTTTCGCATCCACGCGGTAGTCGTATCCATAGCTTTGTGCGTCACGCTCCTTGATCGCCTTAAAGAGTTCGGCGAGATCCGGGGTCTTCTGGACGGGCAACGTGACCTTGATTCCTTTCCACGAGGAGATGTACGCCGCGATCACGCACTCGATGACGTGTTTACCATCTTCCCCGGTGACCCTCGGGGGC
>JBATTW010000328.1:0-1936 GCA_049670805.1 Bacteroidota bacterium
GCTCCGCCATGAACTTCTCGAAGAGGCCTTTCAAAACCTGCACTTCCGGCTCCAGAACGGGCTTGTCCCAGTTGCTCTCGATGTCCACACCATTCGCGTTCTCCCGTCCGTACCCCAGTTCCACCCCATCCGGATTGTACATGGGGATGATGTTGAACACACACTTCTCCCGCAGCAATCGGCCAAGCCAGTCTTCGGAGAGGAGGATGTCGATCAGCTCATTTGTCACCCGGGTGCCCTGGACCTCATTGGGGTGTGTTCGGGCGTGGACCCAGACCCTCTCACGGAGGATTCCCTGTGATGCGGTGTCCTGGATGGTGAGCATGTAGAGTGCGCGGTTCTGGACGCTTGCCCCGACGGAATCGGTCTTCACAAATGGCGAATCGCCCCATCGACCAAGATCACTCAGGAGAGAGTCATATCCATATCCCCAGTTCTGTGCAGCTGCGATTTTGTACTCGGGAGAATCCACATCGGGATAGCCGCAGGGATCGGTCTCCATGCTTCGTGGACCGGGCATTAGCTCCTGCGTATGCACCCTCCCTGGTTGGATCGACAGAACTACCGCAGTTGCTAGAAGAAGAATCGCCGAACGTCTCACGATTCGCATCCAGAATAATCCCTTTCTCTCTCTCCTGAACACACTCACAACTTTCGGGCGATCAAGACGAGGTTCTGCGTGATGAGATTGTATGTAAGGGTCAGCTCTTGTCCGTCACCGCTCAGCGACCAGGTGCCGGAGAGAACCTCCGGGGGGGATATCGGCTGACCGTCTTTGCTCGTTATCGTTATCGTGGCGTTTATCCCACTCACGGTAAACGTGCCCGCAGAGTTGTACAGCACGGCTCCGGCCGAGTCTCTCTCTCTGTAAGAGTAGGTGCCGTCACCACCAACCGTGAACTCGGCAGAGGTCGCCCCATCGACCCACTCCATGACGTCGGCAAGGTCAACAGGGTTACCCCCGAGTGTCCCGGATTGGAAGACCCATGTCCCGACCAGCTCTGGTGGTGGCGGGCTCTGTGTCGGCCCCGTGCCAGTGGAGTTCTCATCCTTCTTGCAGCCCGAGGAAAGCAGCAGTGCGCCCCCGGTCAGCAGTACAGCAGCCCATCTCGCAACCATGGCACCCTCCGTATCACGTTGTTGCTCTTCAGCTCCTCTGTCATTACAAGATATCGGCAAACGGGCTCAAAATCAAGAAACGGTATGAGTGAATCCTGGTCATGCGTCTAGAATCCGAGTCCGAAAATCAGTATCATAATACCTGCGCACTATGAAAAAGACACTTCTAATACTTCTTGCATGTTGCCTTGCCCCCAACGTTGCATACAGCCAGCAATCGTATGGGGCTGAGATCGCCGCTGTGGCCGGACTCCCGACCGGCAAGAGTGCAGATCTCTACAAGCCTGGGTTCGGGGTTCAGGGTGGTTTCTTCTTTGATCTCGAACCGAATGTCCGGCTGGGGATGGTTATGGGGTACATTCGATTTGGTCTGGACCAGGAAGCTCTGAAGAAGCAGTACGAGTTACAGGGCGGCACAGGGGCCCTGGAGGCAAGCGGTGGACTCGGAGGCATACCTATTCTCCTGAGCGTCCGGCTCATAACCCCCAAGACTTCAGGTCCGCGCTTTTACGGATTGCTCGAAGCGGGTCTCTATCTCTACAGGTCATCTGTTTCAGGGACGATTACTGACGGTGCCGGAAACACAGCCCCCATAGACAATTCTGAATTCCGTAGCGAGCCCGGCATAGCACTGGGTCTCGGCGGCAGCCTTCCCATCGGAGAGAATCTCTTTGCGGACCTCAACGTGAGATACCACTTCGTCCGCGACTCCGAGTTCAGTTTGTCAGGATCTGGAAACTCGGCCGCCATCGGCACGAGCCAGTTCCTGGCCTTTGGGCTCGGAATCACCTATTCATTTCCACTCTGAGTCTTCCCG
>JBATTW010000329.1:0-3912 GCA_049670805.1 Bacteroidota bacterium
CACGGAGTTCGTGGACGCCGTGGGCCGATTGAAGGAAGCGGGGATGACACGTCTGATTCTGGACCTTCGCGGGAACGCAGGAGGGTACCTGGAGCAGGCGTTCAAGATGGCGGACGAGCTGATGCCCGGCGGAAAGAAGATCGTCTACACCAAGGGGAGAAGGCCGGAGTTTGACGACGAGTTTGTCTCCACCGGGGCCGGCAAGTATCAGGACCTCAGCCTGGTCATTCTCGTCAGCAACGGCTCCGCCTCCGCGAGTGAGATCGTGGCCGGCGCCATCCAGGACTGGGACAGGGGTCTCATCGTGGGAGAGACCACCTTCGGAAAAGGTCTCGTCCAGCGGCAGTTTGATCTCCGTGACGGGTCCGCGTTCAGGCTCACGACGGCCCGGTACTTCACGCCGAGCGGGCGATTGATCCAGCGGCCCTTTGACTCCGATCCCGGGACCTACCACAGGGAAGCCTTCACCCGTGACGAACAGGAGGGCGAGAACATCGAGCACGAAGCGGAGCGGGATTCATCCAGGGAGACCTTCACCACGGCGGGCGGAAGAACGGTCTACGGCGGTGGCGGCATCACGCCCGACTATATCGTGAAGGCTGCCCGGCTGAACGAATACACCGCTCAGCTTCGGCGGGGGCTTGTCTTCCTGGAATTCGCGGACAACTTCCTTGACGGGAACGGGCAACGCCTCAGAAATGAGTATGGCGACCAGACCGGCAGGTTTGTCGAAGAGTTCGAAGTGGACGACGTTCTGCTGGAAAAGATGCTGGGGATCGCCGAGGCAAAGGAGATCGAGTTTAATAAAGAGCTCTACAACGAGGACCTTCCCTTTATCAAGTCGTTCGGAAAGGCCTATATCGCGCGCGGGCTATGGGCGAACAACGGGTATGTGCGTGTGATGCTGGAGCAGGACGCCCAGTTTGCAAAGGCGATCCAGCTGTTTCCCGAGGCGGAGGCAATCGCGAGCAATCTCCTGGGATCTCGTTAGACCGTGCGGGCCGGAACGGAACAGGGTGAGGTGAGCGGACGGATGTCAAACCGGAGCCGGTCGGCGGTCGGTCGCGGGTTCTCCGTGTTCTGGGTTCTCGTCTGGTTTCTGGCAACCCCGGCGGTTGCCCAGACGGAGAGCGATTCGATACCGCCCGTCTTCTTTGTCGGAGAGGAACTTACCTACAACGTACGCTATAGCTTTTTCGATCTGGGGCAGATTCGCATCAGAACCATTCGGGAGGTCCGCACACCGGAGTACCTCGCATACGAGGCCAGGGCCTTCATCGATTCCTATTCCTCTGTTCCTTTCGTGGATGTACACGCCGTTTTCGAGAACGTGATGGATTCCTCCGCCTTCTCGCGGGCCTTCACGGGGAGGAGCCGACAGGACGACTACTACGAGATCTCGCACTACGATTTCGAGTACGACAAGAACCGCATTGTCATGGCGGTCTCCCGGGGTGACACGACCAGAAAAGAGCTGGACACGCTGGAGATCTCGACACCATGCCAGGATGGGTTGTCCCTCTTCTTTTATGCGCGCGAGCGGTTGTTTTCGCAACAGGCGGCGGGTGTCCCGACCATCATAAAAGAAGAGAGAGTTGAGACCTACATCGATTTCCGGACTGAGAAGGAGAGCGTGGAGATCGATGCCGTGGACTATCCGGTGGACGTCGTCCGGTTTGACGGGGACGCGGATTTTGTCGGGTTTTTCGGGCTGACGGGATACTTCGAAGGCTGGTTTAGCAACGATGCGGCCCGGGTACCGATAATGGCGCACCTGCAGGTCATCATCGGGAACATCACTGTCGAGTTGATGAAGTGGGAGCGGGGAGCGTGGGTTCCGCCACGCGCAAGCGAGTAGAGCAATGGCGATTCTGGGCCATCACGGGGCGGAGCCGGTGATTCACCCATCCGCATTTGTTGCTGAGGGCTCATGGCTCATCGGCGAAGTGGAGGTGGGTGAGGAGTCCAGCATCTGGTTCAACGTCGTCGCCCGCGGCGACATCAACGCGATCCGGATCGGGAATCGGTCCAACATCCAGGACGGCTCCGTTCTCCACGTGACCACGGAACTGGCCGTCACCATAGGCGATGACGTTACGATCGGACACAAGGCAATGATTCACGGTTGCACGGTGGAGCACAGCACGCTCGTCGGGATGGGTGCCGTCCTTCTTGACAACGCGACCGTTGGTCCGTACTCTCTGGTAGCGGCGGGTTCTGTCGTTCGCGAGAACTTTGTCGTCCCCCCGGGGATGCTGGTTGCGGGCGTGCCCGCGCGCATTGTCCGGGATGTCACCGAGGATGAGAAAGAGCTCATCCTCCAGTCGGCGCAACACTACATTGCGTACGCGCGTTCGTTTGTCGACCATGACCAGCAGGGTTCGCATGAAAGTTAAGTTCTGGGGGACTCGAGGGTCCATCCCCACACCGGGAAAAGAGACGGTCCGGTACGGAGGGAACACTCCCTGCGTCGAGGTCAGGCTCCCGAACGGCAACCTGATCATCTTTGATGCGGGGACGGGGATCCGGGGACTCGGTGACGCACTCACCGGTCAGGGGGAGTCGGTCAAGGCGTTTATTGCGATCACCCACCCCCACTGGGATCACATACAGGGATTCCCCTTCTTCAAGCCGGCTTTCATCTCGGGCAACGAGCTGACGGTCCTCGGTCCGCAGTCGCGATACTTCACCCTGCGTCAGATGATCGCCTATCAGATGAACAAGGTCTACTTCCCGATCCAGCTGAGTGAGCTCAAAGCGAAGCTCAAGTTTCAGGTGATCAGAGAGCAGTCCATTCCCGTGTACGGGGGAACGCTCCAGTCGATCTACGTGAACCACCCTGAACTGGCACTCGGGTTCCGTTTGAACATCGGCGGGCACTCGCTGGTCTACATCAGTGACAACGAGCCGTTCGACGGGGAGGTCGCGCGCTCAGTGATGAACGTCGACAAGCGCGTCATCGCGAAGTACCTCGCGTGCAAGGGTGACCCGAATCAGCGGATATTCGATTTTGCGCGCGGTGCGGATGTGGTCATTCACGATACGACATATACACCCGAGGAATACGTCGCTCATGTCGGGTGGGGCCATTCCCACTACCTCTTCTCCCTCAAAGTCGCTGAGGAGGCTCAGGTCCGAAAGCTCGTCCTCTTTCATCATGACCCGAAGCACAGCGACGACAAAATCGACGAAATCCTCAATAAGTGCCAAAGAGAGATCAGAATACGCAACTACAGTTTCGAATGCGTGGCGGCCGCCGAGGGGATGGAGGTCGAGTGGTAGGCCGGTGCCGGGGCCCCTCGCTTGACATTCTGAGGAATGCTGGGTATTATGGTTCCCGTTTTCAGGAAGACACCCTTTCGGGACAGGGGTTGAAAGCATTACATGTTCACAGCGACTGACATAGAGAAACTCGAGGCGCTCTTCGGTGTCAGGGCGAAGGCGATGGGTTCGAACTACCGCTTCGAGATCGCAGCGGGGGACCCGGTGCGGAAGCTTGCGCTGGAGATCTATCCGGATATTCCCATCGGGACCAAGCAGGGGACACTGGTGTCGGTCTACACCACCAGTGCGCACCTTCAGCTTCACTTCTGCTCCGGTTATGTCGTCAGTGAGATGCTGGGGGAGGCGACGTTTGTGGGTGAGCACGACGGGAAGCTCTCCGGACTCATCGTGGAGAAAGAGGGCGGATGTTCTCTGTTCGCCAATGTCGACCGGGCGCTTGTTTCGGGTGACTTCACGAAGCTGGGGCCCGAGGTGATGCTCTCGGGTATTGCGCTCTCGCTCACCGACGGGATCCTGGAGAAACCGGCCGGGTCAACCTCCAGGGGCGGGGCAAAAAAGAAAGCCAGGTCCCGCTGACATGGTCCGGGTTTCCGTCTTCAACGCGCATCGACGACATCGGAGACGGAA
>JBATTW010000330.1:0-12012 GCA_049670805.1 Bacteroidota bacterium
CTCTTCTCCTTGGCTCTGCTGGCCCACTTTAGTCCCCACCATAAGGGGAAAACCGGAAAAGGTGGGATTATGAGTACCCTCGGGCAGACTCGAACTGCCGACCTACGGTTTAGGAAACCGTCGCTCTATCCTGCTGAGCTACGAGGGCGTAACTATCAAATTTACGAAAGCAGGTCAGGAGAATCAAGCCGGATTCGGCTCCGAACACCTCTGTGGCAAACCACTTGCCAAAATGGTAGATTGAAAGAGTGTTCTAGTATCCGAAGGACTGCTTGATGAGAAAACTTGCCCTGATCGTCGTAACCCTCGTTCCCCTGATGGCCCAGGGACAACTGCCATACTGGGCAACCGGGCTCAAGACCGAGAACAACAATGTAGCCGTAAACATAGAGCTGCACGATCCAAGGAGCATCGCGGAGCAGATCGGCCTTACCGCAAACGGCATCAGGACAGAAGCCCATCTCAGCCTCAGGAAAAGTCGGTTCATCATCAGAGACAGCTACACGCCCTGGCTGAATATCAGCGTGAGCTTGATGGCATCTGATTTCAAGTATGAAACTAGAGACGGTGCTCCGGTCGGGGTAACCACGTTTGCATACTCCGTCCGGGTGAAATTCGGAAGGCAAGTGTTTCTCATAATCAAAGACGAGATCCAGTCCGGGTCGGCCTATGTCTGGGAGGAAGAGCGGTTTGGAACCGGAGAAGTGAAATGGAAAAACAACGAAGTCATCGAGGATGCTATTGAAGTGTGTCTCAGAGATTTCGCGGAGTCATACAATGAGGCAAATGGGCGCTCTCGGCACGAAGTACGATAACGGAAATCTTCAGGCTCCTCTGTACAGTTTCTCATCGACGATGAAGTCCAGAACAGAGTCCGGCACCAGGTGCCTGATCGACCTTCCCTCCCTGACTCGTTCTCGAATCACCCGGGACCCGATCTCAATATCCGGAACCTCACAGACGACCGCGTCGGGAATGGCCAATTCCCCCGGAAACTCATAGCCCGGGCGCTTCACGACGACAATGACTGAGAGTTCCAGGATCCGCTCGGGCTTCAGCCATGTGTAAAAGTCGCCGATATTGTCCATCCCGACCAGGAAGAATAACTCCCAATCCGGGTGTTGTTTCGAGAATTCGAGAAGCGTCTCGACGGTGTACGAGACCCCACCCCTCACCAGCTCCATGTCCGAATCATCAAAGGCAGGGTTCCCTGCAATTGCCAGCCTGACCATCTCCATCCGACGATGACCTGGTGTTATCTCATTCTCCTGCTTGTGCGGAGGAGTACTGCAGGGAACGAAGACGACCCGATCCAGTCCCAGCTCCTCCCTCACGTGCTCGGCTACAATGAGATGACCCATGTGGGGCGGATCAAATGTTCCGCCGAAGATACCCAGTTTCATGGAAGCTCTCCCCGCAGGACAGCCTGGTACACTTCAACTGTCTTTTCCACAACCAAACTCCAGGTGAAGGGCTCCGACCATTTGAGCGCGGCCGCTCCAACCTCTCTCCTATGCCCAGCGTCTTCGATCAGACCCGAAACCGCCTCTGCCATCTCGGCATTTGATGACGATTGTTGGAGAAGGTATACATTCCTACCGTGGTCCAAACCCAGCTCCTCATGGGTTTCCCTCCCGACAGTTGTCACAGTCGGCAACCCATGCCCCATCACAGCCATGAAGCTTGTCCGCCGCAGTGTCACGCCATCTTCAAAAGGCATGAAGGCAACGTCCGAACTCGAAAGGAGTTCTGAGACGACGGCCGAGTCACGAAAATCTTTCCAGATGACAGCGCCCCTAATGTGCAGCTCTTTCGTGAGCGAGTCAAGCTCTGCGTGAAAGGCGTTCTCTTCCGGCTTGAATTCTGTCAGCATCAGAAGACGCGCCTCAGGATGCAACGAACGCAGAATGGCGAACGTCTCAAAAAGACGCCGCACTCCTTTGTTCTGATGGAGCAACCCGAAAAACACCACCAACCTATCTTCATCCTTCACGCCGCAGTGCCACCGAACCTCCCTCCTCCGATCTGTCGACACGGAAAGACGGGAGATATTGGTAGCCACGTGTATCACTCTCATCCTGGACGTCAGCCAGGGTAGCCACCGAAGGAGACTGTTCCGCTCGGAGTCAGCTGTCGTCACAATGGCTGCCGCCGGTGATACAATCGCACCCACCGTCAACTTTCGAAGAATATGTGTGATCGAGAATTCGTGTACTGTGACGACAACCGGAACACCCGGATAGCGGCGCTTGAGTGTAAGGGTCAGGCCTGCGAGATCCGGGCGGTATCCGTAGTGACGGGCCGGGTACTGAACATGGATGAGATCGTATCGCCCCTTTTTCATCTCTCCAACTGTCCGCCACCAGGTCCTCGTTTTCCAATCAGGGACCTCGTATCGTACATTCGGGTCATCTCTCGGCTGCTCACCTTTCGTGGTCGCCACATCAATCTCCACCCCCGCATCATTGAGCTCAGCTACCAGTTTGTGAGTATAGTAGCCGACACCACAGCGTTGTGGAGGATACGATCCGGTAACCATCAACACGCGCATCTTATCCACCCAGTAGTAGAATGCGAAACACGCCCAGGTAGCCTCGAAGACTTGATTTTGCAGCCTGCCGCATTCCCGGGCGGAGGGTCAGAACCAGTGACCACGAAACAAACCTCACAAGCGTTCGGAGCAGCACAACAAAACGGGCGGCAGTCCGGCACAGAAATCCATAATGCTTCCGAAGGAAGCGGAGCAGACTTCTATGATAATGAATGAGTCTTGTTTCATCGTAGTGCCCGGGATCGGTACCGCCATGATGGGATATGCGAGATGTGGGAATAAGCCACGTCTCCCCTCCTGACTGGCCCATCCGGTAGCACCAATCTGCCTCCTCAAAGTACATAAAGAACCCCTCATCAAGAAGCCCGACAGCATTTACTGCGTCCCGCCGCACCATAAAAGCAGCCCCCTGCACAAAATCAACCCTACGGGGCGCATCCTGTTCAAGGAACATCTCTTTATGCCGCCCGAATATCCGTGACCGAGGGAACAATTTGTCAAAGTAGAAGGCCTCCACAAGCATGTTCCAGATATTCAGGAAGCGTACCCCGTAGTGCTGACGCGTACCATCACTGTTGACCAAAGCCGGTCCTGCCACCCACGCATGATCGTGCTGGTTCATGAAATCGACGAGCCGATCAATAGAATCGTCACGGACCTCCGAATCCGGGTTGAGAAGAAGGATATAGCGGCCAGCTGTTGACTCAAGTGCCCGGTTGTTTGCCGCAGCAAATCCACGGTTTTCTTCATTCCGTATCAGTTGAAACTGTGGAAACTTCGCACTCACCAGATCGGCGGTCGCGTCCTGCGAAGCATTGTCCACTACCGTCACGGTATGATCGCACCCTGGCCTGAACTGATCGAGCGAACTAAGGCACCGCTCGATTACATCAGCTGAATTCCAGGTCACGATGACGATACTGAGCTCATCCATGAGGGTTCAGTCGCACTGCTGATGCGTACGCAGAAGAGATACCGTTTAGCACACGGGAAAGAAACGACTGGCCACCGGATACCTTTGGTGACATCAGCGAAAGAACCTCCCGATCCGGCAGCTTCCGTGTACTCTGTATACCACGTCGGTGATCTTGCACCCACCCGGCGTTCGTGAGCGGCCAGAAATATGCGCGGAGGATCGCCTTCAACGGTTTCCCCCGACCCACTAGGGCCATTGCCAGCTTCGCAAGGAAATCGAAGACAAAATAGGGCACCAGTCTGAGAAGTGTGGACATCTGGTAGAAAATCAGGCAGTTGAGGATCCGGTTCCGCTCCTGGTAGTATCCCACCAGCTCACGTGTCTCCCGCTTCGTGGATTGGCTTCCGCGGTGATGGACACGCGATTCCGGCACCATAGCAATCCGGTGCCCCAGGAGCCGCAACTTCCATGACAGATACACATCCTCCTGGTAGAGGAAATACTCATCCGGAAACAGCTCATTCAGGATATCCCGGCGGACAAGCAGTGAGGCGGCACTGGCATAGAACACCTGAGTCAAGTCCCGAAAGTGCCGCATGATGTTGTGGCCCAGGTAATTCAGCGTCCCGTTCATACTGTAGAACTCTCCAGGTACTCCGTCAGTAATCACCTGGGAGCAGACAAGGGCGAGATCACCGTTCCGGATTCGATCAACGAGAGTCGATAACCAGTTCTCCTCGACGACCGTATCGTTATTCAGAAGAGCCACGTACTCCCCATTCGCCTGGGCAAAGCCAGCGTTGTTCCCTTCGGCAAAACCCAGGTTTCTTTCACTTTCTACGATCGTCACCGAGGGGAATCGCGTTTGCGCAAGCTCCACACTTCCGTCGGTGGACCCGTTGTCAACCAGGATGATCTCGATGGGCTGATAGGTCTGATCCAGTAGGCTGTGGAGGCAGGGTTCAAGAAAATCCCGCCCGTTGTAGTTGACCAGTACAATGCTCACAAGTGGTGATGCAGCATGCATCGAGGTCTCCCCCTAACTCCCTTTTCGTGCCACCACAATGACCTCTTCCTTGTTTTCGAGGAAAAGCTCCAGATCGGTCCTCACACCCGGCAGGGTTCCTAGCTTACTGAAGAGCTCGAGGAGCTCCGTCGGGGTCCACACGTGGAAGTGGATGCTGTACCCTTGTCCCATCAACTCTTCGGCCCTCCCCTCGATCTCACCACGGTCCGTCTTCTTCTCAAAGTATTCAACCCACTCCTCATAATGCTGACGCCGGGACTGTTCCGGACCTTCCACATAATCCTTCGAGAGATGCTCAAAAGGTGTAACTGGCCGCTCCCGGTCGAACGTGAAACGCTTATCCGGTACGGCAACACAGAGAACTCCACCCGGCTTCAGAACACGAATCATATTCTGCAACGCTCCGAGCGGGTTCTCACAATGCTCCAGGAAATGATTTGCTATGACGAAGTCTTGAGTGGATTCATTTAGGCTGGAGAGTCTTTCCCCATCGTCAATAATGTCAACGGTGGTTAGCGGTTCGAATTCGAGCTCAGGATAGTGCCGCCGGAGATCCTCCACCGACATCCGATCCACGTAGCGAACTTCCACCTGGGCAGGAACCATGAGCGGGTTGTGCAATGCGCCAATCTCGATCCCGCTTCCCTTCAGATAGGTAGCCGCGATATCTCTCCGCGGGTCCCCTTGAATCAGAGTGCGAATTCTTCTGACCGCCCTCAGGATGCGGCGCATCGTTCTCCGGATCGCGGTTCTCATCCCACATCTCTCCCGCTCATCATCTGGATGTCGCTCCTCCCCGTGGCCGTGTCCAGAATACCGCTGCGATGGAAAGCGTCTTGAGCGAAAAGGCCAACATCGAACGGGACCTGTCCGCGGGGTGAATTGCACTCGATAGGGCCCATCCTATTGTCCGTGGCAGGAATCCCACTGTGAGCATGAGCCTGTAGAAGATAGCGCCCAGCCTCCCGTAGTGCTTGTAGTAGTACCAGCTGACGTTTTCGTACATCTCCTCCACAAGCTCCAGGTTCACGTTTGCGAGTTTGGTTGTCACTCCGTGGTGATGCACTACCCTGGCATCATGGATATAGGCGATGTTCCACCCATCCGACCGTATCCGTCTGAACCAATCCTGTTCGTTATAGTAGATCGAGAGATTCTCGTCAAACATGCCGGTTTGCTCCGTAACATCTCGGCGCACCATGAACGCAGCTCCCATAATGGTCTCCACCTCCTGAGTTGCGTTCTCGTCATACGGATAGGTCGCCATGACACCCCCCGCGAAGAACCTGGACTTCGGAAACACCTTGTCCAGAAGGAGCATGTCACACACATGTGTCCATAATGTGTGATTCGCGCTCACCGATCGCTGAAGACGGCCGTCAGGGTAGAGCAGCATTGGACCACCCACGCCAGTCTCAGGGTGATGGTCCATATAGGTCTTGAGTGCTTGAATCGTCCCCTTCGTGACTTCAACATCGGAATTCAGCAGGAGGAAGTAGGAGCCGGTAGCCATCCGCATCCCGTCATTGCTGGGCTTGGCGAATTTCTCGTTGGTGGCATTTTCCCGGAGACGGACATCGGGAAACCGATCGCGTACCATCCCCACGCTCCCATCGCTGGAACCGTTGTCAACAACGATTACCTCCAATTCAACAGACTCTCTTTCAGCGTTGACGGATTCCAGGCAGGCTGCAAGCAGGTCCTCAGTGTTCCAGTTGACAATGATGACGGAGACCTCGGGCACCTAGGGATTCCTCCGCATGACTCTCTTGAGCCTCCGGCTCATTGCCCGGAGCACCCGGACTGGCAGCATGTTATACACCTCCCTGAAATGCTCCATCGACCGCAGGCCTTCCAAGAACGGGATGTGGTTATCGATGAGCAGGCGCTGCAGATCAGAGCTCTGATGGAAGGAGCAGTCATCCAGCTCGACGACAAAAACGGTCGTGGGAATCACGTAGGCGCGGAAGCTCCTCCCCGCTTCGCGCAGAGACGCTACAATCTTCTGGAGAGCCGTAAACACTACGTTCGCGTCATGAAACATAATTGCGCCGTTGGGAGCAAGAACCGATTCACAGAACCTGAAATCGGAGAGAACAGCCCGCTCGGTGTGCTCCCCGTCGATGAGACAGAGATTCGGCTTCTCCTGGATGGCAGACAACTGGATCTCTGAGGCGTCCCCCTCAAAGCATTCCACCTTCTGAACTCCTTCGGGGGAGACCTCCTTGAGCAGACCCATCATCCTTTCTGTTGCATTGTCATGGTAGACGAAGGGGATTCCTCTATCATCCTCCGGCGACCTGGGTCTCTTGTCAATCGAATAGATCTTCTTGCAGGACGGATCGAGGATGAAGGGCTGGAGGCTTCCTCCCATGTAGGACCCGATCTCGAGGTAGCAGTAGCCCTCTCCGGCAGCCCGCACTGCTTTCTGGACTGCAAGGAAGGAGCACTTGTCATCCAGAGTCGTCTGAGAATCAATGGCATCAAACAGGCTCGTGTCCAGCGATGCCATCCTTTCTTCAAAACTCTTCATGAATCACCCCTTTTCGGAGAAACGACTAGGCAGAATACCTTCCAGAAACCTTTTGTCATCCGGCCCGACGAGGCGCAGGATCAGAACCATTGCCAGATAAGCCGCGAGAAAGACCCCGAATGTCAACAGCAGGCAACCAAGGACGGCGAGTCGGGTAGCCGGTGACACAAGTCCCTGAAGCAGTTCCAACGCCGCAAGAGCGGCCACCACCGCCGGGATAGCGCCAACAATAGGTTTTGCCAGCAAAGCGCCAAATGTCCGGAGTGGATGTTCGATTACGCGGCGGCCATAGACACGTGTAAAAAGCAGAGCCCCAACGATTGCGGCAACAACCGTACCTGCAACCGCGCCGTAGTAACCGTACAGGAGCACCAGCGAAGTAGAAAGGAGTATGTTCACGATGGCCTGCACGAGAGTTGTCCTCATCTGATACTGGGGTTCGCCTCTTCCTTGCGAGGTGACCGCAAGTGGGACCGTAATGATCCCCGCAAAATAGCCCACCGCCAGCATCTGGAGTGTTCGGGCAGCCTGAGAGAACCCGCCCCCAAGCCACACCTGCATGATCTCGTGCGCAAATGCTGCAACGAATGCAAAGAGAGGCACGGAGAACAACATGAGATAACGTGTCGACCTCAGAAGGCCAGCCCTGATTCTGGCCTGATTCCCTTCCACATCCAGAGCGGAGACCGCAGGTAGCAATCCCATCAGCGCGGTCGCCGGCAGTGCCCGTAAACGGTTCAGGGGTCGCGAGCCAAAATCATACATCGTTACCGCTGTCAGACCTATGTATCGCGATATGAGCAGTTTGTCGAACTGCAGTTGTACCAGCTCAGCGAATCTGCTCACCTGAAGCTGGCCACCGAATTTCAGGAGGCGTTTGAACATGGATGTGTCAAACCCCAACCGCCACAAAGATACTTCAGGGAGGAATCGTCTCACAATGACAACAACAGGAACAAGAGACACAATCCCGACCGCTGCCTCTGCGGCCATCATGCCGATCAGCCCCATCCCGAGGGCGAGCGCACCGGCAATCGCCACGAACTTCAAGAGAAAAGCAACACTCGTAAAGATGTTGACCACATCCATGCGTTGGATCCCCGAGAGAAGGCTGAGGAAAACGTACAGGATGGCATTGATTCCGAAGCCAAGAAGCGCAATCGGGAAAGCGTGCCTGGCGAGCTCAAGCTGCTCCGCCGGAACGTTTAGAGCACGAAAGATGTGAGGCGCGAGAAGCCCGCCCAGCGCGATGACCAGAACGGAGACGGCGAGATAGAAAAGTATCCCATGCCGGACAACACTGCTGACATTGTCATAGTCACGCTCAGAAATGTACTGGGCCACGTATTTCGTGAATGACAAGCTCATGCCCAGATCCACCAGCCAGATGTATCCGGTGAGTGCCATGATCAACACCCACAGCCCGAACAGCTCTGTACCCAGATAGTGGACGACAACAGGCAGGAGAACAAGAATATACGCGGCGGCGACGCCGTACCCGATGAGGCTGTAGACCGCATTCCGGCCGACCACCTTTGAGGAAGAGAGATCGTGATCCATCCCGGCGGTTCCCTACGACCTGAGGAAAGATCTAATTGCGGAGACTATTCGCTGCCGGGCCTTTCCATCCCCGTAGGGATTGTGGGCCCTGCTCATGCGACCGTACTGTTTCTTGTCGTGCAGAAGGCGTCGGACCTCATTTACTATAACCGTTTCATAGGTGCCTACGAGTCTGACCGTTCCAGCCCTCACAGCTTCCGGCCTCTCGGTCCAGGCTCTCATGACCAGGACCGGCTTGCCAAGGGATGGTGCCTCTTCCTGGACGCCCCCCGAATCGGTCAGGATCAGATAAGACGCGTCCATAAGGAAGACAAAGGGACGGTATTCCTGTGGCTCGAGGAGGTGTACGTTCTTGAGCCCCTTGAGGATCGACCGGACGGGTCGCTGAACATTGGGATTCAGGTGGACCGGGTAGACAATCTCGACGTTCTCCTCTTCACAAGCGATGCGCCGGATGGCTCTGCAGATGTTCCGAAAGCCATCCCCGAAGCTCTCCCTCCTGTGCCCCGTAACAAGGATAATCTTCCTGGAGAAATCAATCGAAGGGAACATCCTTCTGTAACGATCGCGGTTCCCGAGCACCTGCTTCCGCACATGAAACAACGCGTCAATGACTGTGTTTCCTGTCACTACGATCTTCTTGGGATCTATCCCCTCTCGTATAAGGTTCTTCTTCGCCTGCTCCGTGGGCGGAAAGTGAAGGTCTCCCAGGTGGCTTGTGAGGATGCGATTGATCTCCTCGGGAAAAGGACTGTACTTCTGCCACGTCCGGAGGCCAGCCTCCACGTGACCCACCGGGATCCCCTCGTAGTAGGCGGCAAGCGCAGCAGCGAACGTCGTTGTGGTGTCCCCCTGAACGACCACCATGTCCGGACGTTCCTTCCTCAGAACCTCCTTCATACCGGAGAGGACGCGCGAGGTAATCTGTTCAAGGGACTGACCGCTCTGCATGATATTCAGGTCATGGTGCACGCGAATGGCGAAGAGACGGAGCACCTGGTCCAGCATCTCTCTGTGTTGAGCGGTAACGCAGACACGGGGATTGAACTGATCGGCGCGCCGCCGCAATTCCTGGACTACGGGAGCGAGCTTAATCGCCTCCGGTCGCGTGCCGAAAACAACGAGTATCTTGGATCTCTTTCTCATCAGGGTTGTTCTTACTCCTGAAGCGGCTCTTCATTCGGCGCAGATCCCGAGGCCGGCTTTCCACGGGGTGCCTTCTCAAATCGCTGCAGCTTCACGAGGCGGATCCTCCTCTGGCTCTTCTTGACGATGGTCATGGAGAGGTTCTCGTGGGCGATCGTCTCGTTCAACTCGGGGATCCTGCCGGTGAGCTTGTGCAGAAACCCGCTGAGCGTATCAAACTCCTCCTCTTCGGGTATGCTCGTGTCAAACCGCTCGTTTAGATCTTTTATCGATATACGAGCGTTCACAAGGAACGAGCCATCCGCCGACTGTTCGATGTCCTTCACCTCTTCGTCGTACTCATCGTGGATCTCGCCCACGATCTCTTCGATAATGTCCTCCATGGTGACAATCCCCTCCGTCCCCCCAAACTCGTCAGTGACGATGGCCATATGGATCTTCTGCCTCTGGAAGTCACGCAAAAGGCGGCTAATCTTCGTCGTCTCGGGCACAAAGTAGGGCGGATGAATGATGTCTTCGAGGATAATGACATTTCTGTGCTCCAGCAATCCCAGGAGGTCCTTCGTGTAGATAATCCCGATAATGTTGTCAATCGTCTCACTGTAGACGGGCATTCTGGAATAGCCTTCTTCCAGCACAATCCTGATAATGATGTCGCGAGACATGTTGATGTCCACGGCAGCCATATCAGGCCTCGGGATCATGACCTCTTTGGCCGTCGTGTCGGTGAACTCGAATATGCTTTCGATCAGCTCATGCTCGGTCTTGTCGATCACGCCGGTCTTGGTCCCCTCCTCGAGCATCAACTTGAACTCCTCTTCCGAAATCCTGGACTCGGTAAAGGTGGTACTGTCCTTGAACGGTCTGAGAACCAGGTTGCTGGCAAATCTCAGAAGCCTGGCCGGAAACCGGAAAACGGTAGCAAAGAGGGACATCGCGGGTGCGACGCGGAGAGCGACAGATTCAGCGGACCGGAGCGCAAGGGACTTGGGAACCAGCTCGCCAAAGACCACCACAAGAAAACCAATTGCAATGACAATCGTCCCGAGGGAGATATAGCTGCTCGCCTCGCTCACCCACCTCTGATCGCTCGCCTTGAGCGTTGGCACGAGATGCTGGAAGCCCAGCAAGCCGCCGAGAATGGACGCCAGAATCAGAGAGAAGACAATCCCAACGTGGATGGATGCAAGGAAGAGCTCGGGATTGTTGAGAAATGCGAGGACTGAAGCAGCCCGTTTGTTCCCCTCGTCGGCCAGTTCCTTCATGCGGCTCTTCCGGGTGGAGAGAACGGCGACCTCGGTGGCAGAGAAGAAGCCAACAAGCAGGATTAGCAGAAGTACTCCGATGATCTCGAGCCAGAAGGCGTCCATGGGGGGATCAGGGTCGGGGAGAACGCGGAAATTCTTCGTTCATTTCTGAGTAATTAACCATTTTTTGAAATCAATTCCAAACAGGCCAAAACGAGGCAGAATGGTCAATTTCTACAAAGAAAGGCTGCATGGTAGTTGTGTAAGCTCCATGCAGCCTGATCTCAGGTCCAGCTTGACTGAGGGTTTCTAGCGTGCCTCCCTCAGGAAATCCAGACGCGGTTTGAGCCTTTCGACGGTCATCAACAGCTTGTCCTTGCCAAAGATCGCATCATCGGTCTTCGTAAACACAAGCTCATACTCATCGCTCATAACGATTGCTTCTTCCGGGCAGGCTTCTTCGCAGAAGCCGCAGAAGATACACCGGAGCATGTTGATTTCGAACAGCTCCGGATATCGTTCTTTCTCCAGCTCCGTCTCGGAAGCCTGGACATCAATGGCAAGAGCAGGACAGACCCTCGCGCAGAGGCCGCAGGCGACGCACCTCTCAACGCCGTCCTCCTCGACCAGAACAGGTCTTCCCCGGAACGATGAAGGCGGATTCCAGCGTTCCTCAGGATATTGACGCGTGAATTTGGGTCGGAAAAAGTGCTTCAACGTCAGCGCCATCCCCTTCACAATCTCGGGGATATAGGTCTTTTGCCAGAAGGAGAGATCTTTACTCCGCACCTGTCTCACCAGCTCTCCCTGCGAGGATGACATACGCGACTTCTCCTGAAATGAGGGTTATGAGAACAACAGGATTCCGATGCCGGTCACCGCGATATTGAGCAAAGCCAACGGGAACATGACTTTCCAGCCCAGATCCATCAATTGATCATACCGGACACGAGGTATTGTCCATCGTATCCAGATGAAGAAAAAGAGACCCGCGCCGACCTTTACCACAAATGTCAACACGTGCACCAGACT
>JBATTW010000331.1:0-3502 GCA_049670805.1 Bacteroidota bacterium
GGTTTGTCGGCGACATCAAAGAGACCAAACGGGTTCCCGAGAGCGATAACCCATTCGCCGATGAGGACATCCTCCGAGTTTCCCATCGTCAGATGTGGCAAATCCTCTCCACTGATCTTCAGCAGTGCCACATCGGAAATCTGATCGGACCCCACGAGCTCGGCCCGGCATTCGTCGCCACTCGTGAGGGTCACAGTGATCTCTTTGGCATTTCCAGCGACATGATCGTTGGTCAGAATGTATCCATCCGGAGAAATGAGAAAACCCGAACCGAGGCCGTGTACTGGCTGCGAGTAGACCCTGTCGCCGAAGAAGTATCGGAAGAAGGGATCATCACCCCAGGGCGACCTCTCGCGGTACTGCCGAACTTCGATGACGTTTATCCCGACAACGGCAGGGCTTGCCGCCGCAACGGCTCGCGTGATGGCGTTGCGCCGGGAGGCTTGCAACACGTCGACCACCGAGTCCCGATCCGAAACCAGATACCCAACGGTCTTCCCTTCAACAAAGGGACGTGTCCCGCTTGCAGATATCGTCGGGGTCGTCCCTGGATCGGCCACCGAATGCCCCATGTTGTACCCGACCATACCACCCACCAGGAGAGGAATGACTATCACAATCGCACGGCCGACGTTTTTCATTTTCATTTCCCCTCCCGCTCCATATCTAGAGATTGACCTGTTTTGCATTTGCACGTCGTTCAACCAGGTATTGCTTCACGGGGGCAACGTGCTTTATGAGAACGACACCAATCAGCACGACGCCGAAGAGACGGAATTCGGTGTCGTCCGCACCCGCGGGAAGCAGTGGCGCCAGGAGGTGTTCGGGAAGAAGAAGCACCACCAGTAAGATCGCAAGACACCCAACAGCGTTTCCAACGTTTACCTTCCGCGTGAGCCAGAAACCGATTGCCCACCAGACCCCCCAAAAGGCCACAACGAGCCACTGAAGGGAAATCAAGACTCCCGCCGCCGTTGCGAGACCCCGGCCACCTCTGAATCTCAACCAGACGGGATAGTTGTGGCCCACAACTGCCGCCACTCCCCCCACTGCCAGCGCGGTGAAGCCGGCCTCGGGGGCGACAAAAGACGCCAGGTGAACCGCTACCACGCCTTTCAGGAAGTCCGCCCCAAGGACCGCCACGCCAACCAGCTTCGACTTCGTGACCTCGTAACTGTTCAGCGTGCCGACATTGCCACTTCCAACCTTCCGGATGTCAACCTGCGATTTCCAGCGAACAAAAAGGAAGGCTGTGGGAATGGAACCGATCAGGTATCCCACAACGACGACAAGGAGAAGCGAGGGCACGCGTGATATGACCGGTAATTGACTGAGAATTGGCTTTTTCAATCCAAAATTACGAAAAAACGGATGGAGTGTCAAGAAACGAGCTGTCAACGTCTCTGGTCTCTGCCGTCCTCGCGGATCAGAGCGGGATCTCCGTGCGCGGCACAGATTTGATTTTGCAGCTCCGGCCTGCTAGATTGACGCCCTGGGGCACACCTATCAGATCGGAATGCGTCATATGGAGCATCAAGTCTTGATGGACATCATTGGGTGGGTGGGCGCCGTTGCGGTGTTGGTGGCATACTTTCTGGTTTCGGCCGGGAGGGTTACAGGGAATTCGGTCTTCTATCAGTCCCTCAACATCCTGGGGGGAGCCTGTCTCATTCTGAACACCGTCTACTATGGCGCCTATCCTTCATCAGGAGTGAACGTCGTGTGGGTCGGGATCGCACTCTATTCCCTGAGTCGGCGGAACACCCGACGACCTGCAGACTGAAGGGGCATCTCTCCCTTGTGAGTTTGCGCTGTTTTTCTGACCTTTGTCTGGCATGTCGCCCGCGGCATGCGGTAGGCAACCTATTCGTGCCCAAACGGAATCCTGCATGACAGCATCGAATCTCAAGAGACTCCTCGCAAGGTTCAAGAAAGGCTCGCTCACGGCCGACGAAATTCTCGAGGCATTTGCCCGGAACACCGTCGAGACTCTCGATTTCGCGACACTCGACCACCAGCGGGAGCTTCGCCAGGGGTTTCCCGAAGTCATATTCTGCCAGGGTAAGACACCCTCCCAGGTCGCTGCCATCGCAAAGCGTATCGTAGATCATGGTAGCGTGCTTCTCGCCACGAGAGCCGGGCGGGAGCATTATGTTGCTGTCCGAAAGAAGATCCGTCAGGCTCGCTTCAACCAGGTCGCACGAACCATCACTGCAAATGAAGGTCTCGTTCAGAGATCGGGGCGGGGCGTTGTCCTCATCGTCACAGCAGGCACCTCCGATATCCCCGTTGCGGAGGAAGCCCTGGAGACTGCCCGGATCATGGGCAATGAAACAGACCACATTTTCGATGTCGGAGTCGCCGGTATCCATCGGATCCTGTCAGAGAGCGAGAAGCTCCATCGGGCATCCGTTATTGTGGTGATTGCGGGAATGGAAGGAGCCCTTGCAAGCGTCGTTGGAGGGCTCGTCAAAGGCCCCGTTATCGCCGTGCCCACATCAGTGGGATACGGGGCTAGCTTCGGGGGAATTTCTGCGCTGCTTGGGATGTTAAACTCATGTGCGGCGGGTGTAACGGTGGTAAATATCGACAACGGATTTGGCGCCGCCTACGCTGCGAGCCTGATAAATCGCATCGACTAGAAGCACCTGCCTGAGAAGACTCCATTCGACCGGCAATCAGTGTCCCAGCCAAGGGAGGCGAGATGCTCAACGATTCCCGCACCATTAGATACCACCAGAGTATTCTGGAGGCAATCGGGAACACACCGCTCGTCCGACTCAACAAGGTTACACAGGGTCTTCAGGGTCTCATTCTTGCGAAGGTGGAGTATGTGAACCCAGGGGGTTCGGTAAAGGATCGTATTGGAGTCTCGATTGTCGAAGAGGCGGAACAGCGGGGTGATTTGAAGCCGGGCGGGACCATCGTGGAGTCTACCTCCGGAAACACCGGTATGGGACTTGCGCTTGTCGGCGCCGTCAGAGGCTACAAGACGGTATTTACGCTCCCCGACAAGATGAGCATGGAGAAGATCAGGATGCTCCGAGCCTTCGGTGCGGAGGTCATTGTGACCCCGACGGCGGTCCCACATGATTCACCTGAAAGCTACACAGAAGTCGCCAAAAGGATCGTCCGGGAAACTCCCAACTCTATCCTTGCCGATCAGTACTACAACCCTCGCAATCCCGAATCACACTACCTGACGACGGGGCCGGAGATCTGGGAGCAAACCGGTGGTCAGATCGACTACTTTGTCTGCGGGATCGGAACGGGCGGGACAATCACGGGGGCGGGAAAATACCTGAAGGAGAAGAACCCGGACATCAAAGTTATCGGTGTCGACCCAAAAGGATCCGTGTACACGGAATACTTCCACACGAAGCAGGTCAACCCCCAACTCAAGACGTATAAGGTCGAGGGAATCGGACAGGACTACATCCCGGGTGTGCTTGAATTTACGTGGATCGACGATGTCGTGGAGGTTACCGATAGAGAGTCGTTT
>JBATTW010000332.1:0-3873 GCA_049670805.1 Bacteroidota bacterium
TCTTGCGTCTCTTCGCCATACCTTACCTCCTGCTCCAATATACACGTATGGCTCACAGACACAAAATTACTTACACCCTCTGAGGAGGATGTCATGCCGTCGACAAAAGTTAACCTGAAGAAGATCAAACGTCAGAAAGGCCATGTGTATCAGATCGACTATCGGCTTAATGGGAAGAGGATTCGCCAGATCGTTGGCTCTGACAAGAACACCGCGCTTCTGAAGCAGGCAACCATCCAACAAGAACTCCTTCTCGGCAAGCTCAGCCTACCCAATCCGAAACGGAAGACAATCTCGCTTAAGGCCCTATCAGACGAGTTTCTCTCCGCAAAGAAGACAGAAGTAAGAGCGAACTCCTATAAGCGCTACACTGCCTATCTGACTCCCCTTGTGACCTTCTTTGAGAAGTTTCTTCCTGTTCAGGCCGGAGACGTTCGTCTAGTTGAACACAAGCACATAAGGGAGTTCCTCGATTACATGAAGACGAACGAGGATGGCTGGTCACCGAAATCTCTCAATGGAGCAATCAAACTATATCGGACAGTTTTTGCGTATGCCCTAGACAGTAAGTACTGCGACCAGAATCCCATGACCAAGGTCAAGGAGGCAAAATTGCCGCCTGGTAAGAGGAACTTCTTCTCTGATGATGAGCTTGAGAAGATTTGGGATACGGTAGATCCGCACTGGCGGTACTGCCTGGAATTCATGGCCCACACAGGGTTGCGCAAGGGAGAGATGATGAATTTGACTTGGCAGAATGCTTCGCTGGATCCAAAAGACCCGAAGATCATTGTGGCATCGTCAGAGGATTGGACTACTAAATCAGGTAAGAGCCGAACCGTGCCTCTTAACGCCAGAGCAGTGGAGATTTTGGTGGCTCAGAAAGGCAAGCACAATACTCATGTCTTTACAAGTCGAACGAATAAGAAAATCCACGCTGACGAACCCTATCATGCCTTGAAGAAGGCCCTTCAGAAATTGGATTTGATGGGTGATGTCCACAAGCTCAGGCATACTTTTGTGTCACAATTGGCAATGAAGAATGTTGACATAGTTGCCATAAAGGAATTAGTCGGGCACTCCGATCTGAAGACTACAATGCTGTACACGCATAGTAGTGGGGAGCACCTACGAAATGCGGTGGAAAAGCTTTCCAGACAGTCTGAGGATTAGCACCACCATGAGGAGTCAGGAGGCCCGGTGAACAGCCGGGCTTCTCTTTTGCCCATCCCACCAGCGAGCTGCATGATGCGGTGAATAGGATTATGATCGATGATAGCGCCCATTCCTATTATTGACACTCTGGTTTTTCTGATTGAAAGCCATGTGGAGAATCCGTACACATTACGAATTGCATAACGCTCCCCAGAGACTGGGGATGCAGGATTTTCTCACAAGCCTCTGGAGAGCTCGAAAAAGTCCGGGTTCTTCCTTCTATTCCTTCGTCGAAAGAAGTCCGCGGTCTGAAAGGAACTCCTTAGCAACATCTGCTGGGGATATTTTATCCTGGTCCACTCTGTAGTTCAGCCGCTGCATCGTATCCGTATCAATAGCCCCCGAAAGACGACGGAGAACGGGTCCGAGTTGCGGGAGCTTCCCCAATGTGGTCCGCCGAACCACCGCAGCTGCATGATACGGTGGAAAGAATGAACGGTCGTCTTCCAGGATGGCCAGGTTATACGCCTCGATCCTTCCATCCGTCGAGTACGCACTGATGACGTCGAGCTCTCCGCTTGCCAGGGCCTGATACATCAATGCCGCTTCCAGATCTTTGACACTCCCAAACGCAAGACCATAGGTCTCCTGCAGACCCGGATATCCGTCCGGCCGTTCCATGAATTCAGACGGAAATCCCGCCCGTAGGCTCCTGCTGATGTTCGTCAAATCGGATATCGACGAGAGTCGTTCCGTTTTCGCAAATTGTCCGGTCACGGCGAGTGCATACGTATTCTCGAAACCG
This sequence comes from Bacteroidota bacterium, assembly GCA_049670805.1. Taxonomy (GTDB): domain Bacteria; phylum Bacteroidota; class Ignavibacteria; order UBA10030; family UBA6906; genus JBATTW01. Next base: position 1,961 of record JBATTW010000332.1, read on the forward strand.
AATGGGTCGAGCCAGACACAATCGAACTGTTCGGCATAGAAGCGTTCCACTACATCAAAGGCCTCTGCTTCCGAACGTTGCCCGTCCAGTTGGAGGATCGCCCTGAGCGCAGTACCGACATACTCGGCATACATATCGACCTCTCCTGCCGCGAGCGCCTCATGACAGATCATCGTTCCTCCCAGATTGAACCGGCGCTCAACAGCATATGGTGTATGCTTTTCGATCATTTGTGCCATCATCTCACCAAGGATCATCTGTTCTGTGAAACTCTTCGAGGCGATGCGGACTGTTCCATTGCCCGAGTGATCGGAATCCGATACGCCGTCTCTCGCGTCGATGGCAGCAAAGAGACCCATCGCGGCGATCCCAATCGGTGCCAGAAGTGCTACGGAGCGACGCAATGAACCTGATACTCCGCTCGGGGATCGAAATTGCAGGCCCCACTGAAACAAGCCGATCGAGCCGTCGATCAGCACGGCTAGCACCGCGGCCGGGATGGCGCCGAGGAGGATCAGGTCGGTGTTCGAGAGAGCGAGTCCACGGTTGATGAACTCACCCAGACCGCCCGCGCCGATGAACGCCGAGAGAGTTGCAATGCCGACCCCTACAACTGCCGCTGTACGGATGCCGGCGATGATGGTGGGAAGGGCCAGGGGGAGTTCGACGAGAAGGATCATTTGCCGCGTCGTCATGCCAAGACCGCGGGCGGCTTCGACGGACGCGGGTGGGACCTGTTCGATACCGGTGAGCGTGTTCCGGACGATGGGAAGCAACGCATACAGCGTCAAGGCAATGATAGCGGGGACGACGCCGATCTGGCCGGTCAGCGCAAGGAGGATCGCCAACATGGCGAGACTCGGAATCGTCTGCAGGATACCGACCATCCCGGTGAGGGGATTCCGGATCGAACGGACCTTCGATGCCAGCACGCCGAGAGGAACACCGATGAGGATCGCCCCGAACGTCGAGATACCGGTCAGGACAAGATGCTCTCCGGTGCGAACCCACAGATCGGCGGCCCGGTCAATCGCGAACGCAAGCCAGGATTCCATCATGCGTCCCCGAACGCCTCGAGCTGTGCCCGGGGTTTTCCGAAAAGCTCCTCGATGAACGGCGTCGCAGGAGCACGGAGGATCTCCTGTTTCGTACCGATCTGTTCGAGGCGTCCGTTGTTGAGCACTGCAATCCGGTCACCGATCGTCAACGCCTCGAAGATATCGTGCGTGACGAAGACGATCGTCTTCTGAAGTTTTTGTTTCAGCGAGAGAAGCTCCTGCTGGAGGATGTTACGGGTGAGCGCATCAAGCGCTCCGAAGGGTTCATCCATCAGGAGGAACTCAGGATCAGCAGCTAACGCCCGGGCAACCCCAACACGCTGCTGCTGTCCTCCCGATAATTCATGCGGATACCGATCAGCATACTCTTCCGGAGGTAACCCTACCATTGTCAGGAGTTCGTGGGCACGAGTTTGTTGTTCTGGGATGGACCTGGCAAGGAGTCGGAGGACAATCGAAACATTGGATAGGACGTCCATGTGGGGAAAAAGACCAATTCCCTGGAAGACGTAACCGATCCTTCGTCGTAGCGAAATCGGATCCTGATCTGTTATCGATGTGCCATCCACTTCGATGAGACCCACATCGAAATCGAGAAGTCTGTTCGTGAGTTTGAGAAGAGTTGTCTTACCTGAACCGGATGTCCCAAGGAGTGCGACGGTTTCTCCCGTCTGTACTTCGAAAGTGATATTGTGCAGGACCGCGGGGCCACTGTCCCGAAAGGACTTGGAAACACCCTTATAGGCAATCATGAGGAGGAGCGTGCCGGATTGTTATCGCTGAATGAATGCCACCGAGGAATTCGCTCTCAGTTTCACTTCGACAGATTGCATTTGCGAGACGATACAATCTAAC
>JBATTW010000333.1:0-1555 GCA_049670805.1 Bacteroidota bacterium
GACATCTTTGTCCTCTTCAGGCTCTTCGTCCACTTCAAGTGGATCTCCAAGACGGAGAACTTCCGCATTCCGTTGATCGGATGGAACATGAGCCTGAACAGATACATACGACTGGACCGGGGGTCACTGAGAGGGAGTCTGGGAATGATACGGGCTGCGACAGCAGCGATCAGGGAAGAAAGCTCAGTTATGATCTTTCCGGAGGGGACGCGGTCAAAGGACGGGACCCTTCAGAAATTCCAGCCCGGGGCTTTCGAGCTGGCCCTGAAGACGGGCGCCCCTCTGCAGCCCATAGTCATTGATGGCTCAGCCGGCGCCCTCCCAAAACGCTCCTATGTTCTGAGAGGTACGCACCACATACGAGCCAGGATTCTGGACCCCATCGGGCCGGAACTCTTTGCGGGAAGTGACGCGGCAACACTCAAAGAGAAGATCCGGGATCTGTTCCAGGCAGAGCTCCACTCCATGAGGAGGATACTCACCCCCGAAGGAAGAGTGCGTTCCACTCAACGCTCTCCGTCCGGGGAGCGGCAAGCCGAATCTTGAGGAGATCCTCCTCCTCCCTGTTCACCGCGTGTGAGGAACCCCGGAGGCGGTAACCGGTGGGAACGTAGAGGGAGATGATCGTCGGGTTACCTCTGATGACCTGTGCCCTCCCGTAGAGGGTCAGGGATGCCTCGTCCCACCGGAGATTCTGACATTCCACACCCCCCTGAGTGATGTGTCTATCGGTGGAGAGGAGCTGCGGATGACCCAGAACCGGCCGGAGTGAGAGGAGACGGCACTCTTCGGGCGGAATGAGGAGCGCCAGTCGTTGCCTGACCCGTCCCAGGAATCTCTTCTCCCAGAAGCTATAGACAAGACACTCCGCATCGGCCGGGAGCCCGAGCGACCCGAACCCGATTTCCTTCTCCATATCCTCGTTGCCCCAGTTGAAGACGCCGATCACATTCCAGGCGCCAAAACCGGTCCGAACGGGGAGATTCCAGATCGAAGGAGGTACTTCATCCAGGAGATCCACAGGTCTCCCGTATCCGTACGGCTCGTCTCCATTGACATAGGGGGGCAGGATCTTCTTTATGATGTCCAGCCGTTCGGCCGGCAATTCGGGAAGGTTCTCGCTGACAAACACGGCTCCACCCGAAAGGGCAATGAGGCTTGCCCACATCTGCGCCTGCCCTATGCTGAAGGGCTCGCGAACGAGCAAAACATCCGGATCGTTTGACCAGAGGATACCGTTGGTGTAGTACCTCGCCGAGGCGGACCGAACGCCGTACTTCACGGTCCTCTCCCAGTCCCCCACATCGTCCCCTATCCGGAACGAGGAAGCTGCCCCGAGCGAGAGGGGCATCATGCTGTTGCAGGACAGCGTCCAGGCCTTTCCCTCTGTTGCGGCCCGAATCTCCCCAAGCGCCTCCCGGTAGGATTCTACCGTGGTTCTTTCCTGATCCATCGGCGAGGGGTGTGCAGTGCTCTCCTCCTCCAGGTTCGGCCCGAACTCCCCGTACACGTCATATGAAGGGAAATCGTACTTGAGGTATTCATACCCCCAGTC
>JBATTW010000334.1:0-8382 GCA_049670805.1 Bacteroidota bacterium
CAGTTGACACAGTCGAGGCGTTTGCCTTCACAAAGCGCGAAAATGCAGCCTTTGGTGTGGGCGAGAGGCTGGTCTTTGACATAAGCTATGGGTTCGTGACGGCGGGGGAAGCGGTCATGTCCATTCCGGCCTATGATTCCGTTGCGGGAAGACAGACGTTCAGGGTCGAGTTCACGGTGAATTCTCTTCCGAGCTTCTCGTGGATTTACAAGGTTGAAGATCGGTATCTGACGTTTATCGACGTCGAAGCCCTTCTCCCCCACAGGTTCGAGCAGCACATCCGCGAAGGTTCCTACAGGCGTGATTTTATCGCGGAGTTTGACAGGACACGGGGTGTGGCCGAAACCACCGAGGGGGAGTACCCCATTCTCTCCACCGTTCACGATGTTATGTCTGCCTTCTACTTTTTCAGAACGCTCGACCTGAGCGAACGGAAGGTGGGAGACACGGACACGCTGCACAACTTCTACAAGGACAAGAGCTATGATCTGCTCGTCAAGGTCCTCGGGCGTCAGGAAATCGAGGTGGAAGCCGGGACCTTCAAGACAGTCGTGGTAGAACCGTTCGTGGCGGAGGGCGGGCTGTTCAAAAGCGAGGGGAGGATCGTCATCTGGCTGTCGGATGACGACCTGAAGATTCCCATTCGCGTCAACACAGAGATCATCATCGGCTCGATCGACAGCGAGCTCCGAGAGTATTCCGGGCTCGTCGGTCCTCTCCGCGCCAGGACCCGGTAGCGATGGAAATATGCTCCCGGGGCGAGTGCTTCCCCGAATTCTACGAGGCAACTATGACGACAACCAAACGTGTCGACCTCTCACAGGTCAAAACAGTCTCCGTGCGAAAGCGGAAGAGCAAGGTGACCCCGCGCCAATTCGCGAGGCCGTTTGACGGGGATGGCGATTCTTTTTCAGAGTTTGTCGCAGGCCTGCCGTCGATATTGAAGGTGAACGATCTTCGCGCTCTCGTGGACGACATTTTGCGGTCGCGGCGCAGGAACCGTCCGGTGATCTTCATGCTCGGGGCACATGTCATCAAGGTAGGACTTGCCCCCGTCCTGATCGATCTCCTCGAGCGCAAGCTCGTCACGATGGTTGCGATGAACAGTGCTGCGGCAATCCATGACGTGGAGACGGCGCTCTGGGGGAAGACCTCGGAAGATGTCTCTGCGAGTCTGCTGGATGGGACGTTTGGTATGGCACGGGAGACGGGGGAGTTTGTCAACGGTACTTTGCGGAAGGCGTTTGCGGACTCAGATCGGGGGTACGGAGAAGCACTCGGGCTCGAGCTGCTGGAGTGCAAGGCCTCACACCGGGACGTGAGCGTCCTTGCAGCCTGTTCGTCGCTCGGTGTTCCGGTGACAGTGCACGCCGCAATCGGGACGGACATCACTCATCAGCAGCCTTCTATGGATGGTGCAGCCACTGGCGAGCTCTCCTTCCGGGATTTCCGCCTCTTCTGTGAGGTCTGCAAGAGTCTCTCACGCGGAGGGGTCGTTCTCAACGTGGGCTCCGCGGTGATCATGCCGGAAGTGTTTCTCAAGGCCCTCACGGTCGCAAGGAATCTCGGTGCACGTGCCCGCGGGTTTACCACGGCCGTTTTCGACATGAACGTACATTACCGGCCGACCATGAATGTACAGCTTCGCCCTACCGAAGGTGGGGGGAAGGGATACTCCTTTACGGGACATCACGAGATCATGGTGCCCCTCCTTGCCGCAATGCTCAAGCAGGAGTCTGTCTGATGGATCAGCACCCCCGGTTCGAAGGCCCTCGCCCTGAAAGCGAGCAGCCTGCCGGTCCGCCCGGCAACCCTTTCCAGAGGATGCATCCGCTTGCATTTGCGGCAATCGTGCTCGTGGTGGTTTTCTTTCTCTATCAGGTCGTCGCCGGCCTGGCCGCTCTCCTGATGTTTAGAGGCATGGTTAGCGAGGAGAACGTCCACCTGGTCAGGTGGTCCACGCTCGTGAGCCAGATTCTCTGTATTCTGATCCCGGCCCTCATTTTCGGACGATTGAGGTTTGGTAGTGTGCGAGACGCTCTTCAGGTCCGGCTCCCTCGCGGGCGGGAGATCATTGCGACCGTGGTCGCGGTATTTGCACTCCAGCAGGTACTGCAGGCATACATGATGCTTCAGCAGTCGATCCCCCTGCCGGACCAGATTCAGGAGTACGTCGATCTCATTGAAGACCTGTTTGAAAGGACGTACAGGACGCTTGTTACTGCGCACTCCCCGCTTGAGTTCGTCTTTGTTGTCATCACCGTGGCGTTGGTACCGGCGCTGGCTGAGGAGACACTGTTTCGCGGAGTCGTCCAGCGGAGTATCGGGCAGGCAACCGGGGGTCTGTGGGCGGCAGTTGTTTCAGGAATCATCTTCGGCGCGTATCATCTGAATCCTCTGAGTATTGTTCCGCTCGTAGCGCTGGGTGTCTTCTTCGGCTACATTGTGTATCGGTCCGGCAACCTCACTCTTGCCCTTTCGGCGCATTTCTTCAACAACTTCCTGGCATGCACAGCGGTATATTTCCGCCTGGACGACGATTTCATCGCGCTGGCTCCCGGTGGGGATCCGTCTCCGGTGATCGTGGGATTCAACGCACTGCTGTTCGCTGTGGTATTCCTGGCGGCGACTTCGTACTTTGCAGTGTTTACCAGCTTGAAATCCCGTGAGTAATCTGCCACACGTTGAGAAGCTATGAGTAATCTTGCCAGGCGTGTTGTCGTCGCAGTTGTTGGCATACCCGTCATCGTAATGCTCTGCATGGTTGGGGGAGTTGCCTTCTTCGCTTTTGTTGCTCTCCTCTCCGCTGTGGCCCTCTACGAGTTCTACGTTCTGGCTGAATCAAAGGGAGCACGTCCGCAACTCGTCCCGGGGATTCTGGTGGGCTTCCTTCTCGCCTGTGCCTTTATCTACAGAAGGGCCAGTCTCTTCGTCGTGGAGATACTCAACAGTCGGGGAATCGCCCTTCCGGCGCCGTCATCAACACAGTTTCTCCTTATTCTCCTGCTCTTGAGCGCCGTCGTGATACTTGTCGCAGAGCTCTACCGCGACAGGGGATCCGCCATTGTCAACCTTTCCGCGACGGTTTTCGGCTGGGTGTATATCTCTATGTTCTTCGGGGCCCTCATTGGGCTCCGGGAGGTCTTCAATCCAGGGGATTTTCCGGTTGCCCGCCACTTTGAGGTTCTCGGTCCGTCCGTGCCGGAAGAAGTCCGTAACACAATTGACTCGTGGGGTGGACTGACACTCCTCTCGATATTTGCGTCCATCTGGGTGTGTGACTCGACCGCCTATTTCGCAGGACGAGCGTTCGGAAGACGTCTACTCTTCAAGCGTGTGAGCCCGAACAAGACCTGGGAAGGTGCCATTGCCGGGTTTTTGGGTGCGGTTGTGGCGTTCACGGTCGCGCGATATATCATGCTTCCCTACCTCTCTGTTTTTCATGCGATCGTCTGTGGTGGGATCATCGGTTTGTTTGGCCAGCTGGGCGATCTCGTGGAATCTCTCCTCAAGCGATCAGCGGGTGTGAAAGATTCCTCCGCGCTGATTCCCGGGCACGGCGGCGTGCTGGATCGGTTTGACAGCCTGCTGTTCGTTTCCCCTCTCCTCTTTCTCTATTTCGAATTTATCGTATTCTGTGTCTGAGGCGGAAAGTGAAGCACGCGAGAAGCAGGAAGATCCACGTCATGACCATGGGATGTCCCAAGAACATCGTGGATTCCGAGAAGTTGATGGCCCAGCTCCGGCAAAACGGCGCGGAGCTCGTTCCGACGCTGGAAGGGGCTGAAATCGCGGTCATCAACACGTGCGGATTCATCGATCCCGCAAAGGAAGAGTCCATCGACGCTCTTCTCTCGACGGCTCGATTGAAATCGGGGGGAACCCTGAAAAAGGTGTACGCTCTTGGCTGCCTCTCTGAACGGTACGGCAATGAGCTCGCCCTGGAGATGCCGGAGATCGACGGCTTCTTTGGGAGCGGCCGGCCCGAGGAGTTACTCCGAACCCTGGGAATGCAGCACAGAGACGAGTTACTGGGCGAGCGCTGCCTCACGACACCGTCCCACTATGCATACCTAAAGATCTCAGAGGGATGCGACAATCCCTGCTCGTTTTGCGCGATACCGCTGATGCGGGGGAAACATGTCAGCAGGCCGCTGGAGGACATTCTCCTGGAGGCCCGGCGCCTTTCAGCGACCGGTGTCAAGGAGCTTATTGTCATCGGTCAGGACACAACCTACTATGGTGTTGACCGGTACGGCAAACGACGACTGGCGGAGCTGCTCACGCGCCTGGGAGAGATCGAGGGTCTTCACTGGATTCGCCTCATGTACGCCTACCCCGCCAAGTTTCCTCTCGATGTACTGGACGTCCTCGCGAACAACCCCCGAATGTGCAAGTACATCGATATACCGATCCAGCACGTATCGGATGGCGTTCTCCGGTCCATGAGGCGTGGTATCTCCAGCAGGAGCCTGCGTGATCTCCTCGATACGATTCGAGAGCGTGTTCCCGGGGTTGCCCTCCGGACCACGCTGATTGTGGGGTATCCCGGCGAAGGAAGGGAGGAGTTTGAAGAGCTGCTCGAGTTTGTTCGCGTTTCGAAATTCGAGCGCCTTGGCGTCTTTCCCTATTCCCAGGAGGAAGGGACTCACGCCTTTCCGCTGGGAGACCCGATACCGCCAGTCGAAAAGGAACGGAGACAGTCGCTCGTCATGGAGCTGCAACGGGAGATATCCGAAAACCGGAATGCCGGCTTGATACACACGCGTCATAGAGTCGTCATTGACAGGGAGGAGAACGACCTTTTTGTCGGGAGGACGGAGTATGACGCTCCGGAGATCGACAATGAAGTCTTCGTCCGGGCTGGAGAAGGGCTTGGACCCGGGACCTTTTGCGACGTTGATATTGTTGAAGCATATGAGTATGATGTTGTTGGGGAGTGTGTTTTCCCCTGACTGCTGGAGGCTGAAATGAGGTTTTTGAATTCGGTGTTTGTGGTTGGTGCGGGGGTGGCCCTGATATGGTGGTCTGCCGATGTTGCCCGAGCACAGGTGGAGGTTTCCCGGGCCGACATCCAATACATCAACGAACCGTACTATATTGACGCCCTCACGTTTGCGGACCGGACTTCCTCCCGTGTCCGACTTGACGTTTTTGCCCACGTGGGGTACGAGCTCCTCAGCTTTGTGAAAGAAGGGGACCGGCACGATGCCAGGTACGAGATGACTGTCACCGTGTACGACACTGATGAAGCACTGGTAAGCGAGAAACTCTGGACGGAAGAGATTTCGGGCCTGTCATTTGATGAATCTGTATCGCCGGATGCGTACAAGCTGAGCCAGAAGAGCGTTATTATTGACCCCGGGCGGTACACGGTTTCGGTCAACATGCGGGACATGGAGACGAACAGTTCACGGCGTCTCGTCCGACCTATCGCTGTGCCGGACTACACGGCCGGCGATCTCGGGATGAGTGATGTTCTGCTGATCAGCAGCATCACTGAAAGCGGGGAGAGACGGTCGATCGTACCCAACATCACAGGGAACGTCGGGAACGTCCCCGGGGCGTTCCACATCTTCTTTGAGATCTACAACCGTCTGGATGTGGACAGTGTTCTTCTGGTCACAAACATCCTGGACAAGAAGAACGAGACAGTGTCGGTCCAGGATACGCTGATGGTGCTGGAGGCCGGACGCAACGATGCGCTGGTGAAGATCAATCATGAAAAGCTCCCTCTCGGGGACTACTCCCTTGTTGTCCGGGCGTTTTCGCCGGATTCTACTTTCCTGGCTGCGGGGGAGCACATCGGGCACACAAGTCGGTATTTCAGTGCGCGATGGGAGGGAATGCCAAAGGGGGTGGATGATATTGACCTGGCGATCACGCAGCTCCGCTACATCGCACGGGATGAGGAGCTGACGACTCTGGATGACGCGGAGACGGTCGAACAGAAGCAGGATGCGTTCATGGGATTTTGGAAGAAGCGGGATCCCAACCCCAACACGCCCCGGAACGAAAGGATGGAGGAGTACTACAGGAGGGTGGCCTACGCAGACAAAGAGTTCTCGCACCATATCGAAGGCTGGCGCACAGACATGGGGATGGTGTTTATCGTCTTCGGGCCGCCCAACGATGTGGATCGTCACCCATTTGACGTGAATGAAAAGCCGTACGAAATATGGCGATACTACGCCATCAACTATGAATTTGTCTTTCTCGACCAGACCGGTTTTGGAGATTACCGGCTTATAACCCCGATATGGGAGGCGTGGAAGCGGGCTGACACCTGGGGCCGGTACTAAAGACAAATCCGGTTTTTGCGACGCCCCTGGCAGGTCGAAACGGCCTCACTTCCGTGTACCTATGAGGTTCCTGAAGCACATTACACTCGCCTTGTGTCTTTTCCCCCTACTTGTTTTCCATCCTGTGTTCTCCACGACAGTCCGGGACGTCGGAATAGAGGGAAACGCTGTCGTGTCGACAAGTGACATTCTGGGCTGGATGACGGCAGGGTCCTCGAAGGTGTTTTCCGCCGGAGCACTTCAGAGTGACCTCCAGGCGATCCACGACGGCTACCGGTCGTATGGCTACCTGAATGCCCGCGTCAGGCTGGTACGTCTGGAGTATACCCCGGACAGCACGCAGGTCGATGTCACGATCGGCGTGGAGGAGGGAAAGCAGTCGATTATCGGCTCTCTGGATATCCTCGGGTCCCGGGAACTGATGACGGAGTCCATTCTGGAGGGTTTTGAAACCTCCCCGGGGGATCCATTGGTTGAATCCAGACTCGAGGAGGACATCGGGGCGCTGCTTGCCCGATATGAAGAGCTCGGTTTACCGTTCGCACGGTGCAGTGTGACGACGATCAGGATTCGGGACGGAACACTCCGGGACTCCATCGAGATCACGCTTGGCATCGATGAGGGACAGCGGATGACCATTGATGAGATCCGCGTGGAGGGGAACAGTGACACGGACACGTCTGTCATAGTTCGGGAAACGCGCATTCATCCGGGTGATCTCTACGATCCCGGCAAGGTAGATGCGATCCGGAGCCGTCTCAATCGTTTGAATATCTTTGCGAGTGTGGGCGAGCCCCGGCTCTATGTTCGGGGAAGAAGTGGGGGACTTCTCCTCCGCGTGGAAGAGGGGAACACGAACACATTTGACGGCGTGCTGGGGTATGTCCCGGAGTCAAGTGAGGGGGAGGAAGGCTATGTGACGGGTCTCGTGGCCGTTTCTATGCGAAACCTGTTCGGCACGGGTCGAAAGCTGCAGGTTCGATGGTACCGGCAGGACCGTCTCTCGCAGGAGTTGTCCCTGCGGTACGTTGAGCCCTGGATATTCGGATTCCCCGTGAACATCGGGGGAGGCTTCTTTCAACGGCAGCAGGACAGCGCCTTCGTTGACCGCAGATTCGACGTGGACGGTGAGTTCATGGTTTCTGAGGAAATCTCTTTTGGCATACTGCTCAACTCGCAGAGTGTGATACCTTCAGAGGACAGCACGAAGAGGAGGGTGTCTCGCAGCTCCGCGATTACCCTCGGTGCTGATCTGACCTACGACTCGCGGGATGCGTTCATCAATCCGCAGACCGGGGTGCGCTTCCATACCGACTACCAATACGGCCGGAAGACGTCCACCGAGACAGGCTCCGAGTTGAAATCATCGATCCAGCGCATAAGGACAGACTTCGATCTGTTTGTTCCAACGTGGCCCCGCCAGGTTGTCGCGGTGGGAGCGCATGTTCGTCAGGTGCAGAGCGGGTATCTCGAGGAGAGCGACATGTACAGGTTCGGCGGGGCGAGCACCCTGCGTGGCTACCGGGAGAATGAGTTCCTCGGGTCCCTGGTCATCTGGACCCGCCTGGAGTACCGGTTTGTGCTGGCCCGGCGGGCATATCTGTTCGGATTCTTCGACACGGGCTACTACTCACGGCCTTCGAATGACACCCTCGGCCTTTTAGGTTTCGAGGATTTCAAATACGGGTATGGCATCGGTGTCACACTGGATACCGCCGTCGGGGTTCTGGGGGTGATGTTTGCGCTCGGGGAGGGTGACACGTTTGCCACAGGGAAGATCCATTTCGGGCTGATCAATGACTTCTGATCGCAAGCGGGTCATGCTCCGACATGAGCGGAAAATCCGGAGAAGCGGTGTAGAGATTATTGCGGGGGTGGACGAAGCGGGGAGGGGTCCGCTTGCCGGACCGGTTGTGGCCGCGGCGGTTGTGATGAAGCGCGGATATTATCTTCCCGGGGTGGATGACTCGAAGAAGCTGACTCCGGAGCGGAGGTCCGAGCTCTTCTGCCGTATTCTGGAGAAGGCGCTGGCCGTGGGCATTGGGGCTGTCGACCATTTCACTATAGACCAGATGAATGT
>JBATTW010000335.1:0-2141 GCA_049670805.1 Bacteroidota bacterium
GACCTGACCAGTGTCAGCACAAACGCATCCACTTCGACGACCACAACCTTCGCAACCAGATGCGTGCCGCTGGCCAAGAGTGACTGTATAAAAAGGACGAAATAGAGCGCGCCGGGAAAGCTACGATGCGACGTCCGGTCGGCGGCGTGGCGATCCTGATTCATCTCCTCCCCTGGGAGAGAACATCCTCGTACGCCCGCGCAGTCTTTCTGGCAACCTCCTGCCAGAGAAACTCCCGTTCGATCTGTTCCCGAAGTTTGCCATCTGAGGGCCGCTCCAGCGCCGTGATGATCCCCTTCCTTATGGAATCAACAGAACCGGGCTCCACGTAGACAGCCATGTCCCGGAAGTACTCACGCGTCCCACCGTAAGGTGTGATCACGACCTTGGCTCCGGCGAGCCCCGCCTCCAGGGCGGCAATGCCGGGAGTTTCGAAAAGGGAGGGAAGAACAAAGACCTCACACGCTGCGTACGCCGAGGCGAGCATCTCAGATTCGTTGTCCAACCCTTCCAGAACGAGGATGTTTTTGTGCTTCTCGGCCTCGGCCAGACATGCCTCGCCCTCGGGCCCTCCGGCAACCCGGCCGATGAGGACAGCCGGACGGTCGATCTGCCCCAGCGCCCTTATAAGGCTGAGCACGTTCTTCCGCCCGGGCCCGATGTGTCCGACGTTGAGTATGAACCCCTCCAACCCGTATTTTTCGGTAAAGAGCCGGGGATCACCCTTCCGAAACCGCTCGTCGACACCGTTGGGAACCACCTCCAGTTTCTCCCTGGGAATTCTGAGACCCTTTTCAACAAGATCTGCTTCTGCAGCCGTATTCGGCAACACCTTCGCAGCCCAGCTGCAGACATCCGCGCTGATCGCGTAATCGGACCAGATGCCGGGGCCCAGCTTCTGGACAACCCTCGTAGCGGAAAGGGCGTTCCTGACAAACGCCTCCGAGTGATTGCTGAAGAGGATGGGAGAAACGACCAGCGGAATCCCGAGCGCCACGATTTCCCGCGCGAGATGATACGTCCCGATGTTGGCCCCAAACAGATGGACCAGATCGCACTCCTCCCTCTTCAGAGGTTTCCACTGATCGAAGAGCTGCGGCGATACGCCGAAGTCTCGGAGGAATCGGGCAGTCCCCCGGAGTTGCGTGTTCGGCCCCCCGCGCAAGAGGGAAACAGCCTGGTAGGTTGCAAGAACGACGTTCACCGGATCCTCCTCCTCATTGCAGAATATACCTGACCGAGCACGGCTCGGGGATCGAATTCTCGGATACGCCCGATATCCTCCGGCGGACGGTACAAAGGCACATCCCTCCAACGCAGATCGTCCAACCGAATCTCTCCGTCACGCGAGAGAATCGCCTCCTTCCCGGCTGAGGATGAGATCCGATACGATACCCCCTCCAGGCCGGGCGCTTTGTCGGGGGTCCGAAAGTGTGTTCTCAGGATCCCGGGCTCAAACTCCGCATCGATCCGGGAAGCGCTTCGTCGCTTCCACCACCGTGCAAACCCCCCGAGAGTCGTCGGCATGACCCGCGGACCCATCGCATCCCGCAGCAAATCCCGTACTACTTCCCACCGGCGATGCGAAGGATGGTGATAGAAGAGCAGGGGATCTCGTCTCCGACGCTTCGCGTCAACCAGGGCGGCATAGTAAGAACGCATCGCTCCGTCTGAATACCCGACCTGCCTCAGCGTTCCTGGACACACAGGGTGAACCGGAACCTGGAGCGTGGAAAACACCGTATCCGCCCAAACAGGGTAGAGGGGATAGCCATCATAGGCGTAAGAGAACTCCGAGGAGTACGCAAAACCAAGATCATCAACCGCCCGCGCCAGTGACGGATTCCACATCCCATAGGGAGCGGCAAAACCCCCTCCAAAGACCCCGACGGACTCCAACGCCGTCTTGGATTTGGCAAGCTGATTCAGGTTTTCCTCGTAGGAGGAGTAAACGCGGTGTTCGTAACAGTGAACTCCCAGTTCCTGCTCCACCATGGAGGCGAAGTGCGACAGCAAGTCCCTGTGGCTCTTCACGTCTATGTACCACGAGAAGCTCAGCTCCAACTCTCTCGAGATCGCATAGAGATCATCGATGTCACGCTTCTCAGCCGCGTCCGTATCAACCCGCAGGCCAACAACGT
>JBATTW010000336.1:0-2028 GCA_049670805.1 Bacteroidota bacterium
GTCCAGAAACGGCCTCCGTCCAGTGCCCACACCAATCATTCCCTTTGGCTTCTCTCCCGCCTCTCGCACCAGACGTTGGTCCACGGGCGCCGCCCTCGCCGTATCGGCAGTGCGCTTCTTGATCGAGTCCTTCATTCGGGAGGCACTGCCTCCCGCAAGGATGATCAGATTCCTATCCATCGAGGTGTTCGACTGGTTTTGCATCTCTTTTTCAGTCGGTATAGGCACGCAGGAGGCCACCGGCAAAGAAAAGGCACATCCCACCCACCGCTATCGCAGATCCGTACCCTGCACCTGCTCCCCCGGCGACTACGCCAAGGATAAATAGCAGCAGCCCCGCCGCGAGGATTCCCATGGCCACGCGCCCCCATCCTGTTCTCGGAAAGATGTGATACGGGTCCTGGCTTCTGCGTTCCTCCTCGCTGCCGTGTCGCGCCAACCAGATGGCTTCAATCCCCTCGGTCCGATCATTTGTAGAAGCAAGGCTGGCCAGTGGCGTGATGATCAGCGCGACACCGGCAGTGAGGAACGTCGTGAAAGTGAAGCCCAGATCCAGGACAAACTGGCCGATCACGCCCGCCACAGCTCCGGCCCCATACCCGATGATGGCACCCTGCCAGGTAGCTCTCTTCCAGAGAAGCCCATAGACTATGGCGATAATAAACAAAGGCATATCCATAACAGCAATGATGGTGAGGTATGCGTTCACGGCCCCGCCCATCAACGGGATGAGATAGGCAAAGGCTACCATGGAAATGCCTACGACGAGTGTTGTTGCGCGCGCGACAAAGAGAACCTCCCGCGGTGACGCAGATGTCTTTAGGAAGCCTTCGAAGATGTCACTCGTGAACATCGTGGCAGCGCCGTTGAGGTTTCCGGAGATTGTGGAGAGCTGGGAAGAAAGAAGTCCCACAACCACAAGTCCCAGAACACCGTGCGGGAGAATCGAAGTCAGTAGCTGCGGAATCGCACTGTCGGGGTTATCCAGACCCGGGATGAGAACGCCTGCGGCCAAACCCGGCACGATCCAGAGAAGCGCAAACGGAGTGGTAATGATTCCTGCAATGACAAGACCGCGCGCAACTGTTTTGGTGCTATCCGCGCCAAAGGCACGCTGGAGAAGCCCCTGGTCCACACACGCCCATTCGATTCCGAGCAAGAAGATCGCGAGAATAAACTGCCAATTGTACGTCCCTGTCTGCTGGACGAGCGTGAGAGATCCCTCAGGGAGAGATGCTTCCAGACCCGGCCACCAACCGACGAGTGACATGGCGAGGGGCAGCACCACGAGAGCGCCGGCGAGCATGAAAATAAACTGGATCACATCCGTGAAGGCGACGGACCACATCCCCCCCAGCATCGTGTAGACTACGACCACGACAGAAAATAGAAAGACCCAGGCAGAAAAGGACTGGAATCCACTGATTGTCTGGCCGGCTATCGCCGCAGTATAGAGAACGACACCCAGCCAGAACGCAATCCGAAGGACCCAGAGGGCAGCAACGAATGTTCGTACTCCCTTACTGTAGCGTAAGCCGAGAAACTCCGGTATCGTCCGAATGCGGAGTCGTCTGAGCAGCGGGATAACAAACAATCCGGAGAACACCAGTGCCATGTTCCCCGACCACGTCTGCCATATGATCGGGATCCCTTCAGTGTACGCGATACCGGCCTGACCGATGAAACTGTAGAGATTGACATTCGTTGCAGCAATGATGGCTGCGAGAATAAACGGGGTGAGCTGACGGCCAGCCAGGTAGAAATCATCGGCGGTACCAACCCAACGATAGAAAAGAGACCCGACATAGAAAGTTGCGATGATGAAGGAGACGACGATGAGGTAATCAACGAAGTTCAATCGTCACCTCCGTTGACGGATCCGGAGGGACCTTGATCGGGCCCGGTGTCCTCAGCCGCCCTGGCTTCCGCCCGGGTCCGAATGAGGCGCTTGAACTCCCGGTAGGGAACCCAGATCCAGACCACCAGGATCAGGAATCCAACCAGCCAGATGCTCCAGGTTATCCAGTC
>JBATTW010000337.1:0-2300 GCA_049670805.1 Bacteroidota bacterium
CCAGAGTATCATACTTGAGAAAAGCGACAGCGTGGTAACGGCCAATGCGAAGCTCTTCATCTACAACCAGATCACCGGTAGCAATCTCGAGAGCTTCCATTTCCACGGCGACACGCGAAACTACCCCATCAGCTCGATCCTTTTTGTCCCCAATGACAAAAAGTCGGAGGCGCTTCTCAGAGGCAGGTTTGAAGCCAGGGAGCTACCCCATCAGGCGGTCGTCCCATCAAAGGTTGTCGAGAATCTCCTCCAGAGCATCTTCCGCATCAAGGAGATCTTCAACACGGTGTTTATTCTCGTCGGACTCGCAATGCTGCTGATCCTCGCACTCATTGTCACCTTGTCGCTACGGTTGCGGAAGGGTGAGATCTTCACGATGTTCACGATCGGCTCCAGCAGAGGAAAGATGGCGGAAATCCTGGGTTTTGAGTTGGCAATCATCGTTGGCTGCAGCGTTCTTTTCGCATTCATGCTCTACTACCTGACCGGATTCTTCGTCGAAGAGTTCATTACGTACTACATCCTCTGACATTTTGAGGTCACCATGCCAAGAATCTTCACTTCCTCTCTTCTCACGACTCTGCTATTCGTCTCGTGCTCACAACCCGAAAAAGAGCCTGTTGACGGCGGGCCTGGGAGCCTCAAGGTTGTCTCCGTCAACTATCCCCTCCATTTCTTCGCGGAGAGAATCGGTGGTGCATTCATCGATGCGACGTTTCCCCTTCCACCTGGAGATGACCCGGCGTACTGGAATCCTGATGCAGACGAGATCGCCCTCTTCCAGCAGGCCGATCTCATTCTCACAAACGGAGCAGACTATGCCGGATGGCTGGAGAAGGTAAGCCTCCCCACCTCAAGAATGGTCAACACCTCGAAAGCGTTCAGCGATAGCTATATTGAGCTAGAGGAAGGGGTAACCCATACACACGGGCCCGGGGGGAAGCATGAACACATGGGATTTGCCTTCACGACATGGTTGGATTTCAAAAACGCGTTGGCTCAGGCAGAAGCGGTGAAAGAAGCAATAGTGAAACATCTCCCTGGTGCGAAACGTTCTCTCGAGGAGAACTTCAGGGGTCTGAAGGCTGACCTGATCGCCCTGGATGAGAAGGCGGCTCACGCGACGGCACAGCTAACGGAAAGCACCCTCTATGCTTCACACCCGGTCTACCAGTATTTCGCCAGTGGATACAACCTCTCCATTCTGAGCGAGCACTGGGAGCCCGGTGAGATGCCGAGCGACGGCCAGTGGAGAGTCTTTGCCAATACGTTGCGTGAGAAGCGTGGGGGGATCATGTTGTGGGAAGATGAACCGTTGCGAGAGGTGCGCGACCGGCTCCATAATATGGGTCTTGTCGTCACGGTGTTCAACCCGTGCGGAAACAGACCCAAGGAGGGAGATTTTCTCACGGTGATGAACAGCAACCTGGATCGCCTGGCTCAGACGGAGGAGTAGCAAATCAATCCTTCCACGCAAAAACAAGGTAGTGCGCCTCGGTCTCCCCCGTATTCTCCACGGCATGATCATCCGGTCCGTGCCAGTGAGCGTCTTCGATTTCCACAATCGATTCTTCGTTTTCGCTCCGCTCGGATGAATACGTGATCGTGTAGTCACTCAAGGCATAAATCAGACGGTTCAATCCGTGATGGGCAGGCTGCTTGTCGCCGGGAGCGATGTGGACTTCGATCACCCGGACGTGATCGTTCTCGAAAATCGCTTCCGAGTGATCAGCATCCGCGGCGGCTACGTCCCTTTCTGCGCCGTACGCTTCGATTATTGGGAGGGGAACAGTCTTCCTCGAAACGACAAGGTATCGTGCCTCGGTGCTTCCTGCGTTTCTTGCCGCGTGTGTTACCGCATCGTGAAAGTGGACGGCACCGCTGGTCCATTTCTTCGTTACCGGTTCAGCTTCCCCTTCCAGCCATTCAAGTGTGAAATCACTCAACGCGTACACGACTCTCCTTCCCCCGTGATGGAGCGGGAGCTCGTCGCCCGGTCCCAGAGTGAATTCCACCACGCGAACATAGTCGTTCTCAAACACGAGTGACGCCAGCTCCGGGTAGGATGCAAGGATGTTTTGCACCGGCTTTGGATCCCCCCCTCCACACCCTACAAACATGGCAAGAACGAGGAGTCTGAGCGAAACAGCAACAGATCTATTCATCATGGCGTATCATCCAATTCTGGTGCGTCATCCAGTTTTACAAGCCTGCACCGACGAACGCCTGTTTTTCCCGTTTCAGTATCCACCAACTGAAGAGATGCATTTGCCGTTACAGGAGCGGGCCGAACCCTGAGC
>JBATTW010000338.1:0-13136 GCA_049670805.1 Bacteroidota bacterium
CAGGGGATCCGAACCGAGATACGGCAACTGTAACATCTCGAAGATCGCCGGCATCTGCGCTTCCCTCGACACACCGTACTCCCCCTCCGCGATATTGAACACGAACCGGGGTTGGAGAGACCGGAGCTTTTCATATGCCTCTTCATCAGCGCGTATCAAGTGAACAACAAAACGTTTTTCAAGCGCGTCCTTTATCGCAAGAATCGTCTCCATCGCATCCCACTCGGCGTACTGATCATCTACACGAGTCCGATAGTCGTCGTCCAGAGTTCTTACAGCTGTATCAACGCGAGCAGAAGAGACAGGGTCGGATGAGTCGGGATTGGAGGGAGTCGTTGGTTGACCGGAAGAGCGAGGACCAGAGTGAGATGCTTCCTCCTTTGAATTGTAGACGAGTGCGATCGTCATCGAAGCCTGAGGAAGCTGTGAGGTTATGGAATCCAGAGAGTCTCCGTGAATGTGTTACTGTCGTAATGCTTGCTGCTAAATATAGAGTTTTTACACTCGTTGTCAAGAAGAAAATGCATTTTGGAGCCAGATGACGAGGTGTGGTCGCGAGCGAGACGACGTCTCGATCAGCGCGTGAGTCAGACACTCGCGGCAGCATCGATGATGAATAGGAAGAGGAGTCGGACGGGCTATCCCACCTGGAGGATCGCGAGCTCATCTTGAAATCGTGAGCGGAGATCATCCGCGAGCGGACGATGATCGGGATGCGTGAGGTGAGGATCGCTCTCGACGAGGGCGAGAGCGTCTACCCGTGCGTCATGAAGCAACGCACTGTCGGTGAGGATGTCTGCAACTCTGAATTCCGGCAGCCCGCTCTGCCGTGTCCCGAAGAAATCACCGGGTCCGCGAAGGGAAAGGTCTACTTCGGCGATGGCGAACCCGTCATTCATGGCAACCATCGTCGCAAGTCGACGCGCTGCAAGGCGCTGTTGATCCTGCTTTTGCGCCGCAAGCGGGTCAGGTCTCCTGGAAGCCCCGGTAGCTGCCCACCGCTTCGCCAGCAGGATGCAGTAGGACTGCTCGCTGCCCCGGCCGACCCTTCCCCGCAACTGGTGCAGCTGCGACAGGCCGAATCGTTCGGCGTTTTCGATCACCATGACCGTTGCGTTGGGCACGTCGATCCCAACCTCGATGACCGTCGTGGCGACAAGAACATCCAGTTCATGGCGCCGGAACCGCCCCATGATCTGGTCTTTCTGATCTCCTGTCATCCGTCCATGGAGAAGCCCGAGTCGTAGGTCGGGGAATACAGCCGCCTGCAGTTCCGCGAAGTGTGACGTGGCAGCCTTTAGATCCAGCTTCTCCGATTCCTCGATGAGCGGGTAAACGAAGTAGGCCTGCCGTCCTTTCCCCACCTGTTCTCTGACAAAATCATACACCGTCTCTTTCCGCCCCTCCTCTCGCAGGATGGTCTGGACGGGTCTCCTCTCTCGCGGCATCTCGTTGATGAGCGAAACATCCAGGTCCCCGTAGAGTGTGAGCGAGAGTGTTCGGGGAATGGGCGTCGCCGTCATGATGAGCACGTCCGGGTTCGTTCCCTTCTTCCGGAGGAGAGACCGCTGCAAAACACCGAACCGGTGTTGCTCATCGATAATCACAAGGCCAAGGCGAGAAAAAAGGACCTCTTTCTCGAAAAGGGCGTGTGTCCCCACGACAATGTTTGCCGAGCCGCGCTGGACATCGTCCAGGATGTCCTTCCGCAACGCCGTTCGCTGAGCACCAACGAGAAGCCGTATGCCAACCGGGAGACCCTCCAGAAAATGCGTGAGCGTCTTGTAGTGCTGCTCTGCCAGTATTTCAGTCGGCGCCATGAACACCGCCTGATAGTCGTTCTCGACAGCGATGAGCATTGCCACAAGGGCGACAATGGTTTTCCCACTCCCGACATCCCCCTGCAATAGGCGGTTCATTGGGTGGGCGGACTTCATATCGGTCGAGACCTCGTTTATCACACGCACCTGAGCCGTCGTCAATCGGAACGGAAGAGAATCAACAAGCCGCCGGGCCAGGGTACTCTCGGTGGAGAAGGAGATGCCCTGGATCTCCTTTTTCTGCCAGTGCCTCTTGAGCGCAAGCTTCACCTGAAAGCGAAAGAGCTCTTCGTACTTCAACCGATGAAGGCCATGTCTGAGGTCTTCCCGCGTGGACGGGAAGTGCACTTTTCGAATTGCCTGAGCCAGTGGCAGCAATGATCGTCTGGACATAACCGGCACCGGAAGCGTATCCACCACCTTCTCCAGATGGTCCCTGATTGCCGTGTGGAGAACGCGGCGGAAACCCGCGCTGTCAAAACCGACGCGAGAGAGCTCCTGACTTGATGCATAGACGGGGACGAGACCCCCCGAGTGGAGCGTTAAGCTCCAGTCGATTCCTTCGTCCCCTCCCCCGCCGTCCGCCCCTTCGAACAACCGCGCAATCCTGTCGATGTCGGGGTGCACGATCTGCAGACTGCCGCCATACAGGGAGGCCTGTCCGGAGACGGCAAGCTTCTCACCCACCGCAAAGGCCTTTTTCCAGTACTGAACACCACCGAACCAGACACATTGCATCGACCCGGACGGATCCGCGAGAATCAGGACCAGCCGCGCTTTCGGTCCGTATCCCACCACGCGAAACGAGCGGACCTCTCCGACCACGGTGTAATCCTGCCTGGCATCGAGAGAGGGATCCCCCGCCGGGCTGGGCAATGACTGATCCCGGCCGCCACGCACGATCCGTTTCAGATGGGCGATTGTGACGACGGAAGATCTGTCCAGATACCGCCGGGGAACATACATAAAGAGGTCCATCACCGTCCTGACATCCATCTCTTCGAGGACGGCTGCCCGCTTCGGGCCTATCCCCTTCACATACTGGACAGAGAGAGAGTGACCATGGGGAGGTTGGCGACCGGGTTCGTTCATACAGTGAGTAAGATAGGAGGATGGGCCCGCAGTTTCAAGCGCGATGGCCGGGCGTTCGCCTAGGCGGATGGAGGAGCTGCTGCCTGCCGCATCTTCTTTTGCCAGAAGAGGTAGAAGGGGATCCCCGCAACGACCAGGAGGAAACCGACGCCCGCCTCAGCCGTCTGCTCAATGACCGTGTTGGCAACAAACCAGGTGGCAACGAGGACAAAGAGGAGCGGCACGACAGGATAGAAAGGGACACGGTATTCCCGGTCGGGATCGGGAAACTTCTTGCGGAGGATGAAAACCCCGCCGGCCCCGAGTGCGTAGAAAATCCATCCCGCAAAGATAACATAGGTGAAGAGCTGGTCAAAGGTCCCGGTCATTGTGAGGAGGGAAGCCCAGATCGCCTGAATCACGAGGGAACCGGTAGGCGTCTTGAAACGCGGATGGGTCTTTCCCAGCTTCCGGAAGAAAAGCTTGTCCCGGGCCATGGCATAGAAGACGCGTGCCGTGGTCATCGAGCTTGCATTGACCGTCCCGAAGGTGGAGATCATCACGGCGAGGGAAATCAAAGCCCCGCCGTACCCACTGAAAATCCTTTCCATAACGTCTGCTGCAACGAGATCGGAGGCGGCAATCTCGTGAATGGGAAGGATGTAGAGGTACGCAAGGTTCGTCAGGGCATAAATGACGATGATCGCCACGGTTCCCAGGATCAAGGCCCGCGGGATGTTTCTCCGGGGATCCCGGACTTCGCCCGCGAGGTAGGTAAGACTGTTCCAACCGTCGTATGACCAGAGAGTGGCGATCATCGCCACGCCAATGGCCGGCAAGAGCGCTCCGCCGGTGGGCTCTCCCCAGAGAGGAAAGAAATTGTCGACGCTCCCGCTCCCGACGGTAAAGGCGAGAAGAATGATTCCCCCGATTGCCCCGACCTTCAAGAACGTGAAGAGGTTCTGGACGAATCCGCCGAATTGTACCCCGAAGTAGTTCACCGTGGCGATAGACACAATCGTGGCGATCGCCACGATCTTCACCCCTATATCACTAAACGGAGCGATGTTCCCGATGAGCGGGATTTTCCAGGCTTCGAGTTCAGGACTGAGGTGAGGGAGGTCTACGAAGTACCCGAAGTACTTTGCAAACGCCACCGCGATCGCAGCAATGGAACCGGTCTGATAGACCGTGAAGGTGGTCCATCCATACAGAAACCCCGTTAGATCGCCATAGAGCACCCGGAAGAAAACGTACTGTCCCCCGGCTCTCGGGATCTCACTGGCGATCTCGGCGTTTGTCAGCGCCCCCGCCAGGGTGAGTAGACCTGTGAGAATCCAGACGAAAATCATCACACCGGGGATCTGGACGGCTGCGGCGACGTTCTGCGGCGTCAGAAAGATTCCCGATCCGATCACAGACCCGACCACAACCGCAACGGCTGACGTCAGGCCCAGCCTGCGTGCCAGCTGGCCACCCTCCAGGTCTCCGCTCTCTGTCAGCTGTGGTGTACCGTCCGGAGTTTTTGTCATGGGGTAGAAGATACGCTGCCCCGGTTCCTGAATCAAGCGAAAAACGGCTCTTCGAGTTGTCTCTTTTCCTCAAAGATTGTATCTTCAGTGCATGTTAAAACCGGATTCCCTGCATCCAAACGGACAAGGAAGGTCTGCGGGTCACCATTCAGCTGAGGCTCCCTCTTCCCACGAGGCCGCCCGGTCCCGGGAAGGAGTCATTACGGTCGAGGGAATGAATCCTTGAAAGGCCCGGGGTCGACCGTGGCTTCTCGCCGCCGGACATCACTTCGATCAAAGACCCCACTAAGAACACAACGAGGATAATCTTGGAAAGCTTCGTAGGCCTGATTCTCCCGCAACTCCCCACACTGGAAGAAATCGTTATGTGGGGCGGGTATGTAGGGCTGTTTGCCATCATTTTTGCGGAGACCGGACTGTTGGTTGGCTTTTTCCTGCCGGGGGATTCCCTGCTGGTGACCGCGGGACTCTTTGCGGCAAGGGGAGAACTGGATATTGTTCTCCTCAACGTTCTCCTTGTCGTTGCCGCCATAACGGGAGATGCCACAGGATACTACATAGGCACCAAGGCGGGAAAGGCCCTCTATAATAGACCACAGACTCGGTTCTTTCGAAAGGATTACCTCCTCAAAACGAAGGAATTCTACGAAAAATACGGCGGGGTCACCATCGTCCTTGCCCGTTTCATGCCCTTCGCGCGCACGTTCGCTCCTGTCGTCGCCGGGGTCGCCGAGATGACGTATCGCAGGTTCGCCCTCTTCAATATCGCCGGCGGAATCGGCTGGGTGGTCAGCATGACCCTCGTCGGATACTATCTGGGACGTTCAATACCCGGGATCGAAAAGAATATCGAGTATGTTATCGGGATCGTCATTTTCCTTTCAATTCTCCCGATTATCATAAAGTACTGGCAACATCGATCCAAGAAGAGGGCTGACGCCCGGATCCCTGCAAATGGCAAAAGGAATGTGTCCGAAACATAAAGGGTGATGAGTATCCCGGCGTTCCTACTATTTCTGGCCGGTCTCGGGCTGCTTGTCGGAGGCGCGGAACTCCTCGTGCGTGGCGCCTCCAGGCTGGCGTTTGCCGCCGGAATCTCTCCCCTCGTCGTCGGACTCACAGTCGTATCGTACGGAACGAGTGCACCTGAATTCGCTGTCGCCGTCCAGTCAGCGTGGTCCTCGCAGGCCCAGCTCGGACTCGGCAACGTCATCGGGAGCAACATCTTCAACATCCTGGTCGTGCTCGGCCTCTCCGCAGTGATCACGCCTCTTGTGGTCTCACATCAGCTGATCCGCCTTGATATCCCGCTGATGGTCGGCTTTTCAATCCTCGTCCTGATCATGGGCCTCGACGGACAGATCGGGCGCATCGACGGGATCCTCCTGACGGGAGGGGCAATCGTTTACACTGTATGGCTGCTGCGATCCGGAAAGAATGAGAAGAGCGCCGGTGACGCCACAGGCCGAAAGGGGCACCTGTTTCCGCTCTCGATACTCTTTGTGGTGCTCGGCTTCGCCCTTCTCATCCTCGGGTCGGACTGGCTGGTGGATGGCGCGTCGGTTCTGGCCAGGAGTTTCGGCGTCAGCGATCTGGTCATCGGACTGACCATTGTCGCCGTCGGTACATCACTTCCGGAGGTTGCCACGTCCCTGCTCGCAAGCATCCGAAAGGAACGCGACATCGCTGTCGGGAACGTCGTCGGGAGCAACATCTTCAACATCCTCTTTGTGCTGGGTCTCGCCGCTGCGCTATCCCCGTCCGGCATTCCCGTCCCGCCCGAGGCAATAGAGTTTGACCTCCCGATCATGATCGCAGTGGCAGTGATCTGCCTCCCGGTGGTCCTGTCCAAACGGAGGGTTGCGCGCTGGGAGGGAATTCTTTTTCTTGGATACTATCTTGCCTTCACCGTCTACCTTCTCCTGGAGGCACTGAACCACGAGTTCCTCGAAATCTTCGGCACGCTCATGCTCTGTGTCGTGGCGCCCCTCACCATTGTGACTTTGCTCCTTGTCAACTACAGAGCGCTGAAGGTTCGTCGGTCGGAAGCAACGAAAGAGCATCCCGGTTAACATCGTACGAGGAAGAGGAGTACTATGACCAAAGTGAAAGAGGGCTGGGGAACACGCGTGGGGCTTGTGCTCGCCATGGCCGGCAATGCGGTTGGTCTCGGCAATTTCCTTCGGTTTCCGGTCCAGGCCATCAACAACGGCGGTGGAGCCTTCATCATCCCCTACCTCGTTTCGTTCCTGGTGATGGGAATACCCCTGCTCTGGATCGAGTGGTCCATGGGGCGGTTTGGAGGAAAACACGGCCACCACTCCGCACCGTTTATGTTCGACACGCTGACCAAACAGAGGCTGTGGAAGTACTTCGGCGTCTTCGGAATCTGGACAAATCTGGCAGTGGCTGCCTACTACTGCTACATCGAATCCTGGACCCTCTCGTACGTCATGCATTCCCTTGGGCGCTCATTTGAAGGGCTCTCTCAATCCGAGGTCGCGCAGTTCTTCATCAATTACACTACCGTCTCCACCTCATCCACGGGCATCCCCTTTGAGGCGGTAATCTTCTACATCCTCTGTCTCGCACTGAATACGTTTATTCTCTCCCGCGGACTCAGCGGCGGGGTCGAGCGGACCGCCCGGATCGTAATGCCCCTCCTCCTCCTGTTCGGAGCATTTCTTGCTATCCGGGGACTCACCCTGGGAACTTCCGGGGCGACAGAAGCGCATCCCGATGCAAGCGCGTGGGATGGACTGAATTTCCTCTGGACTCCCCAGTTCGACTCTCTGGCCAACCCGAAAGTCTGGCTCGCTGCCGCCGGTCAGATTTTCTTCACGTTGTCGGTCGGCATGGGGACCGTCCACTGCTACGCCGCCTACGTGAAGGCAAAGGATGACATCGCACTGAACGCGATGTCCGCCGGCTGGATGAATGAGTTCGTCGAGGTCGTGCTGGGAAGCTCCATTGTCATCCCGATCGCGGCCGGATACCTCGGTCTGGACTGGGTAAGGGAGAACGCTGGCTTTGGTATGGCATTCCAGACCATGCCCTTCCTTTTCGAAAACTGGGGACCTTTCCTGGCGCCACTCGCGGGCCTCCTCTGGTTCGGCCTCCTGTTCTTCGCCGGAATAACCTCCTCCCTCGCGATGGGAACACCTTGGATGGGCTTCATGGAGGACGAGTACGGCTGGTCCCGCCACCGCTCTGCCTGGTCGTTCGGCTCTTTCGTGCTCGTTCTGGGCCTCCCGACGGTGTTGTTCTATCACTACGGGGTTTTCTGGGAGTATGACTACTGGGCAGGGACGGTGTCGCTGGTCGTCTTCGCCCTGGCTGAAGCCATCGTCTTCTCGTGGGTCTTTGGCATAGACAAGGGTTGGAGGGAGATCATCACCGGAGCAGATATCCGCGTTCCGGGGATCTACAAGTACATCATCAAATACGTCACACCCTTGTTCCTCCTTTCGGTATTCACCGGATCCGTGTTTTCGCCAAAGAACGGAGACTGGGGGGCGGCCTTTTCAGGCCTCCTGAGCGGGAACGGGTGGGATCTGGACAACGGGTCGTTGATCAAGATGGTTCTGAACACCGGTTTGAGAGAACAGATAGCCAGCGCGACAGACGCACTGGAGATCGCCACGCTGGAGGACCAGCTGCTTTACATCAGTGCATCAAGAGCCCTGCTCACTGCGGTGTTCCTCGGTCTCTGTGTCATGGTGTACATGGCCGGCCGCAACCGCCGCGGAAAGGAGACCACCTGATGGAAACAACCGCCATACTCATGATGACTCTGACGATGGGCACTGTGTCAGTATTCTGTGTGTATTTTTTCTGGAAGATCATGAAAACTCCTCCGAGATCGGAGCGGGAACCGTAGGGACCAGGTGTAGCGCAGTAGCATAGACCGAGTTTACAACCCGTTCGTGTCACCATAGCAGAGAAAGGAGTACTTCGGGCACCATGGAACTCAACCTCATTTTCGGTATCAGCGTCTTTGGACTGCTCTTCGCAGTCTATCTCATTCGGGATGTTCTGAAGCGGGACACGGGGACTTCTCGGATGCGAGAGATTTCCGACGCAATCAAGGCAGGTGCCGAAGCCTTCCTCAGGCGTCAATACCGGACGATCATCTATCTTGCATTCGCTCTGGCGTGTCTCATCTACATTCTGTACGCATTTGTGCGGGCCGGGAGCGATCACGATCCGGCCGCCCCTGCCGAGCTGGCCCTCTGGACAACGGTCTCCTTCGTTTTTGGGGCTGTCTGCTCGATAGCCGCGGGGTACATGGGAATGTGGGTAGCCATCAGATCGAACATACGCACCGCAGCAGGGGCAACGAAGGACATGAACAGCGCTCTGCAGCCGGCTCTCCGCGGGGGCGCTGTTTCAGGTTTCTTCGTCGTCGCAATGAGCCTCCTGGGGGTGGCCGGGCTCTTCACGATCGTCCAGCTCTCTGGAGTCACCGACGACATCACAAAGATCCCGTTGCTCATCGTCGGATATGGCTTCGGTGCGAGCTTCGTCGCCCTCTTTGCCCAGCTCGGCGGGGGAATCTACACAAAAGCAGCGGACGTTGGCGCGGACCTGGTGGGAAAAGTGGAGGCAGGGATACCGGAGGACGACCCTCGGAACCCCGCCGTGATTGCAGACCTCGTTGGTGACAATGTCGGCGACTGCGCGGGTCGTGGAGCCGACCTGTTCGAGTCCACTGCCGCAGAGAACATCGGCGCAATGATCCTCGCAGCAGGACTCTATGCCTCCAACGTACCCGTCTTCGAAGAACAGGGGCTGTCACTCTTCGGCGTCATCCTCTTTCCCCTCGTTGCCCGTGCTTTCGGGATAATCGCATCCCTCATCGGGATCATGGCGGTGAGAACAAACGACAAGGAGGATCCGATGAAGGCCTTGAATCGGGGGTACTACATCACTTCGATTCTGGCAGTGATCGGGTTCTACATTGCATCCCGGTGGCTCCTCGGACCCGAGTACTACTTTAGCTTCTTCCTTTGCGGTCTGATCGGTGTTGCCACTGCTTTCGCATTTGTCGTCATCACTCAGTACTACACTGAATACAAATACCGACCTGTGCAGGAGATCGCCAAAGCCTCGCAAACAGGCCCTGCCACAAACATCATCAGCGGCGTGGCAATTGGAATGGAGTCGACAGGCTTTCCGGTACTCGTCATCGCTGCGGCCCTGGTGGGAGCGTATCTTCTCGGCGAGGCGTCAGGACTCCAGCACGCGGGGCTGTTCGGCACGGCTGTGGCAACCATGGGGATGCTGGCAACGGCGGCATACATCCTGGCAATGGATACGTTCGGCCCGATCACAGACAACGCTGGCGGGATCGTGGAGATGAGCCAGCAGCCGAAGGAAATTCGAGACCGAACGGACCGTCTGGACTCAGTCGGAAATACCACCAAGGCGCTGACAAAAGGGTATGCCGTCGGATCAGCTGCACTGGCCGCCTTCCTACTCTTCAGCGCGTACATGGATGAGGTCCGTGTCTATATGCCCTCCTTCGGCGGTGTCATCAACCTGAACAAACCGGAGGTCTTTGTCGGCGCGCTCTTCGGGGCTGTGCTCGTCTTTCTCTTCTCCTCCCTTGCCATCAAGGCGGTCGGACGGGCAGCCTATTCTATTATCAACAACGTTCGCGAACAGTTCCGGAACAACCCGGGAATCATGGAGGGAACGTCAAAACCTGACTACGGTCAGTGCGTTGACATTGCGACAAAGGCAGCCCTGAAAGAGATGGTCGCCCCGGGGCTTCTCACCGTAGGTATGCCGATCGCCGTCGGCCTTGTGTTCCGATGGCTCTATCATGCTACGGGAGAACCTGCATCCGGTGCGAGCGGTGCCGAGGTCGTGGGGGCCTTTCTCATGGTCGGCACCATCACGGGAATTCTGATGGCACTCTTCCTGAACAACAGCGGCGGGGCATGGGACAACGCAAAGAAGCTGATCGAGACAGGAGCCTACGGCGGAAAGAAATCCGAACCGCACAAGGCATCTGTGGTGGGTGATACGGTCGGAGACCCGTTCAAGGACACGGCCGGGCCATCACTACATGTGCTCGTCAAACTGCTCAGCACCATAACCCTGGTGATGGCACCGCTCTTCATCTGAAACGGCGTCAGCGCACACTGTAGCAACCGTGGAGTCATCAAGAATCCCGCCTCGGGCCTCCCGGGTCGGGATTCTTCACGTCTCCCCTTTCGGGTCCCGGGTCATGAGCTCATAGCAGGCAGAAAGGGGATCCTTCCCCTCGAAGAGGATCTTGTGAACCTCGTTAATGATCGGCACTTCCACCCGCACCCGGCGGGCGAGCTCAAAAGCAGACTGCGTGGTGGCAATCCCCTCGGCCACCATGACCATCTCCGAGAGGATCTCGCTGAGTTTTCGGCCTCTTCCGATCTCAACACCGACGTACCGGTTCCGGCTGTGGCGACTCATGCAGGTGACCATGAGATCGCCTATGCCCGAGAGACCTCCAAAAGTGCGGACTTGTGCCCCCATGGCGACCCCGAGGCGGGTAATCTCCGCAATCCCCCGTGTCATGAGTGCCGCTTTCGTGTTGTCCCCCAGATTTGCGCCCTCGACGATCCCCGCTGCGATCGCGATGACGTTTTTCAAAGCTCCGCCCAGCTCCACGCCCCGAAGGTCATCAGTCACATAGACTCGAAAATAGGGGACCATGAATGCTGTCTGAACGGCACGCGCCGTCCCGGGATCTATCGACGCTGCCACAACAGTCGTGGGAATGCTTCGGCTCACCTCTTCAGCGTGGCTGGGTCCCGAGAGCGTGGCAATGTTCTTCTGAGGAAGACCCGGGAGAGCGTCGCGCAGCATCTCGGACATCGTCATGAGAGTCCCGTTTTCAATCCCCTTGGCCACGCTTACAACCACCATCCGATCGAGGGAGAATTCTGCCAGCCGGACCACGACCTTTCTCAGATACTGAGAAGGGACAGCTCCGACGATCATCTCCGCCCCCTCGACCGCGGCCCGGAGGTCGCTGCTGACCTCGACAGCTTCCGGCACCCGGATCCCGGGCAGGAAAGCGGGGTTTTCCCGCGTCGTCCGAATCAGCTCCGCCTCGGACTCGCGAAACGACCAGAGTGAGACCTGATGGGATCTATTCGACAGCAGGATCGCCAGGGTCGTCCCCCAGCTTCCCGCGCCGAGAACGGTTATGCGCATGGATCTGTTGACGGAGTGTCCGTCCTATGAAGTTACGTCCTGTCTGCCGCCGAAAAGACGGGACGTGGTGAACTTGTTCTCCGTCCCTTTGATCAGCCGAACGATGTTCGAGCGGTGTGTGTAGATGATCAGAAGAGAAACGCCGATGCTGAAGAAAATGAGTGTATTGTACCCCTCGATGTCGACCATGAAGAAGTTCTCGCGGAAGAACATGGTCAGCGGAAAAGCGACTGCCGCGCTGAGGGAACCGAGTGATATGTAGTGGGAGATGAGAACGACGGCTGTGAATACACCGGCGGAAATCGCAACCTCGACCGGCGCTATGCCCAGCAACATACCGGCCGATGTGGCGATGCCCTTCCCGCCTTTGAACCCCGCAAAGAGGGTCCAGACGTGACCGAGAATTGCCGCGCATCCCGCGATGATCTGAACGAGCGTGAAATCATCAAACGGAGTCGTGTTCTCAAACGGAAGCGGGCCGTTCATCAGGCTCGCAATAAGCATAGTCGCGACGAGTCCCTTGGCGATATCCATGAGAATGACGAATGTTCCAGCCCGCCAGCCGAGAACCCGGAAGACATTCGTCCCACCGGCGTTCCCGCTGCCGAATTGACGAATATCGATCCCTCTGGCCCTTCTGGCGACGATGATACTCGTCGGGATGGAACCCACAAGGTAGCTCAGTATGACTATGATGCCGATGGGAAGCATGATTCAGCCCGTTGTTCTGGAAAAAACGCCCTTTTTGTCTCAGAACATAGCAATAAATATATCCAACTCAACTTTCAGATGCAACAGCCTCCGTCACCCCTCAATGCCGGCTCTTCTTTGTGAGCCACCGTGCCAGAAGGAGGTCATTTTGGGTGGTAATCTTCACATTCCACTCGTCACCTCTCACGATGCGTACGGGGACACCGAGGCGTTCCACAAGGGACGCTTCGTCTGTCCCTATGTAGTGTGCCCGTCGTGCCTCTTCATGAGCATCCAGGAGAAGCTGCCGATGAAAGCCCTGAGGCGTTTGAACTGCCCAGAGCGTGTCACGGTGCAACGTCGATGTGTAGAACCCTCTTCTCCCCTCGACCTTTATCGTGTCCTTCACCGGGACCCCGACCACCGCGGCCCGTGACGTGTGCGCCTCCCGGATAACAGCGCGAACGGTGGCGGGTCGGACATGCGGGCGTACCGCGTCGTGGACCAGCACCAGATCGATTGCCTGATCAATCTCTCTGAGCCCCTTCCAGACGGAATCCTGCCGTTTCCTTCCGCCCGGCACGATCTGCTTCACCTTGCGAAAGCGACCCCTCCTGACGAGCTCCCGTGTCTGTGACACGTACTCCCTGGGTACGACGAGCACGATCTCGTGTACGAGTCGCAGTCTCTCGAAGAGATCAATCGTTCGATGCAGGATCGGCACCCCCGCGAGGAGAAGATATTGTTTGGGGACCGAACCGCCCATCCGCCGGCCGCGTCCCCCGGCAGCGATTACGACGCCGACACTAGGCTTTAT
>JBATTW010000339.1:0-6006 GCA_049670805.1 Bacteroidota bacterium
ACAGTACGCGGACCTTCAAGTGCACCCAACCCGATGTTGAGATCCACGGTAATCTGTGAATCACTGGTCACTGTCTCGTAGGTTGTGATGTTGTTCCCCAGTATGACCGCGGTTACTCCCGAGAGAAAGCCGGATCCCGTGATAGTCAGGCTCAAGCTCTCCCCCCTCGCCCCGACAGAGGGAGAAACATCAGTTACCTCGGGAACCGGATTGTTCACCTGGAATGAGTCGCTCTGGCCGCTCTCAGCTCCACCTGTCCGCAGGGCGAAGAGCACCGCCTGTCCGGCGTTTTGCACTGCCACAGTGTGCGAGGCAAGAACTCCAGCCGAGAATGTCGGGGTGGTCCCCCCTCCTTCGGTCAGCGCCCCCGAAGAGGATAGATCCGCTGTACCTGTAAAGGCTGCTGCGGTGTTCCAGAACCCGTCCAGTGCCGTTACGCGGATGGCAAATGGGGCTTGTGCTACCTGGGTGCCAAGAACCCCTCCGTCCACGGCTTGGATGAGAAACGTGCTAACCGGGCCAGCGCGATTGGTGAGGTCGAAGCCGGCCGGGGGCCCAACCCCCACCGCCCGAGCCACCACGGTGAAAGATCCGACAACGGTATTGGCGATAAACAGAGAGGCAGTGGCAACCCCGTTCATGTCTGTGAGCACATTATCTATGTTACCCCCGGAAAACACGCCGCCTGCTCCCTGCGCCGGAGCAGTGAAGGCCACAGAAACACCCTCGACAACATTCCCTGCGGAGTCTTTCACCACGGCCCGCAGGTGTATTGGATATGCGGTGTTCACCTCCGTAGACTGTGGCGTCCCGGCGACCGGAGTGATCGAGAAGGCGGCGCCAGCCGTATTGGTCAGGGAAAACAACGCCGGACTGGCGACACCGGGGGATGTCGCGCTTACGCTGTAGGTCCCGACCGTGAGGTTGGCCGTGAAAGGTGGTGCCGTAGCGACACCCGAGCCATCTGTCGTACCCGTCGCACTCCGTCCACCGCCCGGGAAGTTCCCACTTGCACCCGTTGCCGGAGATGTGAATGTGACCTCCGCGCCACTGACAACGTTTCCGAAGCTGTCCTGGACGCTCGCGGCAAAGAGTGTTAGAAATGTCGTCCCTACCTGGGTGCTTTGTGGTGTCCCGGCCACTGCCGTAATCCTCCCTACAGCCCGCGGCGTATTTGTCAGGGAGAATGGGGCAGGTGTCAGAACGCCGCTCACTCTGGCGGTGACATCATATGTCCCGGCCACCGAGTTTGCCGTGAATACCGGAGCAACAGCGACCCCGGCGGCATCCGTCACCACCGTATTTACTCCACCCGTAAACGTACCGCTCGCCCCGGAGGTGGGAGCGGTGAACGTCACGGCAATCCCATGTACTGGATTCCCGGCAGAGTCGATCACCGATGCGGTCAGTCGTGTATCGAACGGGTTTCCGACCTTCGTGGACTGGGGTGTTCCCCCTGTCGCGGTCACTGCAGCGGGAGGACCGAAAGTGACCGTGATGGTCCCCGTCGGAATGGGAAATAGCCCGCTTGCCGTCGCCCGTATGCGGGCCGTCCCCGCCCGCCGGCCGGTGAAAACCGCGCTTTTCTGATCCTGACTCGGGACGAGATCGCCGGAAACAATGCCACCGGTAAGACTCACCAGCGTCCAGGTTTCTGCAGCAATATTCGACACGAAATTGTTGTTGAGGTCGCGGGCGATCGCATACACTGTAAGGGAATTCCCGGACGACAGGTCTTGATCAGGAACGACCGTTCCCGTTCCATTCGCAGCCGTTTCCACCCGAATCCTGGTAGCGGTCGCATTGTTCACAACGGTGATAGTCCCCGACGAAACCGAGATCAACCCCGTCACAGAGGCCTTGATCACTGCTGTCCCCACACCAGCGCCCGTGAAGGTTGCGCTCCTTTGGTCATCGCTCGGGACGAGATCAGATTGCACCACACCTCCCGTGAGATCCTCCAACGACCAGGAGCTCGCCGCGGTATCGGAAACGAAGTTATCGAAGGCATCCCGGGCAATCGAATATACCGTAATGGATGTGCCGGAGGAGACGGTTTGCGTGCCAAGAATCGTGCCGCTCCCGTCCGCCTCCGTCTCCACCAGTACCTGTGACGGTGACGCTGCGGTAATGGTGAAGGGACTACTGACAACGGCACCGGGTGTGATGGAAACCGTTGATCCTGTCACTGTCAGCGTGTAGTCTGTGCCGGCCCTGTTGATCCAGAGTCCGCTGAAGCTAGCCGTTCCGGTTGATGTGTCGACCGCAACAATCTTGTCCCCATTCAGCGTGCTGCCCGGCCCGACGTCGGGCTGGAGAGCAATTGTAACATCCTGTGCAACGCCGGTCACCGGGTTATCGTACTGGTCTCTGAGTGCAATCACCGGCTGTGTTGGGAAGGCCGCGCCAGCAGTTGAGTTGCTGGGACTCTTCGTGAAAACGAGCTTGCTGGGAGGCGCCGGAGTAATGGTGAACGGGTTGCTCTCTGCCTGAATCAGTTGTGAGACAGTTGCGGCAAGAGATTTGACGCCGATCAGATCTATGTTGAGATTGCCGAAGGTGGCAAGTCCTGTCGCATCTGTGAGTTGCGTTGTCTTCCCTGAAAGCGTCCCGCTGCTTCCGGCTGTAAGTTCCATCTGAACCGACACCCCCGCTTTCGCGACGTCGTTGCCAAGAGAATCGCGGAGCTGAACCGTCACCGCGGGGCTAATGCTCTGGCCGGCAGCGGTAGTCCCGGGCTGCTGAACAAAGGCGAGCTCAGTTTCCTGAGCTGCCGAAATCTCGAAAGGCGAGCTGAGAGCGGGTGACAAACCTCCACTCGTTGCACCGAGAATCTTCTGGCCGGCGACATTGATGCTCAAATTGTCGAATGTGGCCAGGCCCGACTTGTCGGTCGGCATGGTCGTTGTTCCACTCAACGTCCCGGTCCCACTCGAAAGCTGTACGGTGATGTTCACCCCGGCGGCCGGCACATCATTGCCAAGGGAATCGCGCAGCTGGACCGTTACGGGAGGCGTGATCGGGGAGCCCGCTTCCGTATTGGCCGGTTGCTGGACAAACGCAAGGCCTTTCGGAACGACGGCCACAATGGCGAAGGCATCACTGGAGGCAGAGGTGAGATTACCGCTCGAGACCGTCAGAACTTTCGAACCGGTCAGGTTGATGCTTAGATCATTAAACGTCGCAACACCTGAGACAGTGCTCCTTTTAAGCGTGCCGCTTAACGTCCCACTTCCTGTCGTGAGCCCAATGGTCACCGAGGTTCCCGAAGTGGTTACGTCGTTGCCAAACGCATCCTTCAATGTGACCGTTACAGGAGGAGCGATCACTGCACCCGCCGGCGTGTTTGACGGATGCTGCAGATAAGCCAGCCGCGCAGCTGCTGCCGGGCTCACCCGTACAGCCCTTGAGGTATCCTTGATCAGCGATCCGCTCGTGAAGAGGACTGTAATTGTATCCGCGACATTGTGTGAGAGATTGGCAAACGTTACAACACCCTTCCTCGCGGTAACCTTGACGGTGCCTTGCAGGGTCCCCTTCCCCTCTAGACGGGTTGCCGTTACAACCGTACTGTTATCGGATTCCACCAGATTCCCGCCTGCATCCGTCACCCAGATTCTAGGCTGCTGGCCAAACGGTATCCCGGCGGTCGCTGTTAGCGAAGGCTCCCTGTCAATCAGCAAACGTGCGACCGGACCCAGAATGATGTTGAACCGTTTGCTGGTCTCGGATTGAAGGCCCGCACTCGTAGCTCTCAGTCTTTTCCTCCCGATGAGATCGATGCTCAAATCGTCGAATGTGGCCAGGCCCTGGCTGTTCGTTGTACGCGTTCTGGTCCCACTTAATGTCCCGGTCCCCGAGTAGATGGTAATCGTGATGGGGACGCCCGACTCCCGCACGTCATTATCGCGGTCCTTGAGTTGGACTGTAACAGCAGGAGAAATGATTGCACCGCCCTTGGTGTCTTCAGGCTCTTGAACGAAGTCAAGCCCATCGGCCTCAAGCGGCACGGCGACCCCGTTGTCTGAACCCTGCGCAGACACCACGGATGCGCATACCAGCATCGAGGAAATGATCAGAAAGGAACCGCGAAGGCAATTCATAGTCAGGATTTCAATGTCTGAAGATCACCGGTGAAGCTGTACTGGAGGAGGAGATATTCTGCTTCGTTCTGCGCTGCCGGGGAGGCCAACGTGGGCGAATCAGGGGATACCCTGAGCGCTTATGTTCGTGTCAAGCAGAGGCACACAACAGGATTGAGGCCTGGGAAACCGTTTCCGTCCAAACTCCAGACCACATACCACTACAGGAAATCTATGTCAAGTCTGGAGATTTGTCAAGGGTTTCCGACCTCTAAAGGTTACCACCTTTGTTGGTCTTTCCCCGTGAGCCCGGTCACATATTTGCTTGCCCACGCTCCCCCATCCCCCAATGCATGCGGGTATTCCTCTTTCCGTCTGATGTTGCAGTGCACAGAGATGGTTCACATCAAGGTCTATCACAGTCACGCGGCATGGAGATTGTATGACATTTGGTTGACATCAGAAATCAACGTGGCTATATTGCCTAGAGTGCTTCGGGGACTCGGCATGCCCCCGACCTGACCCCTCACCTCCCCCACCCACACCTTCGGCATGGAAGTCACGCCATGAAACGCAACAGCCTCGTTCTCTTGTTCCTTGTCACTTTCTGTGCTGTCCTACTGATCACCTGCGTGGAAGACGACACACCCACCGAGCCGGGAGCTGGATCGACCACCCTATCCGGCACGCTCCGGTTTCCCGCCAACAGCGGAATAACCATGGACGATGTGGTCGTCAATTTTGGTGGAATCGAGGCCCGGCCCGCCAGTGACGGATCATTCGAGGTGTCCGGGATGAATGGCGTTCCGACAATGGCTATTGCGTATGACCGGGACGCGATTCCGGTGCTTATGGCCTTTGTACGCGACCCTGAGTACCATGGGTCTCTCACCCTGAATGCCCAGACAACAGCTCTGGGGCTTTCGTTCCTCGCGCCCTTCATCTGTTCCAGCGACCCAGACGCCGTAGGGGAAATCCTCTACATTCTCAACAGGCTTCCGGAGTTGGATCAGCTGGAACAGCTCCTCGAACAGAAACTCTCCGCGAATCCCCGCGCCCTGGCTCAGGAAGATGCCGAGATCTCCAGCGCGCTCTCAGACGTCGCTGTTGCCTTCCTCAATGAGATCCCGACACCAATGTTGCCGGAGGCCGCACAGGCACCGTCAGAGACGGCCGATGAAATCGTTATTGATCCGGGGAACATTGTTAGCGGGCACCAGGTAATCAGCATCGGGGGTCCCGATTTTGACATCTCCAACTGGTATGGCCGATGGGCGTATTGCATCACGCCCTCCGAAGAATTCTTCCTGCAGCCGAACGGCAGCCTGGCAGACATACTCAAACTGAGCCAGCCGTGGGCGCCGTCTAGCCGAAGGTTTCAGCTGGTTGTCGAGACAAATCAACCTGCCAAGGAAATCAACGTGTACGGCCTCGGCTGGGACGATGATCCGACAAACCTCTGGTCAAGCCTCTCCGAAGCGAAACAGACGCATGCGATGAATGCAGGAGTGGCAACCGTTGCCTTCGAGCTCGTCCCACACACAATATGCGTCCTCACCGGTGCCTCCGGGACAATCGGCCGGGGAACGATAGCCAAGGCTGAAGTCGCGAAGGTTGTTGGCAGGGTGTTCAGCAGCTCCGCAAATCTCTACAAGATTAAAGTCTTCATACAGGAGAAGAACTACTGGGGACTTGCCTGGCACGTCAGCAAGGTCCTCTTGGAGGAAATTGTCCAGAACGAGGAGTTTCGGAACTCGTTCTTAAAGTTGTTCGGCATAAGCCTTGCGGAAGGAAAGCTGAAATCTCTCGCTGCAGCTGTCAACTTTGGTGCGAGGGTCTTCTTCGCGGGAGATGCACTGACATCGTTCGCAAAGACATGGGTCGGCGTTTTTCTCTCCAGATTTGAAACAACATTCAGGATCTC
>JBATTW010000340.1:0-7986 GCA_049670805.1 Bacteroidota bacterium
ACCCTGCAATTGGCCGGCTCCATCCCGACGACATATGTCCCCTCCCCCATCATCTTCCATTCGGTAAACCGGGGGAGTTCCTCCAGGCGGTACCGGACGGTAAGGCCCAGCTCCAGCTCGCTGTTGACGAGGGCAGTCGTAACGAGGCCCTCCCCGTCCGGAACAAGATCATGGTAATAGACCTGTTCGGCGAATCCGGGTATCGGTCGAGAGAAACCGGTCGCCTCGCTCAGGCCGGTCTTCGCGCGCTCGTCGCGTGGTTCCGTCATCCTGGAATACAACAGCAAGCGCGACCCTTCGGCAAGAAGGGGCCAGCCCACGTTGATGTGATAGAGAATCATGAGCGGAGTGGTCCGATCGGCCTCATTCCGGACTCTGTCCCTCAGCACAAAGGATGACTTCCCCAGGGTCACCTCGACCGCACGTTCCAGAAGAAGGTTTTCGCCGAACATCGCAAAATCTCTGATGGCCCCCGAGAGGCTAAAGATACAATCATCCCCCTCCCAGCGACTGCTCTTCCGAATGTCCGTTGCCGGCGTATGGGAGAGCCTCCCGTGCAGACCCAGCTGTTCACCCGCATCCTCGCAAGGTGCGCCGGCCTGCGTCAGCCCGCAGCCGGTCACGAGCCCCCCGGGAAACGAACGGAGCCAGCCCAGCCCTTTCGGCTCGAAGAAACCCGGGTGGACATCCCCCACGGGGGATCGCCACGCAAGCGGAACACCCCGGTACTCGGCCATGGAGATGTCCATCCCCCTGTCCAGGGTTACCTGGAACCGAAGCCCGGAACCGGTCCGGACATCGGCCACGCGGACATCCTTCTCCTTACCCTCGGCGAGACGCATCAGCCGAACACCCGCGACCTGCGAGATCTCACCGACGTGAGACAGAATCTCTTTCCGTGTGCAGGGTTTTCCAAAGAGGGTCGCCATTACTGCTTCGCGCTTTCCAGCATCTTGCGGAGAACCTGAACGTTCTTCTGCGAGTTTTCCACAAGGGGATGGCAGTGTGTTTCTATAGTGATGTGGCGAACGATCCGGTCCCGGACCAGGGCCTGGACCTGTCCCTGCCAGTCGATGATCCCCTCGCCCACCGGGACGCACTGAATGAGAGCGCCTTTGAGCGTATCTTTGGCGTGAACATTGATGATTGCGGGCTTGATCGCCTCGTATCCCTCGGGATACGGGACCTCATCGGTCCCGTAGGCGTTACAGGGATCCCAGTTGGCGCCAAGTGCGCTGGAATTGACATCCCGGATGAGTCGGAGCGTGTTCACCCCCGTGTCGGCCCAGAAGCCGGGCTCGTTCTCGATGGCCAGCTTTATCCCTTCCTTCTCCGCAATGGCCGCGGCCCTGCCCATGTACTCCACCGCCAGATCATAGTGGCTTGAAGGTTCGCCCTCCTCACGCTGGAAGCCGAACGTAATAATCAGTGAGGCCGAACAGCCCTTGGCCAGCGCGATCGTCCTGGGAAGGGTCTCGTCCAGTTCCCTGTCCAGATCCGATCTTTGTGAGAGGTGTTGCTTGAACGTACCGGGGGAGAGAGCCGTAATCTCCACGCCTTTCTCCCGCGCTGTCTGTATCACCTTCTTGAACTCTTCCTCTTCCACATCCGGCACCCGGCCGGATCGAAGCACGCGGATTTCATACTGTGATATTCCCCACGAGAGGCCGTGTCCGACGGCTTCCTCGAAATCGTTTGATATCTCATCGCTGACAATTCCAAGCGAGATGCTGCTCATTGCGCTTTCCTCCCTGTCTCGTCCTGTAAGGGTTGCGGTTGCGGTCCCGAGTAGCCGATCTCCCGTGAGATGACGACCGCCTCTCGTTCAAGCACCGACAGGACCTCGTTTACCCGTTCGGGCTCGGTGCGGGCCCGTTCGGATGGCATCGCCGTCATGAGCGCCGCGGTGATCCGACCGTGGTGATCGCGGATGGGAACGGCGATGACACAGAGGTCCAGCTTGTATTCGGCGTTGGCAACGACAAACCCTTTCGCCCGCACCTGTCGAAGCCTTTTTTCCAGGGATTCGCGTGTCGTTATCGTGCGCCCGGTATATTTCTTAAGCCCGTGCCTGTTGATGAGAGCGTTTATGGCGGGAGCGCTCATCTCCGAGATGAGAATCTGACCGGAGGCCGTGGCATGGACCGGAGAACGCTGTCCCAGCCGGGCGACCATCTGCCACATTTCAGGGGTATCGGCCCTGTCGATGACGATCACCTCAGAGTCATCCAGGATTGCCACGTAGTAGCTCTCACGAGTCTCGTGCGCCATCCGGATGAGATGAGGATGCGATACGGTCTTCAGATCGATCTTGTCCAGAGCCCTGTTTCCCCAGTCAATGAGTTTCATGCCGAGGGTAAACCTCTCACGCTGCTCATCCTGGAGGACGACCGAGTGGTGTTCGAGTGTATTGAGAATACGAAAGAGAGAACTCTTTGGTATAGATGTGGAGCGTGAGAGCTCCGCGAGAGAAAGGCCGGTGTGCGAATTGGCGAGAATTTCCAAAACCTGGATCGCCCTCCGAACCGCCGGCACCGAGTAGCTTCTTGCCATGGAGGGGCCCGTTTGTCTAATAAAACGACGTTTTATTAGTGTACTATTATACTGAATTGTCACTGGAGTCACAAGTCGAAAACCTTACCTCAGGAACGGAGTAGCTCTGCGGCAGCAAGGGCCGCCCGGCGTTGAAGCTCGCCGACACTCGCGCTGCTGTACCAGGCAACATGGCTGGTAATGAGCAGATTGGGAAGAGAAAGAAGGGGACTCTCCGGGGAGAGCGGTTCACCTTCGACGACATCCAACCCCGCACCCGCAAGCCGGCCATCCCGGAGAGCAGCAATCAGCGCCCCGGTATCCACGAGACCGCCACGACTGGTATTCACCAGAAGAGCGTTCGGCTTCATCATCCCGAGAGTCTCCTCCCGAATTGTGTGTCGGGTTTCATCTGTCAGGGGACAGTGGAGGCTGATGATATCAGACTGAGCAAAAAGATCTTCCAGACCCACCCCGGTTACACCCTCGGAAGCGAATTCCTCCGCCCAGACAAAAGGATCGGCCGAGACGACTCGCATCCCGAAAGCCCGGGCCCGGTTCGCAACAATACGGGAGATCCTGCCGAACCCGACCAGACCCAGAACGCTCTGACGCATCGGCGGGAGCGCAAGAGGCGGGGTAATCTTCCAGGTTCCTCCCCTGACGAGTGCATCCACACGAGAGACCTGACGTTGAAGGGCCAGCATCAGCGCCATCGTGTGGTCGGCAACTTCGTCCAGGCAGTAGTCGGGAACGTTCCGGACAGGAATACCCCGCTCCTTCGCCTTCTGGAGATCGATATTGTCCAGACCGATACCGTACCGTACTATCCCCCTGCACCGGCGCATCGATTCGATGGCACGAGACTTGACCGGGGCCCACTGGGCCAGAACGACATCCGCTTCCTTCACGGCCTCCACCACCTCCTCCTCGGTCTTGCACTGATACTCCCTCAGCTCCACATCCAGAGGCCCAAAGACCTCCCGTTCCGGATCAAGCGTTTGGAACCCCCAGTCTGTGATCACAACAATCGGTTTCATTGCGTGTACTCGTGAATGATGTCTCCCCGCACCAGTGTGAAATCAGCCCGCCAGTGGTAGCCCGGTCCTTCTTCCAGGACCGGGAGGCGGTAGACGGGAGCCTGGACGTTCGGGCGGAGTTCAGTCGAACAGGGACCCGTCCAGCATTCGTGGATTTTCACATCCGAGAGTTTTCTGCTGGTAAGCTGGCGCACGGCTGTACGGCCATCGATGTGGGGAATGACCTTGTAGTTGATATTGACCGCAAAATCAAATGTCGCATTCTTGAGGTCATCGAGTGACCCGTGATTCTGTTTGTAAGCCATTGTCCCTGTGATCACCTCTATCCCGTTCCGTTCCAGCGTCCCGACCAACAGGTCTTTCCTGGTTTCCAGGCGCGGGTTCCCCATCTTCTTTGGTTGTCCGTGGACCTCCCGGCCGTGAGCCAGCCCCACGTCGCTGTCCAGAAAGAGGTAGGGGGAATAGCCTCCCTGCACATTCTCCCCCAGACGCGCCCCTATCATCACATTGCACTCGTGGTAGCTCCCCAGCCACTCCACATCGTTCATGTTGTAGATATGGACCAGGACCCAATCGTTGAGCGGCTCCAGAGGTGGAGGAAGAAGCGCACGCACGGCGGCCGGATTCGTCCGGTAGCTGAGCGTCAGCACCTCCACCCCTCGAAAGGTGAAGGGGAAATCGGGCACCAGCGGCGCGTCCCACGGGGTGGACCACGGGGATTCGGATTTTCCTTTTTTCATTTCTCATCTCCCACCCGTGCAAGCCGGGGCGCACCGGCCGGCGCGTTCTTCCCCACGCGCTCGTAGTATTCGGCCGGGATTTTCGCTGGGTCCTTGTAGATGTACCAGATACAGGCTTCCTCGGCATCCTCGGGATATTCGGTCACCCTCATCGGGTGGCCGTAATGCTCGATAGCCAGGATCTCATTTACAAATGCGCAGTGCCCGCAGTAGTGACATACTTTCTCTCTCCCCCAGGTCCAACCATGCCGTCCCTTCGAGAAGCCGAAGAGCTCGGGGTTGGGCTCGTCTCCGGATTCCACCCTCTGACGCGCCACCCCCCCGCTCCCGCAGGGATCCAGTTTGAGAACGTACCGATCCTCCTCCTCCACGACTTCGATCTCTCCCTGCCGCCCCGGACCCATCAGGTGGCCACGCAGCCCCTCCACCGTCAGCTGGAGCTGTGTCTTCACGTCGCTCGCCATCACCTTGTCATAGCGGCTACGGTAGTAGCTCCCCAGGATCCCGCGGTAGGCCTTCTCCAGCTCTTCTTCCCCGTAGTTCTGTGCAATATAGGTGAAGAACGACCAGGACCAGTTCACATACATGTCATGGACGACCTGCCATTCCAGGCGCGCGTACTCGACGATCCGCTTTGCCTCTTCCAGCTCGCCCCTCTCCATGGCCGCATAGGCTCTCTTTAGCGTGGAGCCTCCCACCTCCGAGGGTTCGTCGTGTCGCAGGTCTCTTCCGATGAGATCCGATTTTCGGATGGTCACTCGCTCGTCTCCTCTAGCTTGTGAGCATGAATCCGCCGCAGACGTTGATTTCCTGACCCGTTATGAATGCCGCCCTGTCCGACGCAAGGAACGAGATAAGATTCGCGACATCCTCCACCCTTCCTATTCTCCCGAGGGGTGTCTGTTTGCTCCATGCCTCCAGGAATTCCGCCGGTTGTTTTCCCGTGATCGACTGGAGCTCCCGGAAGTTGCCATCCCACATAGGCGTGTCCGTTGGACCGGGGCAGACGGTATTCGCTGTGATGTTCTTTGAACCGTACGCGAGCGCAAGTGATTCGGTAATGTTGGCCACTGCGGCTTTTGCCGCCGCGTAGTGGGCCGAAAGGGCTCTCCCCTTCCGTCCGGCGTTTGACCCCAGGTTGATGATCCTTCCACCCCGCGCCGGATCCATTGCCTCTGCAGCTCCCGCACTTATAAAATAGAGGGACCGGACATCAATCTCCATCACCTCATCCCACTCTTCTATACTGATGGTCTCCATCCGGTTGAAATGGCAGACACCCGCTGAGTTCACCAGGATGTCCAGGACCTCGGTCTTCTTCAGAATCTCGGGGATGAGTCCCCGTGCGGCCTCTCCGGACCTGATGTCCCTGGGAAGAGCAATATGGGTCCCGCTCGTTACCGGGAGCGATCGGACGAGTTCTTCCAGTCGTTCCCCGTTCCGATCCACCGCCACGATGCGAGCTCCACCCTCTGCCAGCTGCCCGGCGGTGGCCCACCCGATCCCGCTGGCAGCCCCTGTTACCACTGCCACGCGATCATTGAAATCATAGGTTCCCATCAGTCCTCACCCTATTGTTCCACCGCTGTGTCGCTCAGCCACAAGAGGATCATAGAGAGGCACCACAAGATCCGCTTCGCGACGAATCCGCGCGAAGAGTTTGTAGTGCTCCTCCAGCGACTCGCTCAGTCCGAGCGGTATTCCATCCTCGATGTTCCGGTATGTGAATATGGCATCAGTGAGTCCCACAGTCCCCTTGGCTGTCTCCACGAGAAAAGCCATGGAGGAGCGATGATGCCCGCCGCAGAACCAGGACCGGATCCCCGGTATCGGCTCCATCTCCTCGTCAGGAAGAAGCTGAAGGCGCCCGGCACCATCCCCCACCAGCCATTGAAGCACGTGGGGTGGAAAGACGATATGTCGCGGGAGCTGGGGGACCTCGGGGTCCGGCGCGTGGAAATCCGTCCATCCTCGACGCGAGACCCATATCCGGGCCTCCCGAAACTTGTCCAGGCCGCCGGTTGCGTAGGAGGTCAGGGGCGTGACAATGACATCGTCGATCTGGTCGGGCCGGACCCCTTTCGCCTGGAGCGCGTTCTGGATGAGATTACCCGGGTCAACAATCGGGGCATGACCCTCTTCACCCGTGGCCGACTTTGCCCACCCGGTCCAGTGATCGTGGAGCG
The DNA here is from genome assembly GCA_049670805.1 of Bacteroidota bacterium. Lineage (GTDB taxonomy): Bacteria > Bacteroidota > Ignavibacteria > UBA10030 > UBA6906 > JBATTW01. The sequence goes on from JBATTW010000340.1 coordinate 6,499, forward strand.
CTTGAAAGTCCTCCGGAAAACCTGTGTTGAGCAGTATGCGTCGCTCGTCGTTCTCTATGAGAAAAGCCCAGAAGACGATATTCTCCCACCCGGTCAGCTTTGTCATCCAGTAGACTTCCGCCGAGGGAACGTTGGTCGCCCCCATTCTCATGGGCGTGATCGTGTAGGGTTTCATAGCTGCGCGTTCCACCCTCCGTCCACGGTTATTGTTGTTCCGTTGACATACTCCGCCTCCTTGCTGGCCAGAAACAGAATGGCTGACTGCAGGTCCGAGGGTTTCCCCAGACGCCCGACGGAGCAGTTTGCCTCGACCCACCTCTTGACCGCGTCCTCATCCCTGGATTGCTCATCGTTGATATCGGTATGTATCCAGCCCGGTGCGACGCAATTCACCGTTATCCCGTGACCCCCGAGCTCCAGCGCCATCCCCTGAGCCAGGATATGCAGACCGGCCTTCGTCGCGCAGTAGTGCGTCTGCGTGGCGTTGGACCGAAAAGCCCCCACGCTTGTTGTGAATATGATCCGACCTTTCTGCTTTTGCTCCACCATCAGCTTCGCCGCGGACTGCGCAACCCGGAATCCACCGCTCAGGTTCACATCCAGATGCCGCTGCCAGTTCTCGTCATCGATCTCAAGGAACGGTGTGAAGCGACAGATCCCCGCGTTGCAGTGGACGATCTCCAGTCCGTCAAGGAGAGCGGCAGCCTTCTCCACCATGGTTCTTGCCGCGGACTTCTCCCCCACGTCCGCGTCGATATGGTAGATACTTCTTCCCGTGGCCTTGGACAACCTCTCGCATTCCACTTCCGCCCTGGCTCCGTCATCGACGTGGTTCAGCACGACGTCGCAGCCAGCCTTTGCCAGGGCCTCCGCAGAGGCCAGCCCGATCCCGCGGGACCCCCCTGTGACAAGGGCTCTCGTCCCTGCCAGAGTGAACATAGCCTCAACCCTTTTCAGTTGTTCCCGTTGTGCCCGATTCCACGCCTCCTTCGCCGGTGTCCATGTACTGGCTCGCGGTCCGGATCTCGGACTTCTTCCCGAAGAACCACATCAGGAACCCGAAGACGGTCATGATCCCGGCCATGACAGCCACAATACCCTGTTCCGTCGAATTCATGTCGGTAAAGAAGAGGAGAAGAATCAGGAGTCCCATCACCATCGTGATACCACCCACAACCGGGAACGTGGAGACCTGTTTCTTCCCGGCACCAAAAACCTCCTTGGCGACATCGACAGGAGTATCCAGCTTCTTGAAGAATTCTCTGACCACCCGGCGCTCTTCCTCCGTCTCAGAGGCAAAAAGATGCGCCAGCGGGAAGATGCTTATCCCCAGAACAATCCCCATCGCGGGGCCAACAATCATCTGCCACTGGGCAGGCTCTCCCGCTACGGTCAGGAAGAAGAAGACCCCGGTCACAACGGCAACCCCGGCAGCAACCAGCGCAAGACGAGCCTTGTTCGTCTTGTACAATTCGCCCAGCCAGTAAG
>JBATTW010000341.1:0-2935 GCA_049670805.1 Bacteroidota bacterium
CAGCCAAGGACCGAGGGCGCCGGAGCCCGGCGAGGGAGAGAGTTAGCGCCGTCCCCTTCTGGGGGTCTTCCCTCTCGTCTTACTTTTACTTCTACTCCTGGTCTTGCTCTTGCCCGGAGCCTTCTTCTTCTTCGGTTTTCTCCCGGCGCCTGCCGGCTCATCCGAGAGCGAAGCCCTCGCCGCAGCCAATCGCGCAATCGGTACGCGGAACGGCGAACAGCTGACGTAGTCCTGGTTGATCTGATGGCAGAACTCGATGCTGGAGGGTTCGCCGCCGTGCTCACCACAGATCCCCACCTTCAGGTTCGGTCTCACCGACCGCCCTTTCTCAACGGCGTACTTCATCAGCATACCAACACCCGGCCGGTCAATCGCCTCGAAGGGATCCTTCGCATAGATCTCCCTCTCCACATAGGGGATGAGAAACCTCCCCGCATCATCCCGGCTCACCCCGAGGGTTGTTTGTGTCAGATCGTTCGTCCCGAAACTGAAGAACTCCGCCACGGTGGCTATCTCGTCAGCGGTAATCGCACCGCGTGGGACCTCTATCATTGTGCCCACGAGATACGGGATCTTTCTCCCTTTCTCCTTCATTACCTCGGACGCCACCTTCCGCACAATCACCTCCTGGTCCGCGAGCTCTTTGACGTTACCGACCAGCGGAATCATGATTTCGGGCTCCACCTTGACGCCACGTGCCAGCACATTCGCGGCGGCTTCGAAGATGGCGCGGGACTGCATCTCGGTGATTTCCGGGAAGATCACGCCAAGTCGACATCCGCGAAAACCGAGCATGGGATTGAACTCATGAAGGCCTTCGACCCGCTGACGCACCTTCTCGTAGCTTATCCCCATCTGCGACGCGAGTTCGCGCTGGGCCGCCTCGTCATGCGGAAGGAATTCATGCAACGGCGGATCGATCGTACGAATCGTAACGGGACGTCCGTCCATCGCTTCGAAGATCCCTTCGAAGTCCACCCGCTGGAACGGCAGCAGCTTTGCCAACGCCACCCGCCGTGCCTCGATGGTGTCCGCAAGAATCATCTCCCGCATCGGACCGATCTTGCCCTCCCCGAAGAACATGTGTTCTGTGCGACAGAGACCGATTCCCTCGGCACCAAAGGCCACGGCATTCCTCGACTGATCAGGTTGATCCGCGTTCGTCCTGATCTTGAGACGCCGGTGCTTGTCCGCCCACTTCATCAGCTTCGCGTACTCCTGATAGACGGGGGCATCCGCAGGATCCAGTGTCTTGTCAACAAGGACTTGCTGCACTTCGGACGGTTTTGTCGCTACCCTTCCTTCGATGACCTCGCCGCTGGTCCCGTCTATGGAGATCCAGTCTCCTTCCTGGATGGTCCGGCCGTTCACCTGCATGGTGTGTGTCGAATAGTCGATGCCAAGCGCCGAACATCCAGCCACACATACCTTCCCCATTTGACGTGCGACGAGAGCAGCATGGGAAGTCATCCCTCCGCGGGCGGTAAGGATGCCTTCCGATGCCTGCATTCCTTTGATATCCTCGGGTGAGGTTTCGATGCGGGTGAGAATGATGCGCTCTCCGCGCCTTCGCCATTCCTCCGCATCCGGCGCGTTGAAGACAACACGTCCGGTGGCAGCTCCGGGCCCCGCATTGAGCCCCTTCGTCAGCAGCCGCCCCTGGTCGACCGCCGCTTCCTTCTCCTTTGCATCGAACACAGGACGCAACAGTTGATTAAGCTGGTCAGGGTCGACCCGGCGGAGGGCTTCTTTGTCCGTGATCAGCCGTTCGGCCACCATGTCCACCGCGATCTTGATTTCAGCAAACGCCGTCCGCTTCCCGGCCCTGCACTGGAGCATGTAGAGTTTGCCCTGCTGGATCGTGAACTCGATGTCCATCATCTCCCGGTAGTGCTTCTCCAGGATTTTGCGAATGCGTTCGAGCTTGTTGTAGATCGTTGGATTCTCTTCCCTGAGGCGGGAGATGGGGAGCGGTGTCCGGGTACCAGCAACGACATCCTCACCCTGGGCGTTCATCAGGTACTCACCGTAGAACGTGTCCTCCCCCGTCGCAGGATCCCTTGTAAAGGCAACACCGGTTCCGGAATCTTCACCCATGTTGCCAAACACCATGGCCTGGATGTTGACAGCGGTTCCCCAGGCTTCGGGGATATCGTACATCTTCCGGTACGCGATGGCACGTTCGTTGTTCCAGGAACCAAACACCGCACCAATCGCGCCCCACAACTGGTCCAGAGGCTCCTCGGGAAACTCATGGCCGGTCCTTTCCCTGATCGCAACCTTGAATCTCGACACGAGCTCCTTCATGTCGTCTGCGTCGAGATCAGTGTCGAGGTGAACCCCCTTCTGTTTCTTCATCTCTTCGATGATGAGCTCGAAGGGATCGATCTCGTCCTTGTGCGTGGGCCTCAGCCCCAGGACGACATCTCCATACATCTGGACAAACCGCCTGTACGAGTCGTACACAAACCGCGGGTTGTCGGTGCTGGCAACCAGGCTCTCAGCCACCGCCTCATTCAGACCGAGATTCAGGATTGTATCCATCATCCCGGGCATCGAAGCCCGCGCCCCCGAACGGACCGAAACAAGGAGTGGATTCTTTACGTCACCCAGCCTGGAACCCATCACTTTTTCCACCTTGCCGAGGGCCTTCTTGACCTCACCGGCCAGCGTGCTCGGATACCGCCTCTTGTGTGCGTAGTAGTAGGTACATACTTCAGTTGAAATCGTGAATCCGGCGGGCACGGGGAGTTTGATGTTGGTCATCTCGGCAAGATTTGCGCCTTTCCCACCGAGGAGGCCCTTCAAATCTGCCCGCCCCTCTGCCTTTCCGTTACCGAAAAAATAGACATATTTTCTCATCGTTCTCCTGTGAGTGATTGTGTTTCTATTGCATTAGACCAGGAACAACTCTGGACCTGACTGGCCCCGATCC
>JBATTW010000342.1:0-5225 GCA_049670805.1 Bacteroidota bacterium
GTGTAGACCTTTACCGTTATATCGATCGGGTCGGTCCGGTTGTGGCGAAACGTGAACTCCGTCTCCCGGGAAAACGGATTCGGGTAGTTGAAGACGTCAGAAACCGCCAGCTGATCGCTTGCCGCCACCTCAAAGAAGGTTTCAGCAACCGATGAGTTGTTGTAGGAGTCCCAGGCCCGGACCAGAATGGTGTTCCTTCCCCGCTGGAGGCTCTCAAGCTTGTACTGCACCGTTCCCTGTCTGTAGTCATCCAGCTTGCTTGCGTAGTGTTCGGTCAGATCGATGCTCTGCGTGCTATTGTTGAGCCACGCTTCGATCCTGTGCCCGATCCCGGATCCGGAGGTGTTGACGCCGCTGGAATCCTCGAAATCCACATAGAGCATCGGGTTTTCCGTGACGAGATCACCGGGGCGGAAGCTCCTGTTCTCCAGGGATATCGTCATCTCCGGTCCGTCGCTGTCCGCCCCCGCGGTCGTATCCGTCCCACCCACAAAGACCTTCCCCGTGTACGCCACACCGTCCATCGAGGCATCGGAAAAATACGCGACCAGCCGGGCGTTGTCCGTCGTATCCGCATGCGCGATGTCCTTTGGCACGACAAAGGTCGCGTCAAATCGTCCGTTCCTGACGGAGTTCTCTCCCCGGTAGATCGTGCCGCCGGCGGCCAGATAGCTCCAGTTGACGCCAGGATAGAAGTCCACAATGGTCTGCTGGCGCGTGGCGTCATTGACTATCAGGGAAAGCGTTCCGTTGTAGGACTCGTCGATATCGTTTGTCTCGTTCCGGACGGTTCCCTTTACCGTCACCCGCGAGAGGGATTTCAGCTGTATGAGGCTCTGGCGTGGAACCCCTCCGACGCTGTCCACCCGTTCGCCGTTGATGCTGTCTATCGATGCGTGTCTTTGCGGGTACTGGAGTCGCATCGTGGGGTCGCCCATATAAAAGAACTTCTGGTCGTTCTCGGAGTTTGCACCGCTTACCTTGTGAAGATAGAGTGCCGTGGCGGGACGTTTCACGACCACCCGCCCGAAGGCATCCTGAACGAACATCTGACGATACGTCCCCTGGTTCAGCTGGGCGTTGGCTCCGGCATAGACCTTTCTCGTGGCCGAGACCACCCCCACGGCCCCGCCTTCCCTCCGGTTCATCAGGATCTCTCCCCCCGTAAGGGACTTGGGATTGTCATACTGTGAGAAATTGCAGGTGGCAAGAAAGAAGACCGTCAGCCTGTCAGCGTTGAAGAGCTGCGGAATCGATGTTCCCACCTCGAAGATCCGTTCGTGGGCCAGGACGTTCGGGTTCCCGTGCCCCGCGTAGTTCAGCACGAGAACACCCTGGTTGATCTGATCAATGATGTCACGATACGCGCCGGGTTTGCGTCGCCCCACAGCCGTGTTCTCTGTCGGGTACTCGGCGATATACACCTTCTTCTTTTCGAACTCATCGGGGGTGTAGATACTGCTTGCCAGGATCTCCGAATCCCGGCTGTGGATCGTCCCGTCCGAGTTCCCAAGGTCGCTTGTCCAGGCATCATCCCCGATAAAGAGCATTCTTGTTTTCCAGCTGTCCTGGGTCGAATTCTGGTCGTACCGCATGATCTTGTCGACAACGGTTTCGGCCTCGGTGGAGTTGCGGGCGGAGATCCTCCCCACTATCAGAGAGATGGCGCTGGTGGTCCCGAACTTCACAAAAAAATCATCCGTCGAGTAGCTGTCCACGTCGTCCAGCGATTCGACACTCTGCCATGTCGGGACACGGTTCGACGGGAACCCGAGAATACCCTTGTAGTCGTACGACCCGCCCCCCAGGAGCAGGACGAACGCCGGACGGGGAGTCCAGTGATCGTACACATATTTGAGGTAGTCCCTGACCGAGGTAATGTCCGGGAGTCCTCCTCCAAACTCATTGTAGACCTTGTTCACGTCCACGATCACCGTCTTCAGGTTTCCATACTCCGGCCTCTCGCGATGCGCCTTCAGTTTCTCCGCCGCGGCCTGGAACTCGGGCGTCGTGAGGATGATGAAATCCGCCCCGTCGGCATACCCCCGGAGATCCTGGTTGGGCATTCGCTGGACGGCGGCGGGGGCTCTCCACGCAGGAGGCCCCGCGGCACAGTACTCGGAGACACCACCGGCGACTTCCGCCGAGCGGAACGTGTAGGAACCGGTCACACCGCTGATTCTCAGGACGCTGTCGTGTTCGGTCACGTCAAAGATCCACGGCATCGAAGAAAACTGCTGCAGACGATACTCGACAACGCCCGACACATCCGGCGACCGAAACCGAAGCTCGGCCCCTTCCCCCCAGAGCATCCGGGGGTAGAGGATCTCAATCCAGTCAATCCATCCCTGGGAGCCCGCGGCGGCGGAGCTGTACGCAAAACTGAGCCGACTTTCGTTGTTCGGGAGAGAGGACGTTCCTGGCACCTGGAGCACCCGGGCTCGACCCTCCAGATAACCGAAGACGCCCGATATTGAATGCGTTCCGATCACCGTTCCCCCCTCCCGGACGGTGTAGGTGGAAACCGCAGTCGAATGGACGACGAGTCTGTACCGATAGGTGATCTCATCACCCTGCATCAACCCCGGCAAATGCGTCACGTGGGTAAAGGATCCCGACGGACCCGAGATCGACTGTCCCAGCCAGTCCTTCCCCGACCCGAGGAGATTGATCTTTTCCTCTTCGATGGCCACTCCGTCAAGAAAACTATCCGCGGCAATGTCCGGCTCCGCTGAGGCGGAGGAACGTTCCGTCATCCGCTTCCCCTGCGTCCCGCCAAACGTCAGCCAGTAGTAATTCTCTCCCGTATAGTGGTTGATGGTGTGCCGAAGCGTTCTGGACGGAGCGTCGTAGTACCAGCCGCGGGCCGATCGACCATAGAAGAGAACGAAGTCACCCTGATCAAAGGAACCGTCGGATTCACCTTCGACGTGGATCGCCAGCTCCACGAGATCCTCCGCGCGCGGGAGCCTCACGTCTTCGGGAACCTCTCTGCCACCGTTTCCATAGATCTTGATCGTTCGGGGATCGACACCCCCGACGGGGATCCCGGCTGCTGGAAACCACTGCCCGTCCAGGCGGTAGATGCCCTCTTCGTTCACCGTGAGCCTGTACCACTCCCCCGATGCCAGAACGCTGGAGACCGGTTGCGCGGCCACTTTCGCCCGACCCGGGACCGACCAGGTCAGAGCAACGTCGCTGTTGAGGATGGCATCCTTGAAGAGCGACACATCCGCCCGCTCGACGCGACCCAGTGTCGCGGGGCCGAACGTGACCTCGATGATCATCTTTGTGTATCTGCGCGCAGTGCGAGCGGTGAGATCATACTGCACCGGGAAGATTTTGATCGAACCGAGCGGGAGTGATCGCGCCCGGCCGGTGTATTCGACTTCCACCAACTGCGAAGGAAAAAAACCGCCTCTGGAATACGCTTCCCGGTCTTTCTGATACTTCGCGGACCGAACCAGGCTGTCCCCTTTCTCCATGAGCGGGACGGGAGGACATGCAACATCACGAAGCTCTTCACTCTCCGAATCGATGACTTTGACGACGGTCCCCTCCGGCGCGGGCATGGCTATCGCGATCGCGCGATATCGAACGTCAGGCGCTCCGAGATCATTCGCGGCGTGAAGGGGAACAGATCCCTCGAACGAAACCTCTGTAAACGAATCGGCGCCATCCCGGATCGTCCGCGGCGGGAGGAACCTGGGGCGGTATTCAAACACCAATCTGCGGCTGTCCGAGTGGAGAAGGGTGATCTCCCGGGAAGGTTGCTCAGGTGTAACGGCCGGACGGGACCGATCCACGGCCCCACTTCGACGCACTTCCTGAGCCGGGGAATCCGCTGGTGCTACGCCCAGCAGACCCGGCGCGACAAGGAACATGAGAACCGAAGAGACCAAGCTGTTCATCTCTGCCATGCAATAAAAAAGCCGAACGCTATATCGACTCTATAACATTCGGCGGCAGAATACTTGTGGAGCCACCGCCTTGTCATAGAATGTTGGTTAAGGATCACGACATCGCCAACCGCACTGAGGAGACCGAGCTGCGCTCCTCTCACCCGAAAACCTTTAACCGAACAATCCTATAGGCTGAACTCCACACTGAATATGTCGCTGATGAAAATATAGAGATTGAAGCCCTTATTGTCAAGTCATTCCCCTGCTTCAGGTGCGCTGAGGGGTGACGGGGAACACACAGCGGTTCGATTGATTCTGTGGGCAAAAATTGGTAAATTTTTAAGACTTTTGGTCGTTTAAATTCTTCTGTCACAACCGGTCCCGCATGGCGAAGTCATTGAATGTCCTTTTTCTCTCCAGTGAGGTTGATCCCTTTGCGAAGACCGGCGGTCTCGCCGACGTATCCGGAGCCCTCCCCCAGGTACTGAAGGGCCTGGGCCAGGAAGTCCGCGTCATGATGCCTCGCTACGGGGCCATCGACAAGCGGAAGGATCGGCTCCACGAGATGATCCGCCTCAAAGACATCGACACGCCTGTTGGCACCAAGAGCTACCCCGCCAGCGTCCGCTCCTCCTTCCTGGTCAATGTCCATGACAAGGTCCAGGTCTACTTCGTGGACAACAGCAAGTTTTTTGCGCGGAGCGGTATCTATGTGCATCCGGAAACCAGGAAGGACTACCCCGACAACGACGAACGCTTCACCTTCTTCTCACGGAGCGTCTTCGAGATCCTGAAGAAGATGGGGTGGTCACCCGACATCATCCACTGCAATGACTGGCAGACCGCGCTCGTGCCTGCATACCTCAAGACGATGTATAGCGGTGATCCGCTCTTCAAGCATACGCGGACCGTCTTGACGGTCCACAACATGGCGTATCAGGGAGTCTTCCCGAAAGACTCCTTCGCAAAGACAAACCTCCCCCCCGAAATGCTCTCGGAGAAGGGTGTTCTCGCTTCGGGAAAGCTGAACTTTCTGAAGACCGGTCTGCTCTACGCAGATGCCATCACCGCCGTCAGCGAGCGGTATGCCCGGGAGATCAGTTCGTCGGATGAATACGGCTGCGGTCTGCAGGATGTCCTTCGCAAACGAAAACATGACCTCACGGGTATCCTCAACGGCGTCGACTACTCCCTGTGGGATCCGTCTGTGGACAAGCTTATACCTCAGCGATACGACCACCGGTCAATCGAGCTGAAGGTGGAGAACAAGCAGGCCCTGCTCAGGCACTTCAATCTTCCCTTCAACGAAACGACTCCACTCAT
>JBATTW010000343.1:0-2436 GCA_049670805.1 Bacteroidota bacterium
GCCCTGATGCGGCCCTGCGCGTTTTTTATGGCAAGCATCGCGATGGAAAGTTTTCTCTCCTCCAGCCCGATATTGTCATCGATCTGCTCGAATTTCAGATCGACATTGCGCAAGTCGCCCTCCGACGCATTCGCTCGCATCAGCTCGTTCTTTTCCGCAACATAGATCTCCCGTTCCCCACTGAATGCTTCGATCTTCTTTTTCACCACTGCGATCCGTTTTTCAGCCAGGCTGACCTCCTGCTGCGTGCTCTGCTTCTCCCGGGCGAGTTCGTCGAGTGTCTGATCGATCTCCGAAACCCCGCTCCGGAGATCGGTCGTGGATTGCTGTTCTATGCCCGACACGAATCTCTCCTGCATGGACAGGCTGTCCAGCTCTCCGGAGAGGAGAGCGAGCCGGGCTTCCGTCTGCATCAGGGATTCCTCGATGGAAGCAAGCTGCTCTTCGAGCAGCTCCCGCCTCGACTGGAGAGACGTCCTGGCCGCCATAAGAGAGTCCTCCCTGGTGTCAGACTCCCGGATCTCAGCCCGGCGCTCCTGTTCGCGCTGGAGGTTCCCGAGTTGTTCCAGTTCTTTCGAGAGTGCTTGTTTCTCCTCTTCCAGTCTCTGGAGACGCTCGGAGAGCTCCCTGTTTTCATTCTGCACCTCCGAATAGGAAGCTCTGGCGGAATCCTCTCTCTGCTGCAGTTGCACGAGCTTCTGGGCCGCCGGTTCACCCTCCTCGGGGGTGCATCCGACCAAGAACGTCACTGCCGCGATCGCTGCAAGACCGGCGCACGGGGTGCGCTTCACGCCTATCATAATGCCGCCTCGTATGTCAGTATTCTCGGATGTCGTCTTATGGATGAATGACAATGTCAATCCTTCGGTTTCTGGCCCGCCCCTCGGAGGTCTCGTTGTTTCCGATGGGCTTTACCTCGCCGAAACCGATGGCTTTGATCCGCGACGCTTCCAGCGACATGTTCGCCAGCAGGTAAGCGCTGACGGCCTCTGCACGCTGCTGGGAAAGCTGCAGGTTCATCTTGTCTCCCCCGTGGGAGTCCGTGTGGCCCTCCACGGTCACGTCGCAACCGGGGAACGTGTTGATCGCGTTCTCGACCTTCTTCAGCAACTCGAAGCCCTCGGGCTTGATCTCGGACTTGCCCACATCGAAGTTCAAACCGACCACCCGGACAATCACGTTATCTCCTTCGCGCAGAACCTGGGCCTCGGTTCGGTCGAAGGCCTTCTCAACCCTCAGAAACTGTTGACGGACCTCCTCCTGCTTCTCCATTTCCCGCATCAATTCCGCCTGTTCTTCCGTGGCACCGCTCAGCTGTCCCTTCAGGTTTTCGTTCTCGCCCTTCGTAAATGTCAAATCCTGACTCATCCGCCCCGCCGAATCGCGCAGTTCCTGCACATAGGTTGCGACGGGGGCGGCGGCCTTCTCCAGCCCTTCGTCGAACCTGGCATCAATTTCCGCGGCGACGGCGATCGTCCGGATTGGCTCCTCGGCCTTGAGCATCACATCCTCGAGCGACTGGTTGGCTGCTTTCACCCCCTTGATGGCCTTTGCGAGGTAGATGGCATGGAGGACTTCATAGCGAGCCTTCAATGCCAGGCTCCGCGCGTAGTCCGTGTCATAGCGGTTCTGATCCAGCTCCTTCTCGGATTGCGTCGCCAGATCCTTGGCGAGCTTCATGGTCCGCGGAGCCTGGTCATCCACATCCATATCCTCAGCCTGTTTCAGGAGCTTCCAGATCTCGGTCAGATGATGGGTCTTGATCGCCTCCAGCTCCGCAGACCGATAGAGGTTCTCCGCCTCCACACCCAGCTCCTTTGCATCGTCGGCGTCCCCGTCTTCCAGTTGACCTGCCGCATCGGCAAACTTCCGCTCGGCCTCAAGCCAGGTCTCCTTTGCATACAGTGACGCCTCGGCCTCTGTGGCCTGAGAGCGAACCTTCATCAGGCCCTGGAAGGCCACACCGGCAAGCTGGGTGGCTTCGGTCGCCTGCCGGAAGGAATTTACAGCCTCACTCAGCTTTTCCCGGATGTCTCCGAGGTCCTTCCCCGCCCTGAAATCACTCTGGGCTTCCCTGTATGCTTCCAGTCCCTTGAGAAAAGACTGCGGAGCGAGCAGCTCTGCTCTGGCCTCTTTTGCCTCCTTCATCGCCTGATCGGCATCCTTGAAGAGAGACTTCTCCACGTCCTGGGCCAGGACCGACATCGCAACAATGAACACGGGCAGGGCTGTGAACCCAAGGTTCGCGAGGATTCTTCTACAGTTCATGGTGGTACTCCTTTGTTTTTGTACGGTGACTATCGAGATTCAAATACCTCACTCACGAGCTTTGCCAGTTCGTCGTGCGTGATTTCGCCGAAGTGACGGCTGACGAGCTCCTGTTTTCTGAACAGGAACAGGGCCGGTGTGCCGGTCACGCCGTATTGCAGACAGATT
>JBATTW010000344.1:0-2069 GCA_049670805.1 Bacteroidota bacterium
TCCCGACCCCTTCGGAACTGTTGTCGGTGTCGTAGAGGTCGGGGAGCCCGAATATGTGGCCGAACTCATGCGCAAACACGCCTATGGCCACGATAGAACCATTCGCGTTGGACCTTCCCTCCAGCTCGGGATGGATGGCATAGTCCCCGTCGATGACCACGGGCTGAGCGGTTGAGGTAAGGTCATCAGTAATGTACCACCCCTCCGGCGTTACTCTGCTCACGTCGAAATACGGATCACTCCCGGCAAGTTTTCTCTCGAGCAGTCTTCCCCTGATGTTCCAACGGTGTGACCATATGTTGTTCGCGCCGGCTGCTGCATCAGCTCCCGTATGGACGATCCCCAGTTGCGGTACGTGGCCCATGCCCTGAGCGTCGAAATAGGTGACGTACTGTGCGAAGTCCACCGTCGTGTCGGCCCGGGCAAGTATGTCGATGGTGAAATCCCTTCCCCCGTATCCGACTCCGTCGTTGCCATCGTTGACGTAATACCAAGCTCCGCGGGGCGCACTGAACCACCCCTCCGCGAAGCCCGTGAAGAAAAGTTGGCCGTAGGACGTCTCGAGGAAGTAGTCAGTGACGGTACCGGTGTGGTTGGGTCCGTCGAAGAGGAGTTCCTGGAATTCCTGGTTCGTGTACTTCTCCTCCGCATCGGAGTAGCGCCCCAGGAGGATTGGAACATAAACCGTGTCGATTCCCAGCTTCTGTACTGCTGCCCTATGCGTGAGGGAGAGCTGCTCACGCACGGCGTGACGTTCTGCCATTCGTGCTGCCCAAAAACCCTGGGAGTAGTCAGCGCGAATCCTCTCTGCCTGGAGTCTCATGCCTTCGGGCATCACGTGGCCCTGCTTCGCAGGCACGATTGCGAACAAAGTCGTAGGGACCAACAGGAGGAGCATCAGAATGTGGTTTCGCATACAAGAATTCTCCGGATAAGGATGATTCATAATGGTCACAATAACGCTCAATATATGGAGTTCTCGGGTCTTTTGCTATTGTCCTTCCGTTTCCGGGTGTGCCCGTTTCATCAATTCCTGGGCCATCTCCTTTCCCAGATACCTGTCCACCATATCGTGAATGAGATAGAGCAGAGGGGTTGTTCCAACGGCGATGCCAAATTTATAGATGTAGTTTGTGATTCCGATGCTGAGAATCTGCTGAACGGAAAGCTGCCCCAGGAACGCAATGAAGAGTACGATGAACGAGTCAATGAGCTGTGATATCACCGTCGAACCGGTGGCACGCAGCCAGAGAAGTCTTCCCCCGGTCCTCTTCCTAATGAGGTGGAATACATAGATGTCCACCAGCTGACCCACGAGGTAGGCTGTCAAAGACCCGATGATAATGCGGATCGAAACGCCGAAGACCGCGTTGAACGCCTCGTCGGTCACCGGTGAGATCGCGGTTGCAGGTATCAGCATATCGATCTGCAATACCAGCAGCGCCATCAGAATCATTGCCATCCCGACAAAGGTGATGAAACGGATTCCCCTTCGGCCGTAGTATTCGTTGATAATATCGGTCACGATGAACGTGACAGGAAAGGGGATCACTCCCATTGTCAGGGTGAAACCGAACGAGTCCGCAAGCTGCAAGCCGATCAGCTTTCCGCCGGTGATTTCGGCGAGGATGAGTGCGGTAAGAAAGACTGAAGAGAGTACTGTGTAGAGCTTGATCCGTTTGTCCATCTGTTTCCTTGCGGTTTTTGTGCCCGCTTCGACGTGAAATCGGTTTGCCAATAATACAAAAATCCAGGATTTTATTTTACCGGATGGAAGAGGGAACAATTGAGAATTCTTGAATCAGTTCTCACCTTGCATTTCTCATAAATCCTTCCGAAGGAGGGTAAAAAGGGAGCTGCGTGACACTAAAGGAGTTCCAGAAACACCTTGCCGAAAGCTCACCACCGGACGGCGTGCATCGTCTTCTCCATGCCCTCTGGTATGATGCCAACGGTGACTGGGATGAGGCCCATCGGATCGCACAGTCTGTGGAGGGGCGAAATGGGGCCTGGGTACACGGGTATCTGCATCGGAAGGAGGGAGACCTTTCCAACGCAGAGTACTGGTA
>JBATTW010000345.1:0-1507 GCA_049670805.1 Bacteroidota bacterium
TGCGATACTGTCAAGAGAACGGGCACACAGCCACCTGGTCTACATCAGAAAACTCTGGGAAAGCGTCAAGGCTATGGAAGCGGAGGGGAAGGATCTGCCTGAGATTCAGGATCAACTCTCTATTGAGAAGGCGTTCGGATTTGTCAAGGACATGGAGGTCTACAAAAAGAACGGCGACGAGTGGCTGAGACCCCAGCACCGGGATCATGTGAAGCTCTTTTTCATGCAGCATAAAGACCTGCTGGCATCGGAGATTTTGTCCGACGGCGGGGTTGATGGATGTGACACATCCCTTGCCCGCATTAGGCAATACCGCAAGGAAGGGAGGGACATCTTCGTGGATGAGGTAGCGCTCAACTATATCGGCTACAGCTGGATGAGACAGGAGAGGATCGCCGAGGCTATCGAGATCTTCAAGCTCAACGTGGAGGTATTTCCCCGGTCTTCGAATGCGTATGACAGCCTGGGTGAGGCGTGCATGAAGAGGGGGGACAAGCAGAACGCGATACGCAACTACAACAAGTCACTGGAACTCGATCCCGAGAACAGCAACGCCAGGGAAGTGCTGAAAAAGCTCGAATTGTGACGAATCATACTGCATAGGGGGTCCACCATGGTAAACCACATCTCACGCCGCTCGTTCCTGCGGCATAGCGCACTCGCGGGTACAGCGGTCCTAGCCGCTGACACGCTCGCCGGCGTGCTCACCCGCTCCCTCAGCGCCTCCGTCCGAACGGTTCCGGCGGATCTGGCCGTTGTCTCCAGCTCGAATTACTACGAGGCCACCGTGCGGGCTGTCGAACTGATGGGAGGGATGAAACGATTCGTTACTCGCGGCGCCCGCGTCGGGCTCCTGCTGAATTCCCGGTATACAAAACCCGGCACATTTGTCAAGCCAGAGATCGCCCTCGCTGTCATTGCGATGTGCCACCACGCTGGTGCCGTCCAGATCGTTAGCCTCGAGGACACCTTGTCCCGCTACTGGAGGCGCGCAACGCTCTCGTCCGAACACAGGGGATACCTCGGTGAAATCAAGTCCCCCCGTGCGCACCAGACGGTTCTGGTCTCCGGGGGCGTGAATGTCAGGAAGGTTGATGTGGTCCCCGACCTGCTGGAGTGTGACGTCTACATCAACATACCTGTCTTCAAGAACCATGAGGGGACATGGTTCACCGGAGCCCTGAAGAACCTCATGGGTGCGATCTCCAACAGATCCAACCAGACATTTCATCTCGCTTCTGACCCCAGCGGAGACCGGGATGGCTATGCGTTCCTCTCCCAGTCCATCGCCGATGCAAACCTATTACGCACGCCAACGCTCTCGGTTGGAGACGCGACCGAGGTCATTGTGCAGGGGGGGCCGTTCGGACCAGGACCGGTACGGAATTTCCGCACCGTTGTCGCCTCGACAGACCCGGTAGCGCTCGACACCTACGGGGCAGGGATCCTGGATTTCGCCCGGAAGATGTGCTCACGCTGCGCCGTGCTCAGGAACATGGCCTTGGCA
>JBATTW010000346.1:0-2324 GCA_049670805.1 Bacteroidota bacterium
AAAGACCGTGTCAGCGTGTGTGAGGGAAGAGAGAAGGAGCAACACGAGCAGTGCGGCTCCGATGAGAAAATGCCTCATTCGCCAGTCCCTCCCTCGACGACATTTAGCGCCTCTCCCCGAAAAATGATCTGATATGTCCGAAGGATTTCTGTATAGAACAGCTCTCTGGCAGCTGTGCGCGCCTCCATCTCCATGTCTTCTAGAGTTTTGGGCTTGAGCAATTCCCACGCGGGGATGTATGAATTCTCGCGCTGATACAGATAAACGAGATGGAGACCGTATCCAGAGCGGATCGGACCTTCCCATCGGTCGGCTTTCAATTCCAGGATTGCGCTCGTGAACTCTTCCCCGAACGCGGAGCGGACTTCCCGTGCCGTCTGCTGGTGGTACCTGCTTTGGAGCAGGAACCGATCTCCGTAACTGGATATCGCGGAGTCCTCCGGACCCGCTTCGCGAAGGGCGGCAATCGCCGAGCGAGCATCTGCTTCGGCTGTCGCACCACGCTTGTCGACATTAAAAAATATGTGAACAAAACTGATCACGGCTGGAACGCGGTACTGCTCTCGCCGGAGGGCGAAGAAGGCTTCGATCTGTTCGTCATTGATCGTGTCGGTCTGTGCCTGGGACTGACCCAGGAACTCCATCTTCTGCTGCATGGCCCTTCGCACCAAGGGGTCATCCTTGTCATAGCCCCGTCCCAGCGCCTCACGGTACAGAACCTCCTCGCGAACGTACCGCTGTAGTAAGCCCTGCATCTCCTGTTGCGTGGGGTTCCTTTGCCAGCGCCGAAACCAGGAAATGCGAAGCTGCTCCAGGTCTCCATCGGTTATCACGATTCTCTTTGCTGTGTCTTCGGACGTTGGGGGCCCCAGAAAGAGGAAGATCAGAAATCCGAGGAGAAGGCCGGCAAAGCCAATGTGGAAAAAGTAGCTGTTGCGAAGATGGGGTTTCACGCGTAGGTGGCCTTGTATTTCGATCGGTTCAAAGCCAAATATACGAGACTTAACGCCTCGGTTCAACTATACGGCTCAAGGGGGGAAATGGGCTTTTGATCGGTAAACGAAGAGAGCACGGAGCTTCTCCCAGAAATCCCCTCCCAGGATGAGAAGACTGACAATGAGGAGGAAATCCCCGGCGGCCGCATACCACAAACGGTTTGCTTCAAGGCCACCAAAAAGATGTTCAAGGTATGGTGAGGCCCAGCCCCACAAGATGGGAATCAAGAACAGCACAAGCCCAATACAGTAGCGCGTGGGACTTACCTCACGGGGTACGACATGGCGCTTGAGAAAACGGAGTATCAGACCCTTTAGGTACTCATAACCGGATTTGCCCAGGATGGTTACTGCTGCGAGGATCGCCAGCTCCGGAACCCCGAGCATCAGCAGGCCGGAGACGGCCGTCTTCCAGCCCCCCGGCAGGTCAGAATTGACGACAAGCGGTACCAGCAACGGACTAAACTGCCCCAGCACAAAAACGCTACCCCCCAGCAGGAGCTGTCCTCTGGGTGGAGGTGCGGCCGGGGTTATGGCTGGGGTACCCATGGAATCTCAAAACCCGTATCCCACATTGAGGCCTGCGACAAGCGCAGTATGTTCTCGCACGATATCAAGATCGATCCCGGGCACCAGCGTGAACACTCCCACATTGAAGGCGTATCCCGCGCCAATACGGAAGACGAACTCGGTGCTGTGGGATAGATGCTCGTCGTTGTGAGATCCCCCCTCCGCCTCTCCCGTTATGAACTCCACACCCGGTCCGGCCCTGAACCAGAGGGCTGGGAAGGGTTTGTAGTAGAACAGCGCTCCCACGAGCCATTCTGTGTGCGCCGCGAGAATTGCCTCTCCAAAGAATCCCACGCCGAGAATTGGTTTTCCATCCGTAAGTCTGCGTGTGTAATCAACACCGATGGTTGGCGACGAACCTTTCTTCTCCAGGTTTACAGTCACACCTCCGAAGACGGCGATGTGATTCATGTGCGGCTGGTGAGTCCCGTGTATCCCGGCTCCTGGTTCATCATGCGAGGGACTATCCTGGCAGATACATGCATCGGGGTAGAGCCCGAAGATGATTGCTAGCATCGCAACGACTCTACCCCGGTATGTCAAGAGGATCTCTCCCATTGTGATCAGCGTGAGCTTCTTCCTTTTTGGTCTTCCCAGAGTGGATAGTTGTCCTATTTGTCAGGGGAATACCAGGTCGGCGAGGTATAGGCGCGTTCCTGATGACTCAGAGGAACCTGATCTGGCATCTTCGTGTCGTAGAACTGTGCGTCATATGCTTGCCATGTTGGTGTCGGGATTTCGAGTACCCGGGCGCTTTCA
>JBATTW010000347.1:0-4438 GCA_049670805.1 Bacteroidota bacterium
CCTCAACCCGAACAATGCGCCTATTTTCCCCCCTTTCCGAATACCATGACCGGTATTGTCTTGAGCAGCAGCCAGAGATCCAGGTGGAAAGATGCGTTCTGACTGTAGAAAAGGTCCAGAATGACCATGTCCTGGAACCCAACCTGGCTCCGGCCCAGGACCTGCCACATTCCCGTGCATCCGGGGGTCACACTCAGTCGTTTTTTGTGCCATTCCTCGTAGTGCTTCCACTCATAGGGAAGACACGGACGCGGACCCACGAGACTCATCTCGCCTCGCAAGACATTGTACAACTGCGGCAGCTCGTCCAGGCTGGATCGACGGAGAATGGAACCAATCTTTGTGACCCTGCTCTCGTCCACGATTTTTGTGGGCGCTTGTTCCGAGCCACCCGCCCAGTCCCCGCGGATGAGCTGGGCGTACTTCTCTTCCCTGCCCACATCACCGCCGCCACCGCCCACCATGGAGCGAAACTTGTAGAATTGAAACGGTTTGCCGTTCTTGCCGATGCGCGTCTGGGTAAACAACACGGGCCCCCGGGAATCCAGCTTGATGGTGAGGGAGATCATCGCGAGCACCGGAGCAAGCAGGACCAGTCCAACCGCTGCGACGAGAGAGTCAAAAATTCTCTTGTACACCTCCAGCGCCGCGCTCGGGCCGTACTGCGAGACGCCCACGACCGGAACGTTGCCATACTTCTCCATGTCAAGGCGATCCGGAATCACCGCGTAGAGGGGCGATGAGACCTTTACGGTCGCCTTCGTAGCTACCGCCAACTCGAGGCTTTCGATAAACGTCGCCTGATCAACGTTTTCAAGACACACAATGATTTCGTGGACGTCAAAGACCTTGCAGATCTCCTTCACCTCCGACGGCCGGCCAATGACCTTCGCTCCATTGAACACCGCCTTTCCGAGAGGGATCTGGTCATCCAGAAAGCCCACCAGCGACAGCCCGAGATGATCGTGGAGAAAGATGTTGATCGCCACATTCTTCCCCACCTCTCCCCCGCCGATAATCACCGCGTTCCGCTGGAATACCCTGTGCTGCGTTAGCACATGCATGAAGTTACGGAAGAGAATCACCCTCCCACCCAGGAAGAGCGAAAACGAGATCACGGTGAAGTAGATAATTGCGAGACGGCTGTCCAGAATGAAATCGGCACGGACAAAGAACGCCAGAAACGCAATACCCAGAACGGCAACGACAAGGGCCTTGATGATGCGGATCGTCTGATCCGCAACACTGATCAGGACATTGACGCGGTAGAGAGAGTAGTAGTGGAAGACAAGGATGATCGCACCGCTGTACAAAACAATGAAGAGCGCTTCAAGGTAGAGCGGAGCGCCAACGAGGGAGAACCCCCCATGGAAGGTGCGGCCGCGAAGAATGGTGGCTGCGATCAGGGACCCGACGATAGTGAGCCAGTCGAGTACGATCAGAAGATAAACGTATGTTGGTCTGTTACGTATCAATGGCATTGCCATGCCCCCCACAACATGGTCAACCAGCTACACACAGGCCGATGAAGAGGTGATACTCTATCCTCGGCGGTTCGCTCCAAAAGACGAGCAGACCTGTCGGGGTGGCAATTTGGTTGAGGTGAACGATGTAAAGTACTTAAAAACATACCACATTTGCAACCTCAAACAAGATTTTGTGAGACGCCACCCTGTGCAGCAAGGGTCGGATGAAAGTGTATTGGTAAGTTGGTTAAGAGTTCACACCGACGATGGGTCCTGAAAACCGAGGTGGAAGCAATCGCAGACAGGTTGCGATGAAGTGTCCACCGGTGTGATCGGTACAATGGAATAATCTACAAAAAGGAAGGAAAATGCTGTGCCTGCGGTCACACGAGAAGGACAAATCCTGTTATACAGGCTCAAGGTGCCTTCCGGTGGAGCTACGCTGGGTCCGATGAGAACACATCGGGGGGAACGGATCACCGTGGGCGGCCTTACCCTCGCGCGGAAAACACTAGCTGCTGAAGAGCGCGCGGTACGCCTCCAGCAGGACCTTCTCGGAGTACTCCCAGGCAAGGACGGATTCCACCCTCTCTCTCCCGAATGTGCCCATCCTGTGTCGGAGGTTTTCGTTGTCGAGCAGAAAGAGGAGCTTGTCCGCGAAATCAGTCGCGTCGTTCTTTCTGGCGTAGAGGGACGCCTCCAGCGCGGACCGCCGCCCCTCGGTGAGATTGAACTGTACGATAGGTTTCCCCAGCGCCATGTATTCCATGACCTTGTTCATCGTTGACTTGTCGTTCATCTCGTTCGCCACGTCCGGGTTGACGCACACATCTGCTGTGGAGAGATAGGTGAGGAGCTCGTCGTCGGGAATCCGACCGGTAAAGCGCACGTGCCTGTTCAGACCCAGTTTATTTGCATACTCCCGGATGGCTCCGAACTCCGTCCCGCTGCCGATGATGACGAACAGCACGTCCTTGCGATCGCGGTCATGGAGCACATGGCTTGCTGCGTCCAGAAGGTAGTTCAACCCTTCCTGTTTCCCCATGACGCCCACGTACCCGACCAGATACTTCTTACCTTCCTTCAGAGTCTCGTCCGGCGGCACCGGCCGGAACTTCTTCAGATCGGGGCCACTCCGGACGATGTAAACCTTGTCCGGTCGCATCCTGCCGCGCAGGATGGCGATCTCCCTGTAGGAAGCATTGGTGGCAATCGAAATATGAGCGGTCATGAACGTGAGACGCTCCAGCGTTATCATGAGGTAGTAAAAGAACCCCTTGCGCCCGAACTTCGCGATGTAGAGCTCCGGGTTGATGTCATGGTGGTCAAAGAGAAATTTCTTCCCAAAGAGACGAAAGAGCAGACCGATGAGGAAAATCGTATCCGGAGGATTGCATGCGTGAATGGCATCGAACCCTCCCGTAAAGAGAACTCGAAAAGCGAGCAGCGTCTCCCAGAAGAGCGCTACGCTGTACTCCACCGCATACCCTAGAGGACCGCTCCCCTCGGCGGGAAGCGGATGACGGTACACGGCAATGCCATCGATCTCCTCGTGCCGCTTCTCGTACCCTTTTCCCACCGGACTGATCACGCTCACGCTGTAGCCGGCCCGGGTGAGGGCCTTCGCTTCGTTCCAAACCCGTTTGTCAAACGGGACGGGCAGATTCTCCACAATAATCAGGACACGTTTACCAGGCGATGCCAACGTAGCTCCCTTCCGAAGTCTTTGTTTTCTCCACCCGCACCAGGTCATAAACGATCGTATCAGCCGAAACATTCGCAATGGCTTCCTGGAATTCCTCGCCCCTATTCCCGATGACAATGACCTCACAATCGTCAACCACCTCTTTGATCGTCTCACTCATCAGCGCCGCGATGTGCGGGATCCTCTGCTCGATATAGCTCTGGTTTGCACCCAGCAATCGGGCCACCTTCACATTCCGGTCGTAGATCTTCACCTCGTATCCTTTCCCAAGGAGGGTCTCGATCACATCAACGGTCGGGCTTTCTCTCAGGTCATCCGTCCCCGCCTTGAAGCTGAACCCGAGAAACCCGACACGTTTCTTGCCAAAGCCCATGATACGGTTTGCCACGGCTTCCACCTGAAGCCGATTGCTCTCCATAAGAGAATGGAGCAGCGGAGTTTCCAGATCCATCGCCCTGGCCTGGTACCGCAGCGCCCTGACGTCCTTTGGGAGGCATGACCCCCCGAATGCGAAGCCCGGCCTGAGGTAGTACGGTGAGAGGTTCAGTTTTGTGTCCCGGCAGAAGATATCCATTACCGCATGGCTGTCAATGCCGAGTCCCTTGCAGATCATCCCTATTTCATTTGCGAACGTCACTTTGACTGCGTGGAAGTTGTTGTCCGCATACTTCACCATCTCGCTCACCTCGAGCGTGGTCTCGAAGACCTCGCCCGGAAGATCCTTGTAGATTTCCCTGAGGAGCCCGAGAGACCGATCGTCTGTCGCGCTCAGGACCGTCTTGGGGGGATTGTAGAAGTCGAAGACCGATGTCCCCTCCCGCAGAAATTCCGGATTGAAACAGACGCCGAATTCGCGACCGGCAACCTTTCCGGAGGCCTTTTCGAGCGTGGGGATAACCAGCGACCGACTGCTGCCCGGGAGCATCGTGCTACGCCCCACCACGACATGAAAACCGTCCTTCTTCGCCAGCACCTCCCCGATCTGTTCACAGACAGCCTGCACGTACCGAAGATCAATACTCCCGTTCTCTCTGGACGGGGTGCCGACGGAAATAAAGGAGACGTCGGAGTTCAGGATTGCCTCCTCAGCATCCTTGGTGGCGCGCAGCTTGCCCGACTCCACGCCACGTTTCATCAGATCGCCAATCTCAGGCTCAACCACCGGTGACTGGCCCCTGTTTATCATATCCACCTTCACATCCGCCACATCCACTCCGATGACGTCGTGCCCGTCCTTCGCAAGACAGCCACATGAAACCGCACCTAC
>JBATTW010000348.1:0-2620 GCA_049670805.1 Bacteroidota bacterium
GGACTGAGTCTTACTATTTTCCGACCGCAACTACTTGCTCATACCGAGATACATCCCGCCGAAGTAAGGAACCAGCCAGACCAGCCACACGAAGAGGCTGTACCGGTGGAATCCTCTCCGCACTTCCCTGCTTCCATTCCGGACCACCCGGGTGGCCCATATTGCGTGGGCCAGCATGAGCCAGAGGGCGATCTGTCCGGTGAGCGTGTGCGCGTTCAGCAGGTCGAAAGGTCCTTCGGCCAGCCGGTGCATGGCAAACGTTCCGGATACGTCGAAAAAAAAGCCGGTCCAGAAGGCGGCCACATGCCACGACTTCAGGTAGCGGGCAATCCGCTCTGACCATACCCCCACGGAGTAGAAGAGCAGGGCCAGCGTAATGAGAACGGTTGACACGATGAATAACGTCAGGATCATCCCCCCGCAGGTTTTTGATGCATACCGTGCTTCCCGCGAATAATCTGAGCACCTCAGGCAGAATCAGCCGCCAGCTCCTGGGCCATCTGGCTCCACTCGTTCAGACGGTGCGGTTCACCGTGCAGCGTGTGGAGATCCTGGAGGACAATTTCCACGTAGTTGTCTCGTGTCTTCTGGAGAGCTTCTGTAAGCTGCTGGCGTGCCAGCTCCAGGTCCCAGGTGTGCATGCTGACTGTGGTGGGGTTCGGTTTGTGCGTGAAGACGAAGTCCTTCCCCACTGCTTCCGCCCCCCGATCGATATTCACCCAGGGGCTCATCGAGACGCGGCGGAGATTTCCGATCTTCCGGACGACATGCATCTTCATGTCCAGCGGCTCGCAGCAACCGTAGCAGCTGAGGCCGAAACGCTTCAGCACCCGGTTCTCGTATTGAATCGCAAACTCATCATGCATCTCGGGCGAGACGCCCTCTGTAAATATCTGTGTCGAGGCACGGGCCCACAAATCCTTGAGTCTCACATGGTCACCATTGGCATCAGGCTGCGGGAGCTCGTCCGTCCAGCCAAACCCTCCCGATCCGAGCCGGGTGTTTCCGTTGCCGGGCGACAGCACTTTCAGCTGCTCCAGCTGCTCCAGATAACTCAGGTATCCGGTGGTCATCCGCTCGAGAGCGTCGTGTATCCATGCCGGTCTTTCGAGGAGATCCACGTACATCTGCTCGATGCCACGCCACTGAATGAACCAGTCCATCGGGCAATACCAGAAAAAGTCCGGGCCACGCTTCTCCACCCTAAGGATGCCGTCATAGAGCTCGGAGAGTTTTTCGTATTTCCGGTCGGTCTTCTCCTGGTCGACAGAGACCTTCGGCTGTGTTGTTATCTTGTCCAGGTCCTTTTCCTCGTGGATCACAGGGTGGACCGCGTACGCGCCCGAGGGGTCTTCGGGCATCTCCAGATCCGAGGAAACTTCCCAACCGGTCTTGACAATATCGCCGTTGATGACGATCTCACATGCAATCACATCGTCCGTGACACGGTCATCGTGGAGGTTTTCCCAGGCGTAGATCCGCTTCCGCAATTCCATCTCCTCCATCCGAAGAAACGGATCGGACACCTTTATCCGGTCATGGGGAATCAGCTCCTCCCAGATGTTCCAGTCGATGGCCTGAATCTGTATCAGCGGGCGTTGGCGCTCGAGCCGGTTCAGGCGTTTCCACATATCACGCCGCACATCCTGAATCGGGTCAGCAGCTATCTCGGCAACTCTTCGTGCAAGATCGCGGACAATGTTTCTGTCCTTTTCAATAGAGGTCATCTCAGTCCTTATTGAGTTGTGAGGCCCTACAATGATAATCCGACCTACTAACATATTCAAGAGGCTGCCTACACCTTGATTATCTCAAATGCCATCCCTTAACTTACATCCATCAATTTCCGGGAGAAGAAGAGATGCCCTGGTATACGCTGGTCGATGCAGTCAATGACCCCCAGATCCCCGATGGATGGGGACGCTCTATTATAATGGGAAAAGAGAACGTCTCTCGTTCTATCTGTGATATGATTGCCAGACAGCAAACAAAGAGAAACAGACCCATTGTGGTGGCTCTGGACGGGTTCCTGGGCGCGCAGTTCAAGGACGTTGTGGAAAGGGTGAGCCTCCTGTTGAGTGAGCAGGGCCTGGGGGTGGAGGCGGTGGATGTCAGCTCTCTCTACAAATCCCGGGCCGGGATAGAGAGGTATGTTCGCCCCTACCTGACCGATGACCCGTCGTTTGGCATTGTCTGCAACAACGGGAGGTTGAAGGACCTTATGGTTCCGGCCGCGATCGCCAGACTCAAGAAGAAGATCCAGAAAACAAAGAAAGCGAAGCCATCCCCAGAAGCACCGGCGGCTCTGATCTGCCATGGTATTGGAGCCGCGATTGCGGACCTCAGGCCTCTTTATGATTCGATCATCTACTTTGACGTTACACGTGAGACTCTCATCAGACGGATGGAAGAGAACAGCGTCATTCCGCTGGGTGGGACCGAGCCTGAGAGCATTTTCTGGAAGCGGCTCTACTACGTGGACTACCAGCTTCTGAACAAGCACAAGAAATACCTGTTCAATCACATGGACTGGTATGTCGACGACAACGGCGATGACCATCCGACACTCATGCCCAGAAAAGTGTATGACGGGATTCTGTCGCGTCTCGTCAGACTGCCT
>JBATTW010000349.1:0-2759 GCA_049670805.1 Bacteroidota bacterium
GAGACGCACTGCTCATCGCTGATGATGTTTCCTCTGAGGTGATAAGACTTCTCATCGATTGGGGTCCGAATATGAAAATCGCGACGCTGGACGCTCGAAATACACCCCCCTCCACCTGTCTACAGTACGGTGCGAGCAGGCAGAAGTTGCGCCGTGTTGCACCGAAAACAAAGGTTTTGAGGCTGGAAATCAATCCCCGCCGAACCGCTCGAACCTGTAACCACGGGTCTTCAGTTCCGAAAGTAGCCTTTCGAGATGCAGATAGAATTTGTCCGTTCGCCTTGGATCCGTCCCGATATGCATCAGAAGTATGACCCCGTTCAGCCCCGTCGGGGACCGCTTCTCGTAGCGCAGAATCGATTCAAAGATTTGGGCACTGCTCCGGTACCGCTCCCCCATATCCGGGGTGGTGTCGTCCGCGTTGGCGTATGTCCCGGGAGTGAAGTTTACGAGGGTCAGCCCCAACTCGGCACTCCAGCTGCTGATTGTTCCGTTATACCATTCATACGGCGGCATAAAGTACCGGCCCGAAGTGGCGGGTATCCCCCGGAGCTGCATGGCCTCGAAGTTGTCTCTGAGATCCTCCTCGAACTCGACACGTGTAAGGAGAAGCGAGTCCCTATCCGCCCAGTCCACATAGAGGATATGCCTTCCCGAATGAGCGCCCAGATAGTGACCGTCCTCCCCGAGATCTCTTACAAGCAGGGCGTGAGCTGCGTTTCTGTAGAAATCTCCTGTAAAGAAAAAGGATGCTTTCACACCGGCCGCCCCGAGCGTCCTCCTGATGATCTCACCACCATCTGCGAATTCATGGCCTGTGAAGGCGAGATAGACAACAGGCCTGGATGTATCCATCCTGGTGATCCCCCCGAGTATCCTGGAACAGTTCCGCAGGGGTGACCCGTCTCTCCCCTCCGCATCCATAGATGAGAGGTAGTAGCTGAGACTCGCCGTCCCGTCCATCGTCGGCTCGTTTGTGGAGTAATCCCCCCAATCATCGTGGTAGACCGCTAGGTCAGACTGAAACTCCTGAAATGGATCTTCCCGTGAGAGGTGAATCCCCTTCAATCCCCGAAAAATCGAGCCGTAGACGGGTCCGTCAACCAGGCCACCATTGATCTCATAACCGTAGACGTGAGTAAAGGCAGAATGGGGATCCTTCGGGGAGGTCCCCCCCGGGGGCAGTCCCACAATCATGCTCGTCCCCCACGGATTGCACCCGAACAGCCAGTCCCGCAGCATTGCTTCCATAAACCGATAGCTCGTGTCATGGACCGTCGAGGAGTAGTGCCGAAGCTGTGTCAGCATCGCACTCACGAGGTTGTTGGAGCACCAGATAAACGGCACACCAAAACCGAACGCATTCTGAGAACCCCGCTCGTGTACCCGCTGGATACCTTTTCTCAAGAACTCTTTGAAGATCGTGCTGGTTTCCTGGTCCTCTGATTCTGCCAGAAGCGCGTGCCCCAGATTTACAAACGGGTACCATTGATAGTGGCGCGCGCTCGTGGCACCCATCCAGGGGGTGACCGGCTCACGCCTCCCGTACTCAACAGCTGCCTGCAGATACGCCTCATCCCCCGTGAGTTGATGGAGGAAGAGCGCGGCAAGCTCCATGTCATCAACCCAGTTCTCTTCCTCGTAGAAGTAGGGAGCGAGGCAGGGGGCCGTCTGGCAAACTCCGGGATGTTCTTCCCCGAATCGAAAAGCCGACTCGGCCTTTTGCTCCAGCTCCGGGATGAGTTCCGGATAGTACTCTTTCACAGTCAGGGCGGCAAGAGCAAACGCGGAAGCAAACTTTCCGGCAGTGGAGGCAATGCCGGTTGTCCTGTTCTTGTACTCATAGATACCCTGCGGTCTGCCCGTGCAAAGGTAGACAGGCCGACCGGCGCCAAGACCATAGTCGACGGTGTCTTCGGTGGGAAGCCGGAAGCCGCGATGGTCCCTGTCGTCCGCGATCTGATTGAACATCACCCCCGGCCGGGGATTCATCTTCCGAAGCCAGTCAATTCCCCAACTGGCCTCATCAAGGATGTCCGGGATACCGTTTGGTGCGGGACGCCCGTCGGCGTCGAACCGGTCCGAGAAGACGTCGGGATTCTGTCGGTAGGCATGAAACATCTGAACGACGGCATTCGCGGAGGTCGCAACATACTGGAGATAGTCAGAAGCATCATGCCACCCGCCCCGGACATCGATAAACGATGAATCGCCTGCAGGATGATAAATCATGTAGCCGTCACGGGTGTGGCACGAATCATCCAGAAAAGGATTGTACCCGCACCGCTGTTGGCGCATATACTGCAGCAGAAAATCGGCCGTTCCATCATAGACATCGTAGTCCACCCGGAACGGAGGTGACTGAATCTCTCCGAGACGGACAATGTAGGCGCCCGGATCTGTGAAGCCGGAAAAGTCAAGACGATAGGTGGAGTGAAACGGACCGTACGGGCCGGATGGAAGAAGAGAATCCGACCTCCACACCGAAAGGCCGGTGAGTCTGTCCCGGAGCTCAAAGGAGTGCGGCACAAGTGAGGTGTCAGTGCTGACCAGCACGGCGATCTTCTTCGAGTGCGGAAGATAGCCGAGCTGGTTCACACGGATCCAGCTCTGCCCCTGAGCAGCATGCGCCAGAGCGAGGAGTATTGCGATGAGCGGGATCTTCATAGTTGTGCCCCTCCGGGGGAAGATGTATATTTTCTCAGACGAGGTCACCCATGAAAACCGGTTCGCCAAGCCCACACGCCCTCGAAAACGAG
>JBATTW010000350.1:0-14663 GCA_049670805.1 Bacteroidota bacterium
TACGTGGTCTGCGCCTGGTCTGCACCTCCATTGGATCGATACCCTCCCAAATTCAGGAAACCGGACAGTCTCTCTATTGAAAATGAGAGGAAGAATGGCCAAAAGGGCCCAAAATGGGCGAATAATCTAGATTCTTGACTGGCATAAAACTTGCCATTCCAGAATCTAGATTTGATGAAATCATCCATGGCGCCTGAACAAACACCTGACACCCCAGTCTTTTCGATCGGCACGGCCGCCCGGATGCTGAGCGTTTCCGTTCATACGCTCAGGATGTATGAACGGGAGGGGTTGATCCTACCCTATAGGAAGAAGAGTGGGCACAGGCTCTACTCGCAGTGGGACATCGAACGGTTGACCTGCGTCCGCAAGGCAATTACCGAAGACAAGGTCAGCATCGAAGGGATCAGAAGGATGCTCTCACTCATCCCCTGTTGGGCGATTGTGAAATGCGGCGACAGGGACAGGGAAATGTGTGCGGCATTCGACGGGAATGCGGTCCCTTGCTGGATCCTCAAAGAGAAGGGTGAATTCTGTGCGAAGAAAGAGTGCAGGGTCTGTGAGGTGTACACTGACCATGGAGATTGTCGCTCCATAAAAAACCGCCTGAAGGTTCTTCTCACCGCGTAACCGTGAAGGCAATTCACTAATCCCAGACCTAAACGGGGATATCGGAGGTGTCAATTCAATGAAGAAGCTCGTCATCCTTGGAGCCGGGACTGCCGGAACGATGATGCTGAACAAGCTGTCCGCAGTCCTTGACAGGAACGACTGGCAGATCACCATCGTCGACCAGTACGAAACGCATTACTACCAGCCCGGATTCCTCTTTATCCCATTCGGGATCTACAGCTGCAAAGACGTCGTCAAGCCAAAGCGGGATTTTTTTCCGACAGGGGCACAGGTCGTCAAGTCTGAAATCGACCTCATAGAGCCGGAGAAGAACCGCGTCCTGCTCAAGAATAGCGTCGTTCTCCCATACGACTATCTCATCATTGCCACAGGTGCGGAAATCCGTCCTTCTGAAACAGAGGGAATGCAGGATGGGCTCTGGCACAAAAACGTCTTCGATTTCTACACCATCGAAGGGGCGTGCGCTCTGGCAGATTTCTTCAAGCACTGGGAAGGGGGCAAACTCGTCCTGAACATCTGTGAGATGCCCATAAAGTGTCCCGTTGCTCCGCTGGAATTCGTCTTTCTTGCCGACTGGTATTTCACCGAACGAGGAATGAGGGACAAGGTTGACATCCACTTCGTGACGCCTCTCCCTGGTGCGTTCACGAAACCACGGGCATCGGCCATCCTGGGTGATTTTCTCGACAAGAAGAACATCCGGCTGACGTCAGAATTCAACATTGCCAGGGTCGACAATGAGAAAAAGGCCATCGTTTCCTGGGATGAGGTCGAGATTCTGTTCGACGTCCTGGTGACCATCCCCACCAACATGGGGAGCGAAGCTATCAACCGGAGTAGTCTGGGAGACGAATTCAACTTCATTCCCACAGACAACCAGACCCTTCAGTCGAAGCAGCATGAGAACATCTTTGTCATCGGCGATGCCACAGACCTTCCGAGTTCCAAGGCTGGATCCGTGGCGCATTTCCAGGCCGATATCCTGCAGGAGAACTTCCTCAGCGCGATCGACGGACACCCGCTCCGTGCCCGTTTTGACGGTCATGCCAATTGCTTCATCGAATCCGGCTTCGGCAAAGGCATTCTGATCGATTTCAACTACGACACAGAGCCGCTTCCAGGAAAATTCCCGCTTCCCGGAGTGGGACCGTTCTCCCTTCTGGAGGAGACACAGATGAATCACTACGGGAAGATCATGTTCCGCTGGATGTACTGGAACTTCCTGCTCAAGGGGCTCGAGCTGCCCATTGAGTCCAACATGACCATGGCCGGCAAAAGGATGTGATATGAACGAGAACGCACTTCAACCCCAGATCGATTCAATTAATAAGAAGCTGGATGTCATTCTGGAGGAGATCGAGCTTCAGAGGCGGCATCGACGTGAGATGGAAGACCTGAGAGAGGACCTGACTCGGGTTGGCAAAGACGTCTATCAAACGGCTCTTGTCGAGCTGGAGGATGTCCATGACTACATGAACACGGGTGATGTCCTCGCGCTTGGTAAGAAGCTTTTGCGAAACGTGAATACGATCAGCGCAACCATTGAGCAGCTGGAAAGCATACGAGACTTCCTCGTCGATTTCTCGCCGATTTCCCGGGAACTGACAGGCGATCTCATGAACAGGCTGGATGAGCTCGACAGGAAGGGGTATTTCAGGTTTGCCAAGGAACTCAACGGAGTTGCTGATACCGTGGTGACCTCATTTGCGCCCGAGGATGTGAAGAACCTCGGTGACAATGTCGTGACCATTCTGAATACGGTGAAGAATCTGACCCAGCCCGATATGCTCCAGACGATAAACAACGCGATTGGGATATACAAGCAACTGGACGTTCAGGTTCCGGAGAATGTTTCTCTCCTGTCGTTGCTGAAGGAAATCAAGACACCGGAAATGAAGAGAGGGCTGGCATTCGCTATCACGTTCCTCAAGAACGTCGCGAATCAATCCGCAGTGTCTGCGCAGGCAAGCGAAAAGTCAATGCAAATTCAGTAACACTATCACCAACGAAGAGGAGTACGCGATGACAACGGCAGTTGTAGATGCTAAAACCATAGAGTTCGATGCAGACGGCCACATGTCAAATCGGTCGGAATGGACTGAAGATATTGCCCGGGAGCTTGCCAAGCAGGAAGGGATAGAGGAGTTGACAGAAAGGCACTGGCTGGTGATCAACTTCATGAGGAAGGAGTTCGAGGCGAAGGGGGATGCACCGTCCATTCGAAAATTGACCAAAGAGAGTGGAGTGGCCACGAAAGAGCTTTACCAGCTGTTCCCAAAAGGACCAGCCAAAAAATCCGCAAAGATTGCCGGATTACCCAAACCGAAAGGCTGCATTTAAGTAATTAAGGAGGCAACAGGATGTCCGATACAACCCCTCAACCAATTGAAAAAGTCTCTATTGTCGTCTCGAAAGGCTCGCTCGAAGGCGTGTACCCGGGTCTGATCATGGCCAACGGGGCGCGGATGGAAGGGATGGATGCCTCGTTGTTCTTCACCTTTTTCGGGCTTGATGCCATCATAAACAAGCGAATGGATCATCTGAAGGTGGCAACTGTCGGCAATCCGGCGATGCATATCCCTACGGTTGTTGGTGCAATTCCCGGGATGTCCGCCTTTGCGACCAGCAAGATGATGAAGGAGATGGAGAAGCTTGACATCCCTCCGGTGAGAGAGTTTCTGGAGATGATTCATGACGCGGGTGGAGAGCTCTACGCCTGCAAGGCAACTGTCGACATGTTCCACCTCTCGATGAATGACTTCTGTCCACAGGTTGACGGGATCATCTCTGTCGGAGAGTTTTACGAAAAAGCTGCCGGAGGCCAGATCATTTTCACGTAGAGAACCCTCGACACAAGAATGCCGGAGGTGGCTCCGGCATTCTTGTTCCCTTTTGGTCTCGTCGATGGGCACGAGAACCTGATCCTGTCTTCGAGACCCCGCTACTAGCGCAACAGCAGCATCTTCCTCTGGTCCACGAAGGTTTTGCCCGATATTCCAACAGCCGTGAGTCGATAGAAGTAGACGCCGCTGCTGAGTTCGCTGCCGGCGTAGTTCTTCACGTTCCACACGACCTGTGAATAGCCTGCCTGACGCGTTCCCTCAACCAGGGTTGCGACTTCCTGGCCGAGGACGCTGTAGACCTTCAGCGTTACCTCCGACGGTTCGGGCAGACCAAAGCTGATGGTCGTGGTCGGATTGAACGGATTCGGGTAGTTCCCGCTCAGGATGTAGTCCACGGGAAGTGCAGAGCTCTCTCCCACCGCCGTTTCGGGACCGGACACTGACGGACTTGCTCCATTGACCTTCTGGAGCAGGATGTCGTCAAAGTAGTAGTGCTCGCCCGTTGTCGAGTACGACGCGAGCCAGAACTGCAGCCGTCCGTCACCCGCTAGGCCGGCAGGCGTTGTGAACGGAATGCTGAAGGTTCCCCACGATCTCCCGAGGTCGAACTCCACTGCATCCAGGCCATAGCTCGCAAAGGGAGCTGCGTGCTCCATCAGCGACACGGAGAGATCCGCGCCACGGCTGGAGTAGGCTTTGAACGTAAGAATATATGACGTCAACGGTTCGAGGGCGACCCCGGGCTGGTAAAGCTGGGTATTTGAGCCCTCGCTCAGGATGACGACATGCCCGGCCGTTGGTGTTCCATCACCGGGGCCGTCGGCGAGAAGCCGTGCCTCACCGTCCGTATACAGCACCCATTCCGCAGTCCCTTCCTCAAAGCCGTGGTTCGCCAGGAGGGACCCCGCCGACTCTTTGGGATTGCCGATGGCTTCCAGTACGACGTTGTCGATGAAATACTCATCTCCCGCTTCGTCATAGGGCGCGAGCCAGAATCTGAGCCGCCCATCTGCGAAACCGGAGAGGTCGGGAGTCGTGAAGATCACCGCAAAGGTCTCCCAATTATAGGAGAGATCGAACTCTCTCTCAGAGAGACCAAGACTGCGGTGAGGTGCACTATCCTCGTGAATGGAGACGGTCAGATCGTGACCCGTTGTCGAGTAGGCCTTGAAGCTGAGCTTGTAGAGCGTATTTGACTCCAGGTTCAGTCCCGCCTGCGAGAGCTGCACGTTGGTACCTTCCTCATAGACGGTCACGTGCGCCGCGTGCATGCTGACGTCGCTGGGGGCATCGACATCGAACGAGGCCGTGCCGTTGGTGGCGAAGAACCACGGGTCGATGCCGGCTTCAAACCCGGCATTCTGGACGAGAGATTGTATCTCTTCAGATGCCGTTGCCTTTACGAGAACTACATCATCGAATTCAAAGGCGTCGCCAGCCGCATCATGGTCGGCCAGATACAACGACAGCCGCCCATCGTGAACAGGAACACTGAAGCCCGAAGTCCTGAAAACGACCGAATAGCTGTTCCAGACCGTGTCGAGATCGAACGTGCTCAGAGTGAGGCCGTACGAAGGGTACGGGCAGGTATGCTTGTGAACCGATGCCTGGACGTCATGTCCCCACTTCGAACGTCCCTTGAAACTCAGCTCGTACAGAGTATTGGGCTCCAGGGAAATCTCAGATTGGTAGAGCTGAACGTTCGTTCCCTCTCCCACAACAGAGACACGTGCCGCCCAGCTGCTCCCGTATCCGGGAACGTCGGTCGAGTAGTCTGCGACGCCGTCGGTGAAGAGGACCCAGGGATCACGACCCGACTCGAAGCCGCTGTTCTCAACAACCGACCGGGGGGCCGTCGTGAGTTGCACCAGGGCTGTGTCGCTTCGGGCCACGCCATGAACATTGGTTACGACACAATGGTACCGGGCGCCTTCGTCAGCTTCGGCAACGATCGGTGTCTTGAAGACCGGGCCGATCGCGTCAGGAATCTCGAGACCGTTCCGCAGCCACTGGAACGAAAGAGGCCCGGTTCCCCTGGTCTTGACGAGGAACGTGGCCGTTTGCCCGACCAGGACGATCTGATCTTCAGGTTGTTCGAGGATCGACGGGGGTTCGGGGGTGGATGCACCCGTCGTGAACTTCCAGATCTCTGAGAAGACGCTCGTTCCGCCTGAATTTGTGGCATTCATACGCCAGTAGTAGGTCGTAGTGCCCGAGAGAGGATCCGGCAGCGTGAAGTAGTTTCCGTAAACGCCACAGTATGCGCCGACGATGTTCACGAAATCGGGGTCCGTCGCAATTTCGATTCCATAGAAGAGAGCTCCGATGGCATGATGCCAGACCAGTGTCGGGGTCACCGAAACGCCGTCGGTCCCGTACGGGGGACTGTCGAGCACCGGCGCCGGCGGCGCAGGCTGGATCGTTGTGAACGTCCGGGCCGAGAGGAGAGGCGACCAGAGACTGGTGTCAACTCCGTTCATTGCCCGAACACGCCAGAAATACTCAGTGGCTCGTCTGAGAGGGACCGGGGGCTGGTAGGTGTTTCCCGGTATCCCGAGTTCGTTTACTGTGAGAAGCCACTCCAGGTTGAAGCTCTCCAGTGTGGAAACCTGCAGCTGGTACGACGTGGCGCCCGGACTCGATTCCCAGGTAAACGTCGGGATGAGAGGCGCATTTGTGGCACCCTGGCCCGGCGAGAGAGGCCGGGGTGGAATGAGGGATGTCAAACCGGTGGCGAACGTCCATATGTCGGACCAGTCGCCGATCCCGCTTGTGTTGATTCCCCTGACGCGCCAGTAGTAAGTTGTCGAGAGGTCTAGCACCAGCTCCACCTCTGTCCGTGGCACCTGAGGCAGGTCGACAACCAGGGCGTTGAATGCAGGATCTGTTGCCACCTGAACGTGAAATGCGGAGGCGATGGCGTCGGTGTTGTTCCACCACGACAGGACGATGTGGCGGGCCTGGTCAACGGCTCCATTGGCCGGTATGAAGAGCAAAGGCGGGACGGGTTGGTCAGGTGTTGTCACAAACGACCAACCGTCTCCCGAGGGAGCCCAGAGGCTGTTTCCTGCGGGCCCAACCGCCCGAACACGCCAGTTGAAAAGAACACCGCCGTTCAGCGCACCCGGAGGAACAGTGAAGACCGTGTCGGGAATACCCTGCTGAGCGAATCCTGTACCTCCGATGAACTGGGGTGAGACGACCTGGAGGTCATACCATGCAGCGCCCTCAACAGAACTCCAGGTGAGTGTGGGTGTCTTCGGAACCCCCACGGTGCCGTCGACGGGTGATATCGGATTCGGCGACTGCAGACTGGAAAGTTCGGTTGTAAATGATCTACCGCTGAACCCCGCGGTCCACGCACTCGATCCCGAAGCGCTATTCGCACGGATACGCCAGTAGTATGTCGTGGCGTTTTCGAGGGGGACGGGCAGGGTGAAGACGGTGTCCGGCAGGCCGTAGAATTGGGCTGGTGCCTCAAAGAGGAGAGGTCCCATTCCAATCTCCAGGTCATACGTTGTTGCTCCGGGGACCGAACTCCAGACGAACAGGGGCGTTACCGAAACCCCCTGCGCATTTTCCGCAGGAAGGAGCATTGTCGGAGGAGCCATCATGCTAGCGGTTGTGACAAATGGCCAGCCGGTGATCGTCGGTGACCAGAGGCTTGTTCCGCCGTCCGAGATCGCCCTGATGCGCCAGAAGAAGAGCATCCCCGGAGGCAATGGTCCCGGGAGGGTGAAGCTGGTTCCCGGAATCCCCGCCAGTTCAAAGAGGACGACGTCAAAGGCATACGAGTTCGAAATCTGCAGGTGATAGCCGGTCGCTCCTTCGGACTCGTTCCAGACAAATGTCGGAATGAGAGGTACGTCCACAGCTTCGAACGGAGGCGAGATTGGTGTCGGTGGCGACAGGCTGCCCGTTACCGTGGTGAAGACCCAACCACTGACCGCGGGCTCCCAGCGACTCTCTCCGATGCTATTGACGGACCGTACCCGCCAGAAGTAGGTGGTCCCGTCCGCGAAGAGAAAAGGTGGTGTAAATGATGTGCTCACTATTCCGGTCTCGTCGAGCGTCAACGTCGAGAAGTCCGGCCAGGTTGACACTTGCAGATGGTATGACTCTGCGTTGGCTGCAACTCCCCACGCGAAGGTAGGGGATGTCGGGACGTCAGCCGCGCGAAGTGCCGGCTGTATAAGCACCGGTGGCGCTGGAAGCTGGATCTCTTGACCGAGTCCGCCTTGAGCCCAGAGGGGAGTGTGAGAGCCCAACAGCATTACCACCAGAAACATCCAGGCAACTACCTTGTTGTGCAGCATTGTGTTTTTCCCCCTATTGATGTGTATGTTGGTGCGCATTCGTCTTTCTGCGTCTCTTCGTGTGCTGAGTCCGCAAGGCTCTCGATCAGTTCACGGACGGATCATGTGCACGTCCGAACGAGATTTGACCACTGTGATGATGGGGAGGAGTCAACTCTGAAGGCCTAACAGCTCCAAAGAAGAGAAAGATTTCTCCTGGCTTGTCACCGCTTGGGGAGGTCAGTGCTCTCGGAGGGGAGGTTGAACTGCTGAGAACACCGAGAAAGGTTCTACCGAAATATAAATCCGGGGAGTGCTGCTCACAAGAGGCAAGACGAAGAACGGGGTCTTTTCTTTTGCGTGGTGTTCAGAGATCACAATCCGGAGTCTTTCAGCCGGTTCTTGTGTGACGAGACGCATAAAAACGGAGGTTTTCGAGGCACAAGCCGGCCAGCCGGAGGGATACCCCTGAACGCCCGAAGGTGTCGCAGATCACACTTCTGTCTGGATAGGAGGAGTCCCCCACAATGGCCGGGGCACGAACGCCACCCTTGCGTCCGCACAGCTCTGACCGTGCTGCCTGTCCACGCCGTGCTTTGTGCTGTGTCCGTGCCCCGTTTACAGGTCAGTGAATCAGGAGGCTACTTGAGCAACATCATTCTACGAATAATGTTTGTCCCGTTTGGTGTTGAAATCCGATAGATATACTGACCAGATCCCACATGCCGTCCGTTGGCATCGGTACCGTCCCATCTCACCGAATTCACCCCCGCCTGGAGATCATCGTCCAGAAGGGTGCTCACGCTCCGGCCCAGGATGTCGTATATTTCGACCCTCACGCGTGAATCCTCAGGGATGTAAAAGCTGATCGTGGTGCTGGGGTTGAACGGGTTTGGATAGGCCACCGCCGAGTTCTCCAGGACGCTCTTCAGGTCTGCATTCTCCACGTTTGCAGTCGCGACTGTGGCCGAAGACGACCCTGTGCTGCTGCTACAGGTCATTTCGTTGGCGGCTGCGTCGTAGGTCCAGCCATCCTTCGTTACATCATCCACGCAAAACGTGAAGTCAGGATTTCCTGTTGTCCAGCCTGACGATGCGGTCCCTTCCCCACTGGAGTTTGTGGTAAACTGAGCAGAGCCTGACGCGCCGCCGGACCATGAGCCGGAAACCGTCGCGCCCTCCACCGGCGAACCAGCGGCATCCACAATGCGGACGGTTGCGTTGGCTCTGAATAGGAAATTGAAAAAGTTCTGCTTTGTCACCTGGACAGATTGCACGTGCATGCTCTGCGCCGTCGGCTCGGTCACAGTGACGTAGCCCGTTTTTGTTTCGGTCGTTGATCCACACCCGTTCGTCGCCGTCACCGAGATGGTGTAGGTGCCGGCCGCACTGTACTGATGTGATGGGTTCTGTGTCGTGGAAGATCCCCCATCTCCGAAATCCCATGACCAGGAGGTCGGACCGCCTGTCGACAGGTCAGTGAAGTTGACTGTGAGCGGCGCATTCCCGGATGTGGGGGTGCCCGATAAATCGGCAACCGGTGATGTGGAGACGGTGATATACCCGGTCTTTGATTCGGTGTCCGACCCTCCGGGACCGGTCACGGTGAGGGACACTTCATATATACCGGCCGCGTTGTAGGTGTGGGAGGGGCTCTGCGTGGTCGAGGACCCACCATCCCCAAACGTCCAGGACCAGGAGGTGATTTCGCCGGTTGACTGGTCCGTAAAGGAGACCGTGAGAGGCGAGCAGCCGGAGGTCGGCGTCCCGGAGAACTCTGCAACCGGCGCAGTCGGTCCTTCCGACACTGTGACGTAGTTGGTTTTTGTCTCAGTTAGTGACCCACATCCGTTTGTTGCCGTCAGAGCGACGGTGTAGGTGCCGGTTGCGGTGTACTGGTGGGTTGGATTCTGAGCCGTCGAGGATCCTCCGTCACCGAAGTCCCATGACCAGGAGGTTGGGCTGCCGGTTGACAGGTCGGTGAAGCTGACCGTGAGCGGGGTGTTCCCGGATGTGGGGGTTCCCGAGAAATCGGCAAGCGGTGATGTGGAGACAGTGATGTAGCCTGTTTTGGTCTCTGAGTCTGACCCGCCGGGACCGGTCACGGTAAGTGCCACCTCGTAGGTACCAACCGCATTGTAGGTGTGTGATGGATTCTGCGTGGTCGAGGACCCACCATCTCCAAATGTCCAGGACCAGGAGGTGATTTCGCCGGTTGACTGGTCCGTAAAGGAGACCGTGAGAGGCGAGCAGCCGGAGGTGGGTGATCCAGAAAAGGCTGCAGTGGGTGGAGTCGGGCCGCCAGTGTTCAGCGCATTGAAAGCGTTTACCCTTCCCGCTCCCAGCTTTCCCGCGTAAGAGGAGTTACCCGCCAGCCCATCGATATCGTCTGCGGTATCAAACAGGCGCTGCTGCACCTGAGCTGCCGTCCAGGCCGGGTTCCGGGCCCAGACGAGCGCTGCGACTCCCGCAGCCAGTGGTGCCGCCATAGAGGTTCCGCTGGCCGAGGCGACATAGTCGGCCGATTCATCATCGTGAACGTGATAGAGACTCATGATGTCTTCGCCCGGGGCAGAAATATCGACCCAGGTTCCGTAGCTGGAGAAGCTGGCCTTTACATCGTTGGCGTCGGTTGCGGCCACCGATATGATGTCTTCCCGGGTGGTCATATAGTCGGTCGCTTCATCGCCGGCGTTCCCGGCTGACTTGAAGATCAGGCCGCCGTTTGCCAGAAAGTAGTCGATGGCATCGCCCAGTCCCCCGGAATTGGATGAGCTCCAACTGCAGGAGGCGATTATTGCTCCGTTATCCGCCGCGTAGCGGAACGCCTGCGCCGCGAAGTCCATGCTGACGTAGCCCACTTCTGAACCGCCGATGAAGAAGGTTCTTCCGGACCAGCCGATTCTGAGGGCCATCACCTTCACTCCGTTCCCTGAAGCCTGAAGGGACCCGTCGCCCCAGCCTCCCGCGGCTGACGCCGTGGCGTAGCCATTGTTGTTGAGGGCTGCGACGATCCCGGAGGTATGGGTACCATGTCCGTTGAAATCACGGGGGTCGTTGTCTTGCGCACTGCAATCCTCTCCCGTGACGCAGGGATTAAAGAAGGATCCCGCGCTGCTCACGAAATCCCATCCGATCCAGTCATCAGTATATCCGTTGCCGTCATCATCGACGCCTGCGGTTCCGTCTCTCTCTGCTGTATTGATCCACATGTTCCCGTTGGCATTCCCCGGGGTGGACCAGGAGGCATTTGCCCCACCGAGGTCTTTGTGCATGTACCGGACGCCTGTGTCCAGATTTGCAACGAGAATGTCTTGCTTTCCGGTCTCGACGTCCCATGCCTCCGGTGCATCTATGTCATGGTCGCTCCCCTGATTAAGATGCCACTGGCCCGCGAATCGGGGATCGTTCGGCGTCCCGTCCACGGCGTGGATCCCTACCGGCTGTGCGTCCAGGACTCCCGGTATTCTCTTGTATGCCTCGACCATTGACTGGACATCCTGCTCTGAGTTGAGATTCAGGATGTGCCACCCGGAAAGGTCGATGACTCGCTTGCCAAGCCGTTTTGGGCGGGCACCTGGAAACTGCGGGACTATTGAACCGACCCCGTATTGCTCCGCAAGTCTGTCCAGAACGGGTATCTCCAGTCTCCCTTGCACGGCACGTGTCCTGTTCATCTGCGTGAGAACTGTCTGGTCGAACTTGACCACGATCCGGTCGGGGGTGAACCCGACGAACCCCGGGACGCCGGATGGGAGAACCGGTGGAGCTACTTTCACATCTTGCGCCCGCGCGTCAGAGAGTGTCAGGAACAGCAGTGTGGCAATGATTGTAATAGCGGTTCGCGTGTGAACAATCCGCATGGTACCTCCATACGTGGTTATGGTTGAAATACAGTTGTGTAGTCGATGGTTTGCGAGGCAAGGCTGTTCGCGTGTGGGCGTGCGTAGTTCGGTTGTATTGCCAAACTGTGCATAGGTCGGTGTGAAATAACAAACGAAGCGTTGTCGACAATGTTCACTCTCTGAGTGAAAAAGTCAAGACCAGAAGAACGAAGTATGCTAGAAAATGAGTTATGTTGTATCGATTGGCGAGCAAGGGAGCTGCGGGTCACGGCCTCGAGTTCTTCGGTGTGACTGCCGACATGGTCCAGCGTTTTAGTTGTTTTCTCTACGCCGTCCAGATCGTATATTACTATGATGACGGTCCATTGATGGAGAGTCTCACTATGGAGAATACGAGTACCCGACTGCTGGGTGAAGTCCTGGTCATGATGGTGGCGATGTTCCATGTCGGGTGGAGGTTTGGTTCGTGGCCGGGCCGCGGTATGGCCGGTTCGGGCAATATCATCTCACAGATTCGACCGATGCGGCCGTTTCACGGCGTGCGGATCGACGGCGTCGGGAAAGTCTTTGTGAGACAGGAGAGTGATCACTCCGTTCGAATCGAAGCGGACGACAATATTATAGAACACGTGAAGGCTTCGGTCTCCAGAGGGATCCTGGCGGTAGGCCTGCGCAAATCGTGTTCCTCTGCCACGGTGAATATCCACGTGTCGATGAAGGACGTGAGGCTGTTGGAGGTGAGCGGAGCCGGCGAGGTGGTGACAGAATCGCCGATACGGACAACAACGCTCAAGTGCAGAATCGACGGGACGGGGTCGGTAAAGCTTGCCGGTACCGCGGAACATGCCGATATCGCGGTCAAAGGATCGGGTTGGGTTCACTGTTTCGATCTCATCGCTTCCACCTGTTCCGTGGAGGTCTCCGGGATGGGAAGCTGCAAGGTACATGCAAGCCGAAAGATCGATGCGACTCTCTCGGGAATGGGAGAAATCGTCTATGGTGGGAATCCCGAATCGGTGTCACGAAATGTCTCCGGGATGGGAAGGATCACATCGCGCTAGGGCGCATCGGTGAAGTACCGTTGCCGTTTGTTGAATCTTCTTCGTGATTATTGTAGTTTCGTGGTACAAGAATCCATCATGCACAATATGCCCGACAGGAATTCCAGCAGAAGGTTGGGAAGAACGTTGCGACTGGTTGTAGCGGTACTGCTGTGCCTCATGCTCCACCAACTCGCAGTTCCCGCTGCTGCTCAGCCAAATGGGATGAAATTCGACCGGATTTCCCTCGAGGAGGGTCTGTCGCAATCGACAGTGAACACCATTGTTCAGGACGGTCAGGGCTTCCTCTGGTTCGGGACGCAGGATGGGCTGAACCGTTACGACGGGTATACCATCCGTGTCTACAAGCACATGGGCTCAGATTCCGGGTCCATATCAGACAACGGCATCTGGTCTCTCTGCAGAGATGTGACCGGCGATCTGTGGGTCGGGACCATGGGAGGCGGGCTGAATCGATACAGTCTGGAACATGATCATTTCGTCCACCACATGCATGACCCTCTGGATTCCACGAGCTTGAGTGACAACCATGTCACCGCGGTGTTTGTGGATTCGAAGGGCAACCTCTGGGCTGGCACACTCAATGCGGGCTTGAATCGACTTGACCGAAGCGGTGACGGATTTATCCGCTACATGCATAACCCGGTGGATTCGACAACCCTGAGCAACAATACGGTCTGGTCGATCTGCGAGGATAGGGACGGGGCAATCTGGGTGGGGACGTGGGGGGGACTGAATCGCCTTGATCCGTCCGTGGAATCATCGGGGAGATTCGTTCGCTACCGGAGCAATCCGCAGGATCCGAAAAGTCTTTCAAGCGACAATGTACGTTCTGTTACTGTGGATCGAGACGGCGTGGTCTGGGTTGGAACGTGGGGTGGAGGGCTGAACCGGTTTGACGGCGACAGCGGTGGGTTTCGCCGGTACAGTCACGAGCCTCCCAGTCCGGGCAGCCTCAGAAGCGATTACATTCTCTCGCTTGCCGTCGATAGAGGAAACGTCTTGTGGGTCGGGACCGGTGACGGAGGCCTGGACCGTCTCGAACGTTTATCCGAGTCATTTATCCATTATCAAACGGACCAGGCCAATCTCCACTCTCTCAGTGACAACATTGTCTGCTCCATCTACGAGGATATGGCGGGAACCCTCTGGATCGGGACCGGGGCCGGGGGTGTGAACCGGTATGACTGGCTCAAGAACCGGTTCTCTCACTACCGGGACAATCGGACTGACCCGGCTGACATGAGTGGGAACGATGTCTGGGCGATTCTGGAGGACAGCAGGGGAGATCTCTGGATCGGCACATATGGGGAAGGATTGAACAGGCTTGACCGGAAGCGAAATCGGTACACGGTGTACAGACACGATCCTGGAGATCCACATTCGCTGGGTCAAAACTCTGTTCTCGCCCTTTGTGAAAGCCGTGATGGATACCTCTGGGTCGGGACAGAGGGTGGTGGTCTGAATCGCCTTGACCCGCGGACCATGAAGTTCCGGCGGTATCTTCATGATTCACGGGATCCCGGCGGTATCATCCACGATGAAATCACGGTTATCAGGGAAGATAGGCGGGGTTTCTTGTGGGTAGGGACCAACGGAACGGGACTCGAGCGCTTCGATCCTTCGACGGAACAGTTTTATCATTACTTTCCGGATCCTGCATCTGAGGGAAGCCTCAGCAGCGGTACGATCATGTCGATCTATGAAGATCGCTCTGGAGACATTTGGATCGGGACCTGGGGTGGTGGGGTGCACCAATATCATTGGGCGAGTGACACATTCACACGGTATCGCTCAGTCGAGGGAGATTCGACGGGGCTAAACAACAACACCGTCCTCTCCATTTACGAGGACAAAAGCGGGGTGCTCTGGTTCGGCACACAAGGAGGCGGGCTCA
This sequence comes from Bacteroidota bacterium, assembly GCA_049670805.1. Taxonomy (GTDB): domain Bacteria; phylum Bacteroidota; class Ignavibacteria; order UBA10030; family UBA6906; genus JBATTW01. The sequence continues at coordinate 14,575 of JBATTW010000350.1, forward strand.
ACCGATTTGATCGTTCGACCGGGACGTTTGCCTATTTCACCGAAGCGGACGGAGTGCCGAACAATGTCGTGTATGCGATCCTCCCGGAC
>JBATTW010000351.1:0-3522 GCA_049670805.1 Bacteroidota bacterium
CAGCCTGTAGTAACACGACCTCTGCGCCGGGTGTCTTTTCGCGGTGATGGCGAAGGAACTCTCCCTTGCCACTATGCTCCAGCCATAGATGCCTTTTGGGTCAAGCGGGTCGCCTTCTTTTGAACCGCCCGACTCGACAGTCGTGTAGACGTACGGGTTCGCAGAGGAGAAGACCACGATTCTGGAATTCCGGTATTTTTCCCCGATCAGGTACGGCAGGATGCAGTTGACCTGGACCGCCTTTTCCCAGTCGTCCGAGGAGCCAAACTTGAAGCCGGGCATGTAGATAACGTTCTCCGCGTCAGGAAGCACGCCCAGGAATTCCGTATCGGTCAATTCGCCCTCGAACACTCTCACCCCGATCTCCGCAAACAACTCCGCCGTTCTCTCCCTGGGGTTGCGAAACGTGGAAGCCACGGATATTGTTCGCCTGATGCCTGCGATGGCATCCGCCCGCACGATCATCTCGGTCAGCTCCGGGCCCATCTTGCCGCTCCCGCCAAGTACCAGGATGTCCCCTTTGATCTTCCTGAGGCAGTCAATCACTCCGTCGGTGGGAGCGCTCATGAACTCCCGGAGCTGCATGTTGTTTGTAATCTCAGCTATGTTCACGGCTGTATTCCCACCTCTCTCTTCATGTTTTTCAGGTTTTCCGACAGGAAGTCCCTGTCGCTGATCACGGGATGGAAGCTGTACGCCCTGTCGATCTCTCCAGCCAGTCCCTTCCTTCCGTTCTCATGAAAACAATACGGCCCCGGCAGAAGTCCCAGGGAGTATAACCTGTATTTCACCCCCCACACGGAATTCGCAAAGTCGTTCTTTGCATCAAAGAGGGCACCGTTGCACATATTCACCATGTGCGCAAGCTCTCTTTCGGACACGGCCAACCCCCACTTCTTTCCTTCTTTCGCTTCGAGCACAGCTCCAGACCACTCTACCGCCGAATATGTATCCGTCGCGAAATGCCCGAGCAAGCCGCCCGAATACCCCACCTTCACAAACTTCGAACCGACCTTGAACTGGAACACTCCCCCGAGATCCGAGACAATCCTGTCGTCGTTGCCCGTTACCAGAACAAGCTTGTCCCTTCTTCTGCTGTTCGCGGCCGCTTCCAGCATTACCTGCGCGCGGTATGTATTGAACGGCGCTGATTTTGCGCCGTACGCGATCGTGAATATTCTCTCCCAGAGCCGGTAATTGAACTCCCTGCTTCCCGGGACAAGCTTGTGCAGTTCGAAGCCGAAAACCGGCAACACACTTGCCACGTCTCTGAAGATCCGGGCCACTTCGTCGTCGCTTTTGTTGGTGAAGGCGGTCGGCGCGAGCATGACAATGTCGTATCCGCGTTTCGCCGCCAGTTCGGCCTGCTTCATGTAGTTCTTCCCGCTTATCGCGCACATCAGGAACATCTCCTTCCCGCCGTACTGCGTCACCATTTCTTTGATCAGTCCCAGCCAGTACCAGTAGATCTCGAGGTCACCCCCGGAGAACTCGCCGGTGTGCGCGCCCGGCACTATCGTTCTTGCACCAGCCCTGATGTAGTAGAGCGTAAGCAGCCTTTGCCACTTCTCTGAAGGCTTTTTGTTCTTGTCCAGTGCCAGCGGGCTTGGTATCCACACCCCGCCCTTCCTGAGTTTCGCGAGTTTTTCGTCGTTAAGTCTCTTCATGTGCATCTCTCATTCGGTCCGATATCTGTTGCCCTACCGAATCTTTTCATGTACTCCACGAACGCGGGAAGGCAACTTCCGGTTCTGGGATCTCGGGATGCCAGCGCCGAGATTGGCTCGGTGCACATTAAGAATGTTCAAAAATCGAGCGAATATTCCAATATCCTGGCCTCTGTTATGACTAGAGGATATTGTGGGTTCCGGGCACACCAGGCTCTCATAAGGAGGGCGTTTTTCGTTTGCACTGATACTACACTACATGGAGGACGGAGCAAATCGCAGGGGTAGTGAAGGCGCTGAATACTATACTAATACTCGCCTTTCTCTCTGTGGATATCCGGCGCTATGCGCCACTCCAGGTTGTTTGGCGGCGTCACCGTAAGCTCTTCCGGTCTCGGCAGCGCCCTCAGTTGTGGGGTAAAATCGTACGGAATCACTGATGGACGAGTCGTGCCCCCTCTGTTGACATACTCCCACACAATCTCGCCATCAGGTTTTACCTGAAAGAGCCGTCCGGTGTTGTCCTCAGCTATGTATGTATTGCCATTGGGCAGCCGCTTCTGGGTTCCCATGGTCTTACTGAAGAATTTTATGTTTGCATAGCCCTCTGTTTCATATACCCAGACTATCTCCAGAGTTATCGGATCCAGCTCTACGATGAAGGTCTGGCCCGTATGGGCTCTATGCCTGGTGAAGAGACCGTTGTCGAACAGAATGATATTGCCGGCCCCGGGAAGTCCCTTCTCAATCATCTCCGCCTCGTGGGCGTGGGCCATGCCACCCTTATAGTTGTGCGTACCTTCCCAGACGATCCGCTTGGTCTCTTTGTCGATGACGTATACGGTGTTGATGTTTCTCGCGTTGAGAAGAATGTTGCCGGGTCTGAACCTCTCGTCACCGGCGTCATACCACTTGTTCTCGGGGAGAGGGGCAACCGAATTGACATGCAGCCAATCGCCCTCTGGGGTAGCCGGTGAGAACAGGTTCAGATCAAGATGATTGTGCGCGTGCCACTCCCAAACGACTTCTCCGTCCAGATTCACTTCGTACAGATCGGCGCCCAATTGTGTTTCTCCACTGCCTCTCAGTCGAGGTCCCCACCACGGTGCTATTTCAACGTCTCTTACTTGTCGCTGGTACTCTTCAGGTATCGGTTCGTGGGCAATTAGCAGTCTGTTGTTGTTCGGCAAGATGCGCATATCGTTGACAGAGCCGATGCCCTCATGGGTCCAAACCACGTTGCCATCCCAATCATATTCATAGATCGTCTTGTTGGGGCCAACATAGACCAGGTTCCCACTGGGGAGCAGCCTGCAACGCTTGTTGAAAAAGGGAGCTACCTCCCACGTATGAACCACATTGCCATTCATGTCGATGAGGCGAATGTCGCCGGGGCTTGCGCCTTCGGCCTCTGCCCGGACTCTTGCACTTGGATGGTTGCCCACCGCAGTGTGGTCTGATATCAGGATATAGCTACTGTGGGCCTCAGCGGGGGTGTAGATCGTTGTGCCTGTCGGAAACACAGTCTGAGCGAAAGCCGGCTGGGTCAGTGCAGCCAATGCAAGCAATCCGGCCGAGATTGATCGGGTCTGTTTCATGATGGTCATCACTCTCTCCTTAGATGACGGATTGCTGAATAATCCTGGCACCCTCCCTACGCTCCGATGTCCGAACTGCGCTTGACCTCTGTCTAACATGTATTATGTGTACTGGATTGCTGGCCATGCACCTGTGGAGCGGGAGCGATAGGCTCGTAGATATTCACCGGCTTCTCTTTTCCCTTGAGCCTGATGCTCCCCACTTCTCCAAAATCCTGACCAGGATGACCGCTCAATGCATCCCTTACCTTGCCGGA
>JBATTW010000352.1:0-1844 GCA_049670805.1 Bacteroidota bacterium
GGCAGCGGCATATACGGTGAATGGCACTACTTCATGGCGGAGTTCATCCCCGATTTCAGCGACCCGATGAAGAAGAAGCTGGGAACCGTCCCTGACCTGGAGAGCCGAAAGCAGACGAGCCTGGGGCTGCTTCGGGATCCGGCAAAAGAGAAGGAGGTCATTTCATACTACAAGAGGTTTCACGAAGAGATTATCGCCGAGAGCCTTCTCCGCTTCGCGCGCATCACCAAAGAAGAGACACATCGACGCGTGTTGTGCGGCGCGTTCTACGGGTACCAGCTGGAAAACGTCTGGATGCAGGACGGCGGCCACCTCGCCCCCGAAAAGATCCTGAGCAGCAAAGATGTTGACTTCCTCGCCGGCCCCTACTCGTATCAGACCACAAACATCGAGGGGAGGCAGTGGTGGGAGCACGACGTCAGGGACGGAGCGGGCAACGAGCTCGGTCGTTCACGGGGGGTTGCGGGAGACGGCGGATACCGCGTGCTGCTGGAATCGCTGAAGCGACACGGGAAGCTCTACTTCGTGGAGATTGACGCCGGCACCTACCTGGAACCTCCTCCCGTGAATCCTGACGGATCAGGTGGATCTGACATCGAAAAGGAACTGTGCATGGTCGGCGGTGAAGGATCCACGACACCTGAGGGGACCAGACGGATTCTCCAGAGAGATTTAGGGCAGATGTACGCCCGCGGGACCGGAGGGTGGCTCTTTGATTTCGGGCCTGTTATGAAGACGGGGAAGAGCTGGTACGCTGACGATCCCATCATCGAACAGGTCGAGCAGTACATTCGACTCGGAGAGCAACGAAAGTCACTGGATATGCGGTCGGCGGCCCGGATCGCAGCTGTCTACGACGCGAAGAGTTTTTTCTACACCCGGCCCTGGCACGCCGAATCACCCTTTCGATTTGGCGGAGAGAACCAGGACTTCTTCACACAATGGTTCATGGCATCACAGGCCAGGGCACTGCATCGGATCGGAGCCCCGGTGGATTTCCTCTACCGGTTCGACCTCACCGCTGAGGATCCGGGTCGGTACCCTCTGCTCCTGATGGTCAACCTCTTCAGCCTCACACCCGACGAAGTGAATCGCCTCAAGTCGATACTCTCCGGAAGCGGCGCCACCGTCGTCTGGTACTATGCTCCGGGGTTCCTGACACCCGAAAAGGCCGATCCTGAACAGATGGAAAGACTCACCGGGACCAGATTTCGGCTCATCGAAGAGCCGGGCCCGATGATGATCCACGCCCGCATCCCGGGGGAAGCCTCAATCGATATGAGTTTCGGGGTCAACGAGAAACGGTGGCCGCGGTTCGCCGTCAACGATCCAACGGCACGCGCTCTGGGTTGGTGGGTTGACAACGAAGAAGTTGCGTTCGCGTGGAAGGCGCACGATGGCTGGAACTCCGTTTACGTTGGATCCGCCCCCCTGCCCCAGCAGATCCTCCGGTGGCTCGCCCGCCAGTCCGGTTCCGGCCTCTGGAGCACATCTCCCGATATCGTGGTCGGCGCAAAGGAGAGCGCCCTCCTCGTGGCTACATCCAGCGGGAAGAGAACACTGAGGCTCCCCACTCCGATGGCACCCTGGGGCGAGGGGAAGCCTGAGCAACAGCACGATCTGGATCTGGAGACCGGAGACGTCCTGCTGTTCCTTCCCTCACCTGGATCGAAAGAGGAGAATCAGTGATCTGGGGATGGTGAGAGAGACGCGGTTCATGCGGAAGCCGCTTCGGAAGTCTCCTTTTCGCCCCGCGCGATCGACCACTTGAGAGCGAGGGGTGTAATGAGTGTCGTCACCATGACCATGATGACGATGGCCGAAAAGACGGAATCCGACACGAC
>JBATTW010000353.1:0-7275 GCA_049670805.1 Bacteroidota bacterium
GAGCAAAGGGATATACAATGCGTGTGTCGTGCGCGACACCGTCGCTCTTGAACGGGAGGTCAGGACGGTCCTGGAACGGTACGACCAGCCGGCTCTTGTGGAGGAGTTTCTCTCCGGTCGCGAATTCACCGTTGCGATCATGGGCAACGGGATCAAGCTCCGGGTGCTCCCGATCGTGGAGATCAAGTTTGATGCTGTGCCCGTAGAGATGAACCCGATATACTCGTACGAGGCAAAGTGGATTCTGGACAATTCTGAAGATCCCCTCGATATTTTTGATTGTCCGGCCCGGATTGAGAGGGATCTGGAGGAGAAAATAGTCCAGTTGTGCAGTTCCGCTTACCGGGTGCTCCGGTGCAGAGACTGGTCCCGCATTGATGTCCGCCTGGACAGCGAGGGGGAGCCCCATATTCTCGAAATCAACCCCTTGCCTGGAATTCTACCCAAACCGGAGGATAATTCGTGTTTTCCCAAGGCAGCTCGAGCCGCAGGTCTCTCCTATGAGGAGCTCATCAACAGCGTGGTGGACATATCGTTAGAAAGAGCCTCCATCCCGATTCCTGATGTCTCGCTCAGAACTGCCGAAATCAGACAATAAGAGGGGGAATATGGGGAAGAAGGTGCGCATATCCATTCTGTACAACGAACCGACCAGCGGGGCTGATGGGGGAAGGCAGTACGTATCCGAAACCGGAGCATTGCAGCGCGCGGCGGATGCGGAGACGAGCCAGAAGGAGCACGCCGGATCTCCACGCGAGGCTGTGGATCTCTCCGAGGTCGGCGTTCTGGAAGAAGTGGAGGACATCAAAGCGGCCCTCGATTCCCTTGGGTACCGGACGTCAATCTTCAATGTAAGCAGCGATATCTATCGTCTGATAGACCATCTGCGGGGAGACCGGCCGGATCTCGTCTTCAATCTCGTCGAATGCGTCGAGAACGAATCGCTCCAGGAGATGAATGTTGCCGGGCTCTACGAGCTTCTGAAGATTCCCTACACCGGGGCGGGTCCGCTTGCGCTTGGGACGGCGCTGAACAAACCACGCATGAAGGAACTGCTCGCGAGCAACGGCGTTCAGACTCCACAGTACTACGTGTTTCAGCCGTCGACCCGTATTACTATAGCCGAGGAGATGGCGTTTCCGCTCATCGTCAAGCCGGAGCACGAAGACGGGAGTGTCGGGATTTCCGATGGTTCGGTCGTCTTCACGGCGGGTGAGTTGAGAAAGCGGGTACGGTACGTGTTCGAAGAATTCGAGCAAGCCGCTCTTGTCGAACAGTACGTCGACGGCAGGGAGTTCAACGTGGCGATCCTGGGGCACCGGAACCCCGTGGTCCTTCCAGTTTCTGAAATTGATTTCTCAGGTCTGACAGCGGGGATGAACAGAATCGTCAGTTACGAAGCAAAGTGGATGCATGGCACCGTGGCGTATGAAGGAACAAAAGGTGTGTGTCCGGCGCAGCTTTCGGCTCAGCAGGAACGAGTGTTGAAGGAGACGGCCCTTCGCTGCTGTCAACTGATCGGGTGCAGGGACTACGCGAGGGTCGACTTTCGGATGACAGACGAGGGAGAGATATACGTTATCGAGGTCAATCCCAATCCCGATATCTCGGACGACGCGGGGTTTGCCCGATCGGCCCGGGCGCATGGACTGACCTTCCAGGAGATCGTCGGTAAGATCGTCGGGTCTGCCCTCGAGCGGGCAAGGATGACTCGGTAGGATGACTGAAACTATGGAAGTCTTGAGCGATAGCAATCTGATCCGAAGCCGGTCGGCGGGTGAGCACTTTACGCATATCAGGCCGCTGGAGCCTGACGACCGATCGCACATCGTCACACTTCTCCGCGGGACTGAGGTTTTCAGCGACGACGAGGTCGCGATAGCGGAGGAATTGATCGACTGCGTGCTCGAGAAAGAGGGTCAGGAAGATTATGTCATTTACTGTTACGACGACGGCGGAGCGGTTCTGGGCTACTACTGCATTGGACCGACACCTGCGACGCTGGGAACGTATGATCTCTACTGGATTGCCGTTCATCGGTCGGTCCACGGGACCGGTGTCGGGGCTGCGCTCGACGCGCATGCCGAATCACTGGTCGGGTCTCGCGGAGGCCGACTGATAGTTGCAGAGACCTCGTCACAACCGAAATACGGCAAGACCAGGGCATTCTATCTGCGCCGTGGTTACGTCGAGATCTCCCGCATCCGGGACTACTATAGAGTCGGTGACGATCTGGTGGTGTACGGCAAGTATTTACATCCATAGCAAGGAGGAACACAGGCAACATGGAACTCTGGCAGGAAATGCTGCGGCAGAGCGTGGACAGTGGGAAAGACCTCGTGGAACGATTCGGCTTCGACAAAGATCTCGCGGAGCGGCTCAACAACCTCTTCCATATCCGCATCAACCCCTACTACCTCAGCCTCATCCGCGAGCCGGGTGATCCCATCTGGCTTCAGTGTGTTCCTGACGCAGAGGAGCTGGAGGAGGACGGTCTTCCGGTAGATCCCCTTGCCGAGGACTCGCACAGCCCGGTCCCGAGCATCGTACACCGGTATCCTGACCGGGTGCTCTTCCTCACGACCAGTCAATGTTCCATGTACTGTCGATTCTGTACAAGGAAGCGAAAGGTGGGGGACTCCACGAAAATCAACATGAAGTACATCCAGGACGGGATCGACTACGTGGCGGCCCACCCCGAGATTCGTGACATCATCCTCTCGGGGGGCGACCCGCTTATGCTCACGGACTTCATGCTCGAGAAGATCATCCGGGGTCTCAGAGAGATACCTCATGTCGAGATTATCCGCTTGGGGACGAAGATGCCGTGCGTGCTACCCCAGCGAGTGACGCCCAAGCTCTGCAAGATGCTGCGCAAGTACCATCCGATATACGTAAACACGCACTTCAACCATCCGTGGGAGTGCACGCCGGAGGCAAAGCGGGCCTGTGAAATGCTTGCGGACGCGGGGATCCCCGTGGGGAACCAGGCTGTTCTCATGAAGGGAGTGAACGACAACCCGGATGTGATGTTAGAGCTTATGAGAAAGCTCCTCGCCATGCGTGTCCGGCCATACTACCTGTATCAGGCGGATATCACCAGAGGGGCGAATCACTTCAGAACACCTGTAAGTGTCGGGCTGGATATCATGGACAAACTCCGGGGGCACACGTCGGGTCTGGCGATTCCCTCTTTCGTCATCGATGCGCCAGGGGGAGGGGGGAAGATCCCGCTGCTTCCCCAGTACGTGCTGGGGCGGAACGGTGACCAGATCATTCTCCGAAACTACAAATACGATATCTTCACGTACCCCGACGTGGAGGAGCAACCGAAGGCACGCACGCCGACGGTGGAAAAACGCTACAAGCGAAAGATACCGCGGACGAAGACAAAAAAGACGGTGTACGAACCAGACAAAGTGCAGGTCTGATTCGCGACGCAGTCCAGGGCCACAGACCGGCAAAGAGAAGCCCGCTCCGATTGATCTCGGGGCGGGCTTCGTTTTTACTTTAGCTTTCCGGAAAAGATCCGCAGGAGACTGTCAACGGGGAAGGGCTTCTGGAGGAGGAGATCGCAATCGGTCTGGCAGACAGCCTTGACTCTGCTGAGGTCGTCGATCCCGGTGAGAAAGACGAAGGGCGTGTTTCGGTAATCCGGTTTTTCGCGGACCTGCTGATGGAAGTCGACCCCGTCCATGACGGGCATCTTCACGTCCGAGACTATGACATCGATTTTCTGTCGTTCCAGAACCTGGAGGGCTTCTGCGCCGTTTTCGGCCACGGTGATTGTGTGGCCGAGGCTATGCATGACTTCCTGCAGCATCTCCAGGTATTCCGGTTCATCTTCGACTGCGAGTATTCTCACGGCTTCTCCAGATGTAGTTCCGATCTCCCCCGTGAAGATACGCTATCCGGGAGGCCTTGTCAAGCCGGCGGGCTCCGCTCTGGATTGCCAATCATACCCCTTTTGCGTAGATTGACGGCGGGATTTGCAGATGCGCATACCGGATGAGAAAATAGATGAGGTGCGACGTGCCACCGACATTGTGGAGTTGATCTCCTCGGTGGTTGCGTTGAAGAAGCGCGGAAAAAGCTACCTGGGCCTCTGCCCTTTTCACGAGGAAAAGACTCCATCGTTTTCCGTCAGCCCGGAAAAACAGATGTACTACTGCTTCGGTTGCAGTGCGGGTGGCAATGTCTTCACGTTCCTTATGGAATCAGAAAGCGTCTCATTTGTCGAGGCGGTTCGAACGCTGGCCGAGCGGGCGGGAGTGGCGCTTCCAAGCGCGACGCAAGAGGACCGGGAGCGGGCAACGGAACAGGAGATTCTGTACGACGCCTGTCGGACGGTGGGGTTGTACTTCCACAGGAATCTCGACTCGACGCCGGAGGGAAAAGCGGCGCTGAAGTACCTTCGAGAGAGAGGGTTTTCCGACGAAACGGTACGCAAGTTCGGACTCGGCTATTCCATGAATTCGTGGGATGCCCTGATCACGCATGCTCAGCAGGAGAAGTTGGACCTTGCCACCCTCGAGAAAGCCGGCCTGATCCTCAAGCGGGAGGACGGTTCAGGATTCTATGACCGGTTCCGGGGGAGGGCGATGTTTCCGATTTTCTCTGTTTCGGGGAGAACGATCGCTTTCGGGGCGCGCAAGCTGCGCCCGGACGACCCGTTGGGGAAATACATCAACTCCCCGGAGACTCCGATATACAGCAAGAGTCATGTCCTGTACGGGCTGTCACACGCCAGGGAGGTCATCCGCGAGAAGGGGTTCGCAATCCTGGTGGAGGGATATGCGGACATGATCTCGGTGTTTCAGGCGGGAATCGAGAACATCGTGGCGACCAGCGGGACCGCGCTCACCGAGGAGCAGACCCGTCTGATCGGCAGGTACGCGCAGGCAATCACCCTCGTCTACGACGCTGACTCGGCGGGGTCCCGCGCTGCACTCCGCGGTGTGGATATCATCATCGAGAACGGCTTCGATGTCAATATTGCGACTCTTCCCCAAAATGACGATCCCGATTCATTCATTCGGCAGCACGGGGCGGACGGATTCCGGGAGCTCCTAAAGAAAGCGGTCTCCTTCCTCGATTTCAAAGCCGGCATGTTTCAGGCCGAGGGGCTCCTGGAGACGCCGGAGGGAAAGGCGCGCGCACTTCGCTCGATTGTGGGCACCATTGCAAAGGTGGGTGACGAGCTCAAACGATCTTTCTACGTACAGTTTCTGGCCGAGAAGTACGGGATCTATCAGTCGGTGCTCTTCCGGGAGCTGGAACGAATGATGGCGCAAGAACGGCCCCACCCACGGTCAGCTCAGCCGCAAACGCACCCCGCAGTCACCCCTCGACCCGAAGTGCATCGTGGTGTTCCGGACGCTGATCGTGATCCGCTGCCGGCGGCCGAACGTGATCTGCTCAGGGTCACGCTCGAACAGGGTGAACCGATGGCAAACTATGTGTTTTCACATATCGATCCGGAAGAGCTCCAGCATCCCGCAGTTCGTCAGGTGTTTGGTCAGTTGAAGGCACGGGGTGGGTCAGAGTGGGATCTGCACACCGTGATGGACGGGATGGAAGACGAGTCGGTGCGAAGGTTTCTTGCCGATCTTCTGTTCAGGCGCCACGACATCAGCAGAGGATGGGCGGAGGCGGGATCGGAGCCGGCCGAACCTGATCCCTGGGAAGTTGCCGAGCGATCCATCGTTGCTCTCCTGCAGAGCGGACTCGACAGGGAAATCGAAGAGACCATGCACCGCCTGAAGGAGGCTGAATCTCGTGGCGAATCACTTCTGCCGTTTCAACAGTTGATTATGCAGCTGCAGCAGAGAAAACGTGATCTCGCACGCGCAGGGCTGAAAAAAGAAGAATGAGCATTTCGAGAACCCCCGGGCTTCCACGATTGCGTTGCAATTGCCCGGGTGTACCAGTATATTTATCGTGATTTCATGGAACGGAGCCAACGACGGTTGCCTCAGCAGCTGAAGAGAATTCTTGTGGTTCGGACTGACCGCCTCGGCGACGTTGTGCTCACCCTGCCCGTCCTATCGCTGCTTCGACGCCACTTTCCCCAAGCCCATATCGGGATGCTTCTGCGCAGGTACACCGGCGCCATCGTCCTGGGAAACCCTCACCTCGACTCTGTTCAGTGGTACGACGACGAAGGGGGGGAGATCCCATTCGGCCGGATGCTCCGGCAAATAAGGAAAGAATGTTACGATGCGGTGGTGGTGGTTCACCCGACGTTCCGTATTGCCCTTCTGGCGTTCCTCGCTGGGATTTCTCTCCGTGTCGGGAGCGGATACCGCTTTTACTCCATCCTGTTCAACCGGAGGGTATTCGAACACCGGAGAGGTGGCGAGCGGCACGAAGCGGAGTACAATGTCCACCTGCTGGGGGCGCTCGGGATACCAGAGCCCCTCTCCGATGGGCCGCTGGAATTCTCAGTTGTGATTTCTGAAGACGAGAGAGAATCGGCCGAGACAAAGCTGCGGAGCCTCGGGGTCCGGGAGGGAAGAAGAAGGATCATTATTCATCCAGGGACCGGCGGATCGGCGAAAGACTGGCCGGTGGAGCATTTTTCCCTCCTGGCACAAAAATTGTCCATCACTACCGAGAGTCAGATTCTTGTCACCGGGTCGGGATCAGAGCGGAATCGGGTTCAATCCGTTGTTGACGCCGCTGGCGAGGCTGCGGTCGATCTGGGTGGGAAGTGCACGATACGAGAGCTTGCGGCGGTAATACGGAGCGCGGATCTCTTTGTGTCAAACTCGACGGGTCCGCTTCATATTGCGTCAGTCCTCGGTACACCTGTCCTCGGATTCTATTCTCAGATCCCGGCAATGAGTCCGGGGCGATGGGGTCCGTATGGTGGCCGGAGCGAGGTGCTGGTGCCTGACCGGCCGCCGGATTGCAGGAAGTGTCTGAAGGGGGAGAACCCCTCCTGTGAGTGTATAGCAAGCATCAGTGTCGAGCAGGCATACGAGTCCGCGATCGGTCTGCTCGCACGCTACAGTTCAGATGTCCCGGAAAAGGCACCTCATGCGTGAGATCGGGGTCCGATCCACCCGGCGGACGGCGCGCCGTGTTGTGATTGGCTTTCTGTACGCCATTCTCCCCGGGTTGCTGGGGGTGGCGGCTTCCGGCTCATGGCAGGAGCGCCCGGACTCAACGGATCAGGACACCCTCTCGTCGCCGGCGATCTTTGTCGATGGTGTCGCTACGGCCGCAGGCGATAGTCCGGGATCGTCATCCGCAGTTGACACAGTCGAGGCG
>JBATTW010000354.1:0-14980 GCA_049670805.1 Bacteroidota bacterium
GACATCGAAACGCTTGCCTTCCCGGTCGAAGAGCTGGACGAGAAACAACAGGAGTATCTCTTTCGGTTCGCCACTACGGAGGAGGAGCGGACCGAGGCCATCCAGAAACTCAGTCTCAATCCGTTCACGGCGCAGGTCATCGCCATCGGGATGGTCAACCCGGAGTCCAACCAGGGAAAGGTCTACTACCAGGCACCCGGGAAGAATACGGAGTTGATCGAGGACGGTCTCGTCGAGCTGGTTCCGCTCGCCGAGCAAGGTATCCTGGAGGAGTTCTGGAAGACGATCGCGCACTACACACAGTTCATCACGTTCAACGGGAGAGGCTTTGACTGTCCCTTCCTGATGCTCCGATCGGCCGTGCTCGGGATACGGCCCAGCCGAAACCTCATGCCCTACCGGTACAACGCACACGAGCACTGTGACCTCATGGACCAGCTGGCGTATTACGGCGCGTTCCGGCGGTTCAGCCTGGATTTCTACTGCAAGGGCTTTGGCATCAAGAGCCCGAAGGACGAGGGGATCACGGGACTCGACATGGGCCCGCTCTACAAAGAGGGACAATACCGCGAAATCGCGGAGTATTGCCTGAGAGATGTCAGGGCGACCTCGACGCTTTTCCACAGGTGGCAAACCCTGCTCTCGTTCGAGAAGTAGCCGTCCATCCGGATAACTCCACCCCTCACACACAGGAAAGCAAAACGCCGGGCTAGACCCGGCGTTCGCACTTCCACCCGAACGGAAGCATCATCTCTCACCGGAGGGAACCCGGGGCCAGCGCCTTGCGACCTGATGATAGATGGTCGCGGCGGCTCCCAGCTTGATCAGATCCCACCACGTGAAGAGCAGAAAACCTGAAGAAAACGCGAGTGCGGTGTCGCGAAGGTAGAACGCGTAGAGATGAAGGGTTCCAGAGGCAAAAACCAGAAGGAGCCCTGCCGCCATGGAAGCCAGTGTCCAGAGCAGCGACCGATGCCGCCCGGTAAGCAGTCCCACGACAAGCGCCGCCACCGGAAACGCCAGAAGGTAGCCCCCGGTGGGTCCGAGGAGAACCGCCAACCCGAACGCTCCCTTCGCAAAGACAGGAGCTCCGAGCAGACCCATTCCAAGATACATCAGCTGGCTCAGCGCACCGTTCCGGGCGCCAAGGAACGCCCCGGAAAGGAGGACAAAAAAGGTCTGAAGTGTGAATGGCACGGGTTCGTGTGGGATTTCCAGCCTGGCACCGATCGCGGTCGCTACCACAAAACCCAGAATCCAGAGAAGCTGGCTGAGGATCGAGCTCTGATCGGCTGCTATGCCTTTTGCCTGCACCTGAGGTGAAGTGAGGTTCATAGCGGGCTCCTGTGAGAGATCTGGAAATTCATGACCACGGGAAGTGATTGACAACATATCCAAAATTCTCAGAAATGTCAATAATGGAGCCTCATGTTGCAGATATGTCTTCGATTACGTATCTTTACCAGCTGAATATCCTGATGGAACTTATGGCCACGCTCAAGGTGTTTTCCGGTCGCTCCAATCGCCCCCTGGCTGAGAAGATCGCGGGCGAGATCGGATCTCCCCTCGGCCGCTGCGAGATAAAGACCTTTTGTGATGGTGAGATCTGGGCGAAGTACAGCGACAACATCCGGGGAAGCGATGTCTTCATTGTTCAGTCGACACATCCCCCGGCGGAAAACCTCCTGGAGCTGCTCATCCTCATTGATGCGGCAAAAAGAGCGTCAGCGAGAAAAGTCGCCGCGGTCATCCCCTACTTCGGGTATGCACGGCAGGATCGCAAAGATCAACCGAGGGTGTCCATTACGGCGAAGCTGATCGCGAACCTTATTACGCAGGCCGGCGCCGATCGTGTCATCACCATGGATCTTCACGCGCCACAGATCCAGGGTTTTTTTGACATTCCCGTTGACCACCTCTACTCGTCGGCGGTGCTCATCAGGAATTTTCGCCGAAGAAGAATCCCGGAGATCGCCGTTGTCTCACCGGATGTCGGCGGAATCAAGATCGCGCGGGCGTACGCGAAACGCCTCGAGGCAGATCTCATCGTCCTCGACAAGAGGCGCCCCCGACAGAACGAGGCGGAGATCATGAATATCATCGGCGAGGTGAAGGGGAAGACCATCCTCATCGTCGACGACCTGGTGGACACGGCGGGCACCCTTTGCAACGCCGTAACGGCCTTGAAGAAGGAAGGGGCGCGCGAAGTGTACGCCGCGTGTACGCACCCGGTGCTCTCCGGCAGAGCGATGGAGCGCATCAACGCCTCCAGCCTCGAGAAAGTTCTGGTCACCGATTCGATTCCGCTCCGCGAATCGTCCAGCAAGATCCACGTGGAGAGTGTCTCGCAGATCTTCGCCGAAGCCATCAAACGGACCTATAAGCATATGTCCATCAGTTCGCTGTTCGATGTTGACAAGGGTTGATGTCACAGTATCAATAGAAGGAATCAAGCGGTCATGGCGGAAATAGTGCTCAACGCAGAGTCACGCAAACAGAGTCGGGGACACGCAAAGCAAACCCGGGCGTCAGGGATGATCCCCGGTGTCTTCTACGCGCGGGGTGAGCAGAACCTCCATATCGAAGTGCTCGCAACAGACCTCCATCCTCTGGTTTTCACCTCCCAGACACATGTCATTGATCTTCGCCTGAAGGACGGAGCGTCGCAAAGGTGCATCATCCGGGACGTCCAGTTCGACCCGATCACGGACAAACCGATCCATTTCGACCTCCAGGGCCTGCATGAGAACGAAAAGCTTACCGTCGACGTGCCCATCGTGCTCGGAGGCGGGACGGCCAAGGGTGTGAAGGAAGGCGGAATGCTCCAGCACGTCATCCACAAGCTCAAAATCACCTGCCTTCCCAGGGATATTCCTGAGAGGATTGAACTTGATATCGCTGACCTCGCCATAAACGATTCGATTCACGTCCGGGATCTCGAGGTCTCCAACGCGACTATCATGGAAAACCCGGACAGCCCTGTCGTGGTCGTCATGCCCCCGACGGTCGCCAAAGAAGCCCCGGCGGAGGAGGTTGCAGAGGAAGAGGCGATAGCTGAACCCGAGGTCGTGGGCAAGGGAAAGAAGCCGGAGGAAGGTGTGGAAACAACCAAACAGGAAGGTTCATCCTGAGCCTTGTTCTCGTCGCCGGTCTCGGAAACCCCGGCACGCTCCACCGGGAGACCAGACACAACGTAGGGTTCCTGGTTCTGGACAGCTTGGCCGAGAAGCTGGGCACAACCTTCGGTCCCGGGAAGGGGGACTACTTTCTGGCCGGGGGAGCCGTTGGAGATCGTGAGGTCGTTCTCCTCCGACCATTGACATACATGAACAACAGCGGGCGCGCGGTGGCAGACCTGCTGGAAGCCAGACCGATGCCATTCGAGGACCTCCTCGTCGTGCTGGACGATTTCGCGCTTCCCCTCGGGACGCTGCGGATCAGGCCGGGGGGCTCGGACGGAGGTCACAACGGACTGGCATCCGTCATCGAGCATCTCCAGACCGATCAGTTTCCGCGACTCCGGTGTGGAATCGGCCGGGAGGATATGCCGCCGGGAGACCCGAAAGAAGAATTCGTCCTCTCCCCGTTCGATCCCACCGAGAGAACGGCGCTGAGAGAAATGATCTCGGCGGCAACCGATGCCGCCACCGAGTTTGTGAGCAACGGGATTTCATCGGCAATGAACAAGTTCAACCCATAAGGAAGAAGAAGCGGTACCCTTTCCTGCAGAAGTCCATACCGAAGGGCTACCCTACTCCCCGGTTTCGCTCACCTGCGTCTACCGGGAAGTCATCTAATGAACCATTAGACGTCCACAGGGAGGTACAATGACACACACAGGCAAACGCACGTACGAGACGACTTTCATTGTGAACGCCTCGCTCGACGATGCACAGACCGAGAGCGTCATCAATCGTGTCCAGGACACGATCACGAAAGGCGGGGGGACAATCTCGTCGTTCAACAAGTGGGGCCGGAAACGGCTCTCCTACCCGATCAACAAGAAAACCACCGGGTTCTACGTCAACATGGAGTTTGTCGCCCCCGGAACAGCCATCGCGAGCCTCAAGCGCACCTTTCAGCTCGACGAGATGATCCTCCGCCAGCTGACGATCATCGTTGACCCGAAAGTGCTCAAGGCACGAAAGGCATCGGCTGAGGCGGAAGCGGCGCCCGAACCCACACCGGTTCCGGCAAGAGAACCGCTGTTCAGCGATCAGACTGAGGAGAAGACTGAGGAGAAGACTGAGGAGAAGACTGAGGAGAAGACTGAGGAGAAGACTGAGGAGAAGACTGAGGAGAAGACTGAGGAGAAGACTGAGGAGAAGACTGAGGAGAAGACTGAGGAGAAAAAGGAGAACAACGAGGAGGCACCCCAATGAGACCCGGAAATCGAGGTCGGCGAACCACCACCCGACGAGACCGAAATCAGACACTGCGGAAGAAGCGGACCTGCCGTTTCTGCGACGCAAAGGAAACCACCATCGACTACAAAGAGGAAAAAAGGCTGCAACGGTTCGTGACGGAACAGGGAAAGATCATCCCGAAACGGATCACGGGCACCTGTGCAAAACACCAGAGACGACTCGTGAGGGCGATAAAAAGGGCGCGGCATCTTGCCCTGCTGCCGTTTGTCTCTGACTCCATTCGATAGCGTAAACGGAAAGGCTCTTCCATGAAAATCATCTTGCGTAAGGCCCACGATCGACTCGGCCAGGTGGGAAGCATCGTCGACGTGAAGGACGGATACGCACGAAACTACCTGATCCCCCAGGGAGTCGCTTTCCCGGCCGACGGGGGACATATGCGAGCTCTCGAAGAAGAGAAGAAGCAGACAGAGCGGCGCAAGAACAAGGAGCTGAAGTCAAGCCAGAAACTCGCCGTTGAGCTGGAGAAGGTCTCCATTACGCTGAAAATGAAGGTGGGGGAGGATGAAAAGCTCTTCGGCGCGGTCACCTCGCAGATGATCGCCGAGGCCCTCAATGAGAAAGGGCTCGCGCTCGACAAACGGATCATCGAGCTGGAGGAACCGATCAAGGCTCTGGGGATTTACACCGTGCCGGTGAAGTTGCATCAGAGCGTCGAGGGAAAAGTCAAAGTGTGGGTTGTCCGCGAATAACTTGCTTTTGAACCACAAACGGCATATTTTTCACGGTAGAGTGGAGTTCGGACCGCCAAAAGAGACGAACCGTCCGAACCATCGTCATCTCCGGAAGTGACCCCTGCACAATGAATCCCCTCCTGCGACCCTGCCTGAAACTGCGCGGGGTTTTCCAGTGTTAAGACAGGTACCAGAACAGAACCGTGAGTAATCCATGGAAAAGAGCCTAACAACAGTCGAAGAAGTGACCATCCGTTTCGCCGGCGACTCCGGAGACGGGATGCAGCTCACGGGGACACAGTTCACCAACACCGTCGCGGCCCTCGGCGCCGACCTGAGCACGTTTCCAGACTACCCGGCGGAGATCCGGGCGCCGGCCGGAACGACGTACGGTGTCAGCGGTTTTCAGATCCACTTTGGCAGCACGGATATACACACTCCGGGGGACACCTGCGACGTTCTAGTCGCCATGAACCCCGCCGCACTCGTCACCAACATGCGTCTCCTCAGAGAGGGCGGCACCATCATCGTCAACGAAGACGCGTTTACCGACAAGAACATCAGGCTCGCACGGCTGGATGCCAATCCCCTGGATGCGGCCGGGATGAGCCGGTATCACATCCACAGGATCGGTATCGGCAAGCTCACGGCAAACGCGCTTGCGGATTTGAACCTTTCCTCCAGACTCGTGGACAAGACCAAGAATTTCTTTGCGCTTGGATTGATGTACTGGCTCTATAACCGCCCGATTGATCAGTCCGTCCGGTTCATAGAGGAGAAGTTCGGGGCAAAGGACAAGGTGATGGCCGAAGCGAACCTCCGCGTCCTCAAAGCCGGATACAATTTCGGCGAAACCACGGAAATCTTCACCACCCGGTACGACGTCAAACCCGCCAAGCTGCCGCCCGGGAAGTACCGGAACATCATGGGAAATGTCGCATCAGCGCTCGGGCTCGTGGCCGCGGCGAAGAAGGCCGGACTCGAACTCTTCCTGGGAAGTTACCCGATCACCCCGGCGAGCGACATTCTGCACGAGCTCTCCAAGCTAAAACATTACGGCGTGAAGACGTACCAGGCCGAGGACGAGATCGCGGCCATCTGCGCCGCCATCGGAGCGTCGTACGCAGGCGCTCTTGGCGCAACCTCGACAAGCGGGCCGGGTCTGGCCCTCAAGGGCGAGGCCCTCGGATTGGCTGTGATGCTGGAGGTACCCCTTGTCATCGTGAATGTGCAACGGGGCGGACCGAGCACAGGTCTTCCGACGAAGACCGAACAGGCGGACCTCCTCCAGGCGGTGTACGGGCGCAACGGCGAGGCGCCTCTCTGTGTTATTGCGGCCACCACGCCGGCCGATTGCTTTGCGGCCGTCTACGAATCAGCGCGCATCGCCATCAAGTACATGACACCGGTCATCTGTTTGACGGACGGCTACCTCGGAAACGGTGCGGAGCCATGGAAGATCCCCGATGCCGACGAGCTGCCCGAGATACCGGTAACCTTTGCAAAGGACCGGGCGACTTTTCACCCCTATTCGCGCAACGAGAAGACTCTCTCCCGGCCCTGGGCTCTCCCGGGAACACCGGGCCTGGAACACCGGATCGGGGGCCTGGAGAAACAGCACATCACCGGCAACATAAGCTACGATCCCGACAACCACGACTTCATGATCAAGATGCGGGCGGAGAAGATTGCGAGGATCGTGGACGACATACCGCTGCAGGAAATCGACGGCGACGAGGAGGGTGACATCGTCGTGGTGGGCTGGGGAAGTTCCTACGGTGCCATCAGGATCGCTGTTGAGAGCTGCCGTGAAAAAGGTCAACCGGTATCACACATCCATATCAGAAACCTCTTCCCGTTCCCGAAAAACCTGGGAGAACTCCTCAACAGGTTTAAGAATATACTGGTGCCGGAGATCAACAACGGCCAGTTGATCAAACTCCTGCGGGAGAAGTACCTCGTTCCCGCCGTCGGTTTCAACAGCATCAAGGGCCTGCCGCTCGGGTCCGACGAGATCGAAGAGGCCATCGAATCCATGCTGAGAGGTAGAAATGTCTGAGACCAAAGAAGCCGCTGCTGAGAAACTGACCATCAAAGACTTCCAGACTGACCAGGACGTCCGCTGGTGTCCCGGATGCGGGGACTACTCTATCCTCGCCCAGGTACAGCGGGTCTTCCCGGAGTTCAAGAACAAGAAGGAAAACTACGTCGCCGTGTCGGGAATCGGCTGTTCCAGCCGCTTCCCCTACTACCTGGATGTGTACGGCATCCACGGAATCCACGGCCGGGCAACCGCCATCGCCTCGGGAGTAAAGACGGCGAATCCGGAACTCGACGTCTGGGTGGCAACAGGCGACGGAGATGGCCTCAGCATCGGGGGCAATCACATGATTCACACCGCCCGACGCAATATCAACATCAAGATCCTTCTCTTCAACAACCAGATCTACGGGTTGACAAAGGGACAGTACTCCCCCACCTCCGTTCTGGGTCAGGTTACCCGGTCAACGCCCCTTGGCGTCATCGACTACCCGTTTGTGCCGGTCTCGCTTGCCCTCGGCGCCGGGGCAACGCTCGTCGCACGGACGATGGATCGCGACCCGAAGCATCTGCAGGAGATGGTCAGACGGGCCGAACAGCATCACGGGACCGCGTTCGTGGAGATCTACCAGAACTGCAACGTGTTCAACGATGGAGCGTTCCTCAAATTCACCGAGAAGGAGACACGGGACGACAACGTGGTCTACCTCGATCATGGCAAGCCGCTCGTCTTCGGCAAGAAGAAGGAGAAGGGTATCCGTCTGGACGGATTCACGCCGACGATCGTCAACACCGGCGAAGGGAAACACTCCGTCGACGACCTGCTGGTCCATGACGAAGAGGACCTCACACTCGCATTCATTCTGGCAAATATGATCCACAACCCCGAGCTGCCACGGCCCATGGGGGTCTTTGTCTCGCTCAACCGGCCCACGTATGAAGATCAGATGGTGGAACAGATCCAGCGGGCGCGGACGAAGAAAGGCGAAGGAGACCTGCAGACACTCCTCGACGGAGAGGAGACCTGGATCATAGAGTAGCCGTCACCAGTCCGTGCGGAGAAGAAAAGGGAGGCCGAGCCTCCCTTTTTTGTTGCGGGTGAAATCGCTATATTAGGAGGTTTTGAGAAACGGAGATGAATTCTGGCAGATGAGTACCCCGATCGATACCGTTCTCGCGATCCTGCGCGACGAAGAAACCTTCGTTCTGACCACCCACGTCAATCCTGACGGCGACGGCATAGGCTCCGAGATCGCCCTGGCAGAATGGCTCTCGGCGCACCACAAAGAGGTACGCATCATCAACCACAGTCCCACACCCGAGGTCTACCGGTTTCTGGATCCAAAAGGCAGGATCCTGATATTCAACCCGGAGCGGGATGCGGAGCTCATCGCCTCGGCCGACGTCATCGTCGTTCTGGACATAAACCATCCGGGCAGGCTCCGTTCCATGGAATCAAACGTTCTGGAGAGTCGTGCGGTCAAGATCTGCATTGACCACCATCCGGACCCGGCTCCGTTTGCCCGGCACTACCTGCTCGACGACGACGCAACCTCGACGGGCGAGATCGTCTACCGGGTTCTGACAGCCGATCGGAAGGAAGGTCTGGAACCCCTGGTCGCTCAGGCCCTCTACTGCGCCATCATAACCGACACGGGCTCCTTCCGCTACCCCCGCGTGGACCCCGAGATCTTCAGGATCGCAGCGCATCTCGTCGAATGCGGAGCCGATCCCGTTGCGATTTACTCCGAGGTCTATCAGAAGTGGTCGACCGGCCGGGTCCACCTCCTGGGCGAAATGCTGGCCGGATTGGAGCTCTCCGAGGGGGGCGCGCTCGCTCACATCACCGTGACCCGGGAGATGCTCTCCCGGACGGGGACAACGGAAGAAGATACGGACAACTTCACCAACTACCCGATGAATGTGGACGGAGTCCTCGCAGGCATCCTCTTCCTCGAACTGCAGGACGGTCTCAAGATCAGCTTCCGATCCCGGGGAGAGATCTCGATCAACGAACTGGCCAAAGAGTTCGGCGGAAACGGGCACAAAAACGCAGCCGGGGCAAGGATTGAAGGCGGCTCGTTAGAAGAGGTAAGACCGCGGGTGCTCAAAGCAGCCCGGAAATACGTCACACGATAACTCTCCGGAGACCATGATAACACTTACTGCCCGATCAGAACCGCTCAACCGGACCCGCGCGGATGTCGTCGCGCTTTTCCTCTTTGAGGATCGAAAACTCCTCCTCCGGCAGAAGCGTCAGTTGAAAAAAATGCTGGGCAACGCCGCGGCACCACTCGACGCGGGGACATTCGCGGGCGAATTCCAGGAGACGTTCCTCCTCTACCCCGAGAACGCAAAGACCCGCTTCGTCCTACTCGTCGGGGCCGGAAAAACAGGTGAGCTGACGCTGGAGAGGCTCCGAAAGGCGGCTGCAACGGCTGCAAAATCAGCCCTCAAACTACGGGCAGCTTCCCTCGCCCTCGCGGAACCCGACGCCGAAGCTCTTGAACGCAGCCTTCCGGACGGGGACAAAGATCTCTGGGAGCGGGTCGGGTGTGCTGTTGCTGAAGGGGCTGCGCTCAGCCTCTACAGGTTCGACAGGTACCTGACCACCCCTGAACCTGACAGAAAAACTCTGCGCCGGCTCATTATCCTGAGCCAATCGTCATCCAGGCTCCGGCTCCTGCGAAACGGTCTTGCCGTCGCGCGCGCCGTCTGCGAAGGAACACTCCTCGCACGTGATCTCGCGAACGCCCCCGGGAACGAAATCTATCCGGAGACACTCGCACGAAGAGCACGTTCCGTGGCTCGCCGATCGGGTCTACGCATTGCCGTGCTCCGCGAAGAGAAGATCCGCGCTCTCAAG
The DNA here is from genome assembly GCA_049670805.1 of Bacteroidota bacterium. GTDB lineage: Bacteria > Bacteroidota > Ignavibacteria > UBA10030 > UBA6906 > JBATTW01. The sequence goes on from JBATTW010000354.1 coordinate 10,008, forward strand.
ATGGGGGGTCTCCTCGGCGTCTCACAGGGGAGCAAAAACGGGCCGCGATTCATCATCATGGAGATGAACCGGAACAGGAGACACGGCACCGTTGTTCTCGTCGGTAAGGGGGTAACCTTCGACTCGGGAGGGATCTCCATAAAACCGTCCGCGGGAATGGCCGACATGAAAATGGATATGGCGGGCGCCGCTGCCGTTATCGGTGCAATGGACGCTGCCGCACGACTACGGCTCCCGGTCCACCTTGTCGGCTTGATCCCGGCAACAGAGAATCTCCCGAGCGGCACCGCGCTCAAGCCCGGCGACATCCTGAGGCACGCGAACGGCAAAACCTCAGAGATCGACAACACGGACGCCGAAGGGCGGCTCATTCTCGCGGACGCCCTCGCGTATGCCACGCGGTACAGACCGGACCTCGTGATCGACCTTGCCACGCTCACCGGGGCATGTGTCGTAGCGCTGGGGCAGGTGACCTCGGGGATGATGGGAAACGACCAGGACATGATGAATCGTCTCAAGGAAGCGGGCGAACGGGTCTCTGAACGCGTCTGGCAGCTTCCGCTCCACGAGGAGTATGCCAGGCTGATCAAGAGCAACGTCGCTGACGTGAAGAACGTCGGCGGCCGGTGGGGCGGCGCAATAACCGCCGCGATGTTTCTCAAGGTGTTTATCGGTGACTACAGGTGGATCCACCTGGACATCGCGGGGACGGCAATTGCGGAAGAACCCTCGGACTACATTCCGAGAGGAGGATCCGGTGTCGGTGTGCGATTGCTCGTCGAGTTTCTGCGTCACTGGGAGAAAACCTGAGAGGAGGATCATGAAGCGATCGATTGTTTTTCTCATCCTGTTGTGCATGTGGGGCGCTGACGCGGAGGGACAGGGGCGTCGTCCGGGTGGAGAACAGGCCAACCCGTTTGTTCTCTTCGAGGCTGTGAACCTCGTCCCGTTTGACTCGTCGCTCTCACGAATTGAAATCCAGTACCGCATTGACCTGGATTTTTTCGTCTCGGTGAAAAACTCGGACCCCGGCCTCCCCGCGATCTATCGCCGGACGGGAGAGATACTCGCGGAGCTCCTTGACTCTACGGGGACGACAAAGGGCCGGGGACTCCACCAGGTCGACCGGGGAGATCTCGCGTCGGAACATCCCTCGGAGGAGAGGCGCTGGCACCAGGGAGCGCTCACCTTCGAGGTTCCGCCGGGGACCTATTCCCTCCTCTTCGAGGTCGGCGACAAGGAATCGACCCGGCGATTCACGGACAAGAGCAGACGCGTCCATGCGGCCAGTTTCCGGAGAGGAGAACCGGTGAGCTCAACACCGATCTTCCTGAAGGATACGCTCCACTTCGTGTCGGAACAGAGGCTGACCCTGCAGAATCTCGGCGGAAACATCCGCTTTGGCTCACCGGGATCCGTTCTGCTGGAGATCCCGGCGCCCGACACGCCTGTCGACAGAGTGGAGGTAGACTATAGCATCAGAGTGGCGCGCGACGAAGAACGTGACAGCGATCCCCTCTTCAGCGGAACGCTCGCCGATGTGCCGCTGCGATCGGGATACGCTCTCCACCACAGGGAAGATTCCGCAAAGCTGAGCTACGACATGATGGAGGACCAGACCCGCAGCTCGGTGTGGCTTGTCGTCCCCTTCCCCGCCCATAAACTCCCGCTCCGGAGGTTTACGCTCTCCCTGGAGATTCGCCTCGGAGATGAGCTGATTCAGTCGAGCAAACCCTTTCGCACGATCTGGCCGGAGATGCCTCAGTCGCTGAGGGACGTGAACTTCGCCCTGGAAGCGCTCCGGTACATCACGACAGAGGATGAGCTGGATTCGCTCTCGAGCGGCGACTTCACAATGCGGCGGGACAACCTGGAGGGATTCTGGAAGCCGAAGGATCGAACTCCGGAAACCGCGTACAACGAAGTGATGACCCAGTACTATCGGCGGGTCGACCACGCAATACGCACCTTTGGCACGATCCGACGGCCCAACGGGTTCCGGGCGGACCGGGGGCGGATCTACGTTCTCTACGGACCCCCGACGACCACAAGACGAAACCTCGACCCCGAAGAGGGGTTCCAGGAGATCTGGACCTATGAACGGCTGGGAAAGAAGTTCACCTTTGCGGACCCGACGAAATCCGGAGACTACGAGCTGGTGTCCACCTCAACTCCATGAGACCGGTTGTCGCAATCACCCTGGGTGACTACAACGGTATTGGTCCCGAGGTCATCCTGAAAAGCCTGCGGAACAGGGCTGTCAGAGGACTCTGCACACCCCTTCTCGTGGGGCCGGAAGATGCCTTTGCGTTCTATGCGGAGCGGCTTGGTGAGAAGAGGCGCTGGATTCCGTTCACGGAGGGAGCGGCAAGGCGGTCGGACACAGGACCATCGCCCGTGTATCTCTCGATCCCGGACGGGTTGCGCCGGTCCAGGCTGAGCCCCGGAACGGTTTCGTCACTGGCAGGACGCACCGCCGTCCGGACTATCGAGCACGCCTCCGGCCTCATCTCCACCGGCTCGGCGGACGCCCTCGTCACGGGCCCTCTCTCCAAGAAGGCCATCCATCGCGGCGGGATCCGGTTACCCGGACAGACCGAACTCCTCCAGATGCTCTCTTCCTCCAGAAGGGTGGCAATGATGCTGGTCTCTGACCCCATGCGAATCGGCCTGGTCACCATTCACGTACCCGTGCGGGAAGTGGCTCATCTCCTCTCGCGCAGCCTCCTCCGGCAGAAGATCGAGGTCGTTCACGATGCACTCGTAAAGGACTGGCGGATCCCGCGGCCACGGATCGCGGTCCTCGGGCTGAACCCTCACGCAGGGGAAGATGGTGACATCGGGTGGGAAGAGAAGACCATCGTCAGCCCGATCATTCGCTCGCTAAAGAGCCGCTCAATGCGGGTCGACGGCCCGTTCCCGGCTGACGCCTTCTTCTCCCGCTACTCCCCCGGAATCTATGATGCGGTCATCGCGATGTATCACGATCAGGGACTGATTCCGCTCAAGATGATCGCGTCGGGCAAAGGAGTGAACATCACCGCCGGACTTCCCTTTATCCGGACCTCTCCCGCCCACGGGACGGCATTTGATATCGCCGGCCACGGCAAGGCCGATGCACGCAGCATGATCGAAGCCATCACCCTCGCCGCGCGGCTCACGCTGAATCGCCGAGCCGGAAAACCCAGGAGGACACGATGATCAAGTTCACCAATGTCTCCTTCTCCTTCAACGGACATCCCGTTCTGGAGGACGCTTCATTTGAAATCAAGCCGGGAGAGTTCGTATTTCTCGTGGGGGAGACAGGATCGGGAAAAAGCACGATCCTGCGACTGATCTACATGGACCTCATGCCGGCAAAAGGGATGGTCGTGGTGGGCAAGTTCCACTCCTCGCACATCCGGAAGAACGAGAAACCCTATCTCAGAAGATCGCTCGGGATCGTCTTCCAGGACTTCCGGCTCCTGGAGGACCGCAGCGTGTTCGACAACGTGGCGTTTACGCTCCATGTGACCGGCACGAAATCCAGGGACATCAAGAAGCGCGTCCTCCGTGCCCTCGCCGACGTCGGATTGAGTCACCACCGCAACAAAATGGTGTACGAGCTCTCGGGTGGAGAACAGCAGCGGGTTGTCATCGCGCGGGCTCTGGTGAACAACCCGAACTTCCTCCTCGCCGATGAACCAACCGGGAATCTCGACCCCTCCACATCCCGTGAGATCCTCGGAGTGCTCAAGAATATCAACACACGGGGCACCGCTGTGGTCATGGCCACCCACAACTACGACCTCGTCAGGAGAACCAACGAGCGGATACTCCAGATGAAGGACGGGAGTGTTTTTGAAGTCGAGATTCGCTAGGAGGAGACTGCTTCCACCCGCTTCACTTCGGGGATTTCATGCAGGAGTGCCCGCTCGACGCCAGCCCTGAGGGTGAGCTGCGACATCGGGCAGGTTCGACAGGTCCCCACCCACTCCAATTCCAGAACACCGTCCTGCCGGAATCGCTTGAAGAGCACGTCGCCACCGTCAGCTCTCAGGTAGGGGCGGATGTTGTCGAGACACTTCTCGATGCGTTTTTCGATCATGGGATTCAGAGCTGCACATCAACTGCCGACGCAGTTTTCCGGGATGCGTTGGCAATGCTAATCTGGGCGGCCATGTTGCGGGCAATAAGTGCAATCGCGATCCCGGGAGCCCCCGCGTTCTCCTCCGCCACGATAGGCCTCCCGATATCACCACTCAGCCTGACGCTCGTGTAGAGGGGGATCTCACCGAGAAACGGCACACCAAGCTCCTCGGCAGCCTTTCTCCCGCCACCGTTATCGAAAATGTGTTCTGTGTGCCCGCAGTGGGAGCAGACATAGGAGCTCATGTTCTCGATAACGCCCAGCACTGGAACGTTCACCCGCTGAAACATGGCGTATCCTTTCCGCGCATCTGCAAGCGAAATGTCCTGCGGGGTCGTCACCACAACCGCCCCGGTCAGCGGGATCGTCTGGACCAACGTCAACTGGATATCACCCGTCCCGGGTGGGAGGTCGAATATCAGGTAGTCCAGTTCTCCCCAGTCCACATCAGTCATGAACTGCTTCACGGCCCCGCTCGCCATCGGCCCTCTCCAGATGACCGCCTGCATCGGATCCACGAGAAATCCGATCGACATCACCTTCACCCCCCAGCTCTCCATCGGCTGCAGCCTTCCCTCCAGAACGTGAGGACGACCCTGCATTCCCATCATGATCGGTACACTGGGACCGTAGACGTCCGCATCCACTATGCCTACCGCCGCACCCTCTCTGGCAAGCGAGACAGCCAGGTTTACCGCAACGGTGGATTTTCCGACGCCCCCTTTGCCCGAAGCGACGGCAATGGTGTTCTTCACCCCGGGGAGAACCTCTCTTTTCTGACTGTTTTCGTGCTGGGTGACCCGGGAAGTCATCTCCACCTCGATGTTCCCGACACCCTCCAGGC
>JBATTW010000355.1:0-31036 GCA_049670805.1 Bacteroidota bacterium
AGCTTGAACTCCGAATGCGACGAGGGAAGTATGATGGTCACCTCTTCCTCCGGCTTGAATTGCGTCGTGAGCATGAAGAACGTCAGCAACAGAAACGCAATGTCCACCAGCGGCGTCATGTCGATCCGGATCCCAGTTCGGTGTGGTTTGAATTTCGGCATGGGATATTCCTCCAGACTCCGTTAGTCGCTTGTACGAGTTGTCAGAATCTGCACGACGTTGTACACCGCCTCGTCGATCATGTAGGTGAAGTTGTCCACCTTCGTCGTAAAGAAGTTGTACGCCACGATCCCCACGATGGCAGCAAAGAGGCCGAGAGCCGTGTTGATAAGGGCTTCGGAGATACCTGTGGCAAGCTGGATCGAGTCCGGCGCCCCGGCGTGCGCAAGAGCCGCGAACGCGCGAATCATACCAATGGTTGTCCCGAGCAGACCGGCCATTGTCGCAATCGATGCGATCGTCGAGAGGGCGACCAAATTCCTCTCCAGCAGCGGAACCTCGAGACTGGTTGCCTCTTCGATGGCACGTTGCGTTTCCCCCATCTTCTTCTCGCTGTCGAATGTGTTGTCATCCTTTACCTGGACGTACCTCTCCAGCCCCGTGCGTATGATGTTTGCGGCTGAACCGCGTTGGGCATCGCACTCCTTCATGGCATCGTCGACCTTGCCCTTGATGAGATGGTTCTGGACACTCTTCAAGAACTTCGGAAGCGATGAACGTCCCTGCGCCTTTCGCAGTGAAAACATTCTCTCAAACACGAGCGTGAAGTCCATCAGTGTAAGAGTGATCAAGAACGGCACAACGACACCGCCGGTGTAAATGGTACCCAGAAGGTTGTTTGGAACTGTCCGGACCTCACCGTTCTTGAAGTTGTCAGGGTTTCCAAGTACGAACCAGTATATACTGATCGCAACAATGGCCGTCACCACGATAGTGGCTGTAAGGAAGATAGACTGCTTCATGAGTCACTCCTTTGAACATGTGAATAGTGGTTTACTGGAATCGTCACAGTATATCGCTCATCACCTACTCGAGATCCTTCTCCATGGCCTGGATGGCCTCCTCCCGCGTTTCGGCAACATCAAAGACCAGCGTCAGCTTCGTTATCACGAAAATGTTGTTTATGTTCTTGTTGATGCCACACACCTTTACGTGCCCCTTGTTCTTGGAGAACGTGGTATGCGCCGACACAAGCACCCCGATCGCGGTGCTGTTCAGATACGTAACTTTGGAGAGGTCAATGATGAGGTTCTTTGTACCCTGTTCGACGAAATCCGCAACAGTATTCCGCAGTTCGTCTGTCTCTTCTCCCCCGACGAGCGACCCCTTGGCCTCGATGACACCGATCTTTCCGCTATGCAGCGTCGTACTTTTTACCGCCATGCTACCTCCAGGAATGCGAGCAAAGTGGGTTGTCAGCAGCACCGCTGATCAGGCCGGGGACCGGGTAGGGTGATCTGCTTTTCTGTTACAATTAGAGATCAAATGCGATGCCACGAGGCAGACCGGATCGCTAGCCTTCTTATCGCTTGAAACTAATGGACTTAGCGTTGCGCCTCACTCTCATGCGGCAAGTAAATGCTTGCACTCTGCAGTGCAATTCCACCGTCGGGCCGGGGAACAGCTAAGAAGTCGTTTTGTATCAACATCTTGCCGGATCGTGCAAAGTGCACGATAGAACGGGCCTGGCAACAGCTATGCAATCCCATCAGAGGCTGTATTTCTTCCGTTTTCGCCAGAGCGTTGTGGGGGCGATTCCCAGGGTTCTTGCCGCCTCTTCCAGGTCGTTTGAGACTCTGAGCACTTTGATGATATGCTGCTGCTCAACCTCCCGCAGAGAGAGAGGTCGTCTGGACCCCTCGCCCATCGAGTGGAACTCTTCTGGCAGATGCTGCAGGTGAATAGAATCACCACGCGCGAGTATCACCGCCCGTTCCATGACGTTCTCCAGCTCCCGCACATTCCCCTTCCACGGATATCCCGTCAGAGCCTCAAGCACCTCCGGGGAGACCTCGTGGCCACCCCGGTGCCTCAAGAGGAAGTGTTGCATAAGGAGGGGAATATCTTCGGTACGATCGCGCAGCGGAGGCAACCTTAGCTTCACGGCGTTCAGCCGGTAATAGAGGTCCTCTCGAAAGACCCCTGACTGCACGGCCTCCTCCAGATCCCTGTTCGTGGCCGCAATCACCCTGACGTCCACCTTGCGTGTCGTACTTTCTCCGACACGTTCGAGCTCTTTGCTCTGCAGGAACCGAAGCAGCTTCACCTGTGTCGGCTGGGGAATCTCCCCCACTTCATCAAGAAACACCGTCCCACCGTCCGCCGCGTCAAATCGTCCCTGTCGGTCCTTGACCGCCCCTGTAAAAGATCCCTTCACATGTCCGAACAACTCACTCTCCAGAAGCGTCTCCGCCAGGGCGCTGCAATTCACCGTTACAAATGGTCCCTCCTGCCTTCCGCTGTTCTCGTGGATGAGGTGTGCCAGCAGCTCCTTCCCCGTCCCGCTCTCACCCTCTATGAGGACTGATATGCCGCTCTGAGCGACCCGGAGAGCGAGTTCTATCACCTCCTTCATCCGCTCGTTTCGCGTCACTATCTCCCCCGACCGCTCCAGGCGGTGGAGTTCCTCCTTGAGCAGCACCACCTCCTGTCTCAACCGGTGATGCTCATATACTTTTTCCGAGAAATGCTGGAGTTCTGAAAACTCGAAGGGTTTCTGGAGATAGTCATGCGCCCCCAGCTTAATCGCCTCGACCGCAGTGTCAATACTTCCGTGCGCCGTCATCAGGACGACCGTCGTGCCCGGCGACGCCTGCCTTGTATCTTTCAGGAGCTGGATGCCATCGATCGGTTGCATCTTCAGGTCAAAAAAGGCCAGATCATAACGACGGTGTTGAAGAGCGTCACGCGCCTGAATTGGGTTGAGAAATGCATCCACTTCGAAGCCGGCACTCTCCAGGCAGATTGTTACCGTTTTCAGGATGTTCTGCTCGTCATCCACGAGCAACACAGAACCCTTTTTCACACTCACCCTCTTGTATCCTCGATGTTGTGCGTTTGCTGCATCGGTAGGCGGAATGCAAAACAGCTCCCCTTTCCCACTTCACTCTCGACCCAGATCCTTCCACCATACATCTCCACGATCTCCTTCGCAATGGCGAGACCCAGACCGACACTCCCGGGTGTCGCATCAGCCGCCCGCTTCACCTGGACAAACTTGTCAAATATGTCCTGCAGGTGTTCCTCCGGGATGCCGTGGCCTGTGTCCATCACCTCGATGACAACTGTCGTCCCTTCGCGACGGGCCCGGACCGTGACCGTGCCCCCCCTCTCAGTGTGCTTGAGCGCATTGGTTACAAGATTGGTGATCACCGAAGAGAGCTGGTGCTCGTCCGCCTCTACGGGAGGCACACCGTCTGGAACGTCCATCGCCAGGTCGACGTTCTTCTCCTGGAACTGAACAGAAAGGGATCGCACCGATGACTCCACGAGTGTCCGAACATCCAGTTCCTCATTTCGCAATTGCTGCCTCCCAGACTCCAGCTTCGACAGCTGCAGTAACTCCCTGGCCAGTTTGGACAGGCGCAGACAGTCCTCCTTTGCCGACTCCGCCAGTTCCTTCTGGCGCTTGTTGAGCGGGCCCAGGATTTCACGACTCAGAATGTCAACGCTCATATTGATAGAGGTGACCGGGGTCCGGAATTCGTGCGACAGAGTTGCAATAAAATCAGATTTCATACGGTCCAGTTCTTCGAATTGCGTAACGTCCTGAAGGACCAGCAATCGTCCGTAGACCGCGCCCTCGGCATCAAAGATCGTCGTGACCTTCGGTCGGAAGTAGGAGACACTCTCTCCTCGGTCAAATCGTAGCGTAGACCGGCGCGTCTCCTCCTTCGGACCATCGGTATGGTCGGTAATGAGCGAGACAATCCTCCCGTCCCGGATCACCGATGCGAGTGGAGCTCCCACCGCCACTTTCTCAGAGGTGTGGAACAGTTCAACAATAACCTTGTTAAGATGAAGGACATTCATCCGGGCATCGGTCACAATGAGGCCGTCCGAAATATTCCCCACGATTGCCTCGGACTTCCGCTTCTCCGAAAGAATTCGGTCAATGTTTAGCCGCTCGAACTGTCGGAGACGTTCGGTCATCTTGTTGAACTCACGGCTGAGCTGGCCGACCTCGTCGTTGGACAGCACATCGATCTTCAGGTCAAGCCGTCCACGCCCGATACGTTTCACCGTCTCGGTCAGACGTTCGGCAGGCGTTATCACCACTTTCGTCAGCCAGACGGTCGCAAGCACACTCAACGCCAGGACAATCACCGCAACGATAAGAGTCCCAAACGCAGTCTGGTTTGCCAGCGAATGTGTTTTTGCCTCGGCCTCGAACATGGCATCCTGGTTGATCTCAAACAAGCGGAAACAGAGGTTCCGCATCTGATCCGAGGAGGAGAGAACTTCTCCCGAATAGTATTGCCGCGCCTCCTCAAACGCTCCCTGGTGAAGCATCTGAACCATACGGTCGGTACGAAGCCCATATTCCATGTAGGCCGATTGCAGCGAGTCACGAAGGGGCTCTTGGGAGGGTAGACCCAAACCACGAACTGCCAGATTGTACCAGTAGAGCAAGACCTCCTTCGTGTCCCGATACGCCCCCCCCGAAGGGTCCATGCCTTCCGTGGCAAAATGGAGCGTATTGTCCTGACGCTCCAGCGATTTGACGACATTTTCCGCGGCAACAACATTCCGGTAGTTCTCCCGAACAACGGTCCCCACGGTGGTCCCCAGCGTGTAGAAGTTGAATATCGACCAGAAACCTGCAGAGAGATTCAGAATTACCAGCGCGGCAAACGTCAGTATGATCTTTGCACGAATGGTCTGTATCACAACATCACCGCCACATACGGACCGTGAGTAACATACCTGTAGTTGAACACATCCTCAGACATGGACCAGGTTTGATACCGGAAACGATACCCGATTGCAACACCGTCCAGCACCAACACGCCGGGGAGCAGAAGAGACGCTTCCGCCAGCGTTGCAGTGGAGTATCCGTGCATTGTGCCAAATCCCTCAAAACTGTACTGGATGAGCTGGCCAATCCGGACGCTAAAGTCTGTCCCGCCGCCGTAGTACCGGTACTGCAGACCCACACCGACACCCACGCTTCCGATGTTGAAATCAGCCCGGGAGGTCCCACCTCCCTCAGCCTTGGTGTAGTCTCCTGCTATGAAAACAGGCAGCACGAGTGCACTGGGCCGCTTGCCCGCGAGCTTGAGCTCGAATGAGACGACCATTCTGGCAAATACGGTTGACTGCGTCGCTCCTCTCAGCTGGTACGTGGAGTATCCCACGATCACGTCGACAGGGCCCTGACGGAACCCGATGAACGGAACCAGTGTGTTGTAGGAGATCCCGAGTGAGTCTCCGGCCGGATTCGATTCACGAGGGGCGAAATCCGATTGGAAGGCGCCAGCACTGATGAGGCGGGCAGACGAGGGTTCGTACTCCGGAGGCTCGTAGTATTGGGCCCCGGTCGTCGCATATCCGGCGACCGAGAGGACCACAGCCGCCGCTGTTCTCATCAGGTGAGTCTCCACGTGCTCTCCGCGTTGTTTGTCATTCTTCTCACACGGGGCTGTTGGCCGATTTCCGCATCCGAAGCGTCTTGACGCGTCCCGCCTCCACCTCTTCCACCGTCCCCACCCACTGACCAAGCACCAGCGTTGCCCCCTTCTCCGGCACACCATCCAGCAACTGGATCACATACCCGCTCACCGTAACAACGTCTTTTGACTCCGGCGCTATCTCGAACATCGAACTGAATTCGTGCAGAGGCATGCTTCCATCGACCAGGAACTCTTCATCGGCGACACGGTGAACCATGACCGGTTCAACATCGAACTCATCATGAATATCCCCGACAATTTCCTCCAGGACGTTTTCGAGCGTCACGAGGCCGGCCGTTCCTCCGTACTCATCAACCGCAATAGCCATCAAGACGCGTTTCGCAAGAAACGTGTTCAGGACCTTCTCGAGGGAAGTCGTTTCGGGCACAAAGATCATTTCCCTCTTTATGGTCAGCAGTCTCTCACCGGGACCACTTTCACCTTTGATCTTGAAGAGATCCTTCAGATGGATCATGCCGACGACGTTATCGAGATCTTTCTCACACAACGGGTACCGGGTGTACTGGTTCTCGAGAGCTGTCCCGACATTCTGCCCGATGGACCATTCCGTTGTCAGAAACACCACGTTTGTACGGGGGACCATGATCTCCCGGACAGTCCTGTTACGAAGGTCGAGAGCACGCACCGAGATGCTCCGACCGAGTGCGGTAATGGCTTTCCCCTGACTCAGAAGCAGACGCAGTTCATCAGCCGTATGCTCTGCCTCAACAACCGCCTGCGGCCGTATGCCCACCGTTCGGAGAAACCAGTTCGCGCTCTCGTTTACTAGCCATATAAAAGGGCGAAAGACGGCGTAGAAGATGGAGAGCGGGCGGGCAACACCGAGCGTGGTCCGTCGCGCATAACGAATCGCATACCACTTTGGTACAACTTCACCCAGCACGATATGAAGAAACGTAATTGTCGAGAATGCAATCGCAAATGAGATCGTGTGAATAACCGCCGGTTGAAAGACCCCGATCTCCTCCAGGAGGGGGGCTATGAGATTGGCAACAAACGGCTCGCCGATCCAGCCCAGCCCGAGACTCGTCATGGTAATCCCGACCTGGCAGGCGGAGAGGTAGGTGTCGAGATGAGCCAGAACATGCTGTGCTACCTTCGCGCGAGGCAATCCGGATCTCGCCAGCATGTCAATTTGCGACGATCGGACCTTCACGAGAGCAAACTCGGCTGCGACAAAAAAACCATTCAGTAAAACAAGAACAAAGACACTGGCAACTTTTAGAAGCACAGCCACAACACCCATTCTCGGCAGACGCCCCTAGTGAGACAACCGAAGGTCTCTCTCCAGGTCCGCAGGGAAGCGCGGTATCACGGAGAGGCAAAAAAGTGCATGAGTCCTGAGGACGAGTACGTCGAGAGGCCTGATGTCAGCGATCGGTGGGCCATGACACTCGTCAATGTACACGAATCGTCAGGTGAAATCAAGGAACCATCCCGAAGCACGCAGGCCCATCACACCGGCTCCGTCATCCGTCTGGATCCGTGGGGAAATCAGGCCGGAGCCGCTCTTTCCCGGTCTCGGAGGGTTGGTCGGCGAGGTGGGTCATTCGGTTACATAGATACGGTAACCGCGAGGGTCCAGCTCAACTGTCGTTGGCGAGGATTCGGGGACAGCGAGGGATTGGTGCGAAAACAGTTCTCGCATACGGAACCGATCCTTGTCCAGGGCAAGATTCTCCAAAGGAACCGCGAACGTTGCGGTCCGTGGTTCAGGAGAAAAATTCACAACGACAAGAACAACCTTCCTGCCCAGAACCCGAAGGAATGCATAAATGTGTTCATCCGGAACCGGAATGCGGACGAATTCTCCCCGCGAGAGGACGCCCGTTTCTCTTCGCAAACGGTTCAGCGCAGCCAGAAGATCGCCCATCTCCCGGGAGCGACTCCAGTCAACAGCGATACTTGTGAAGTGACTGAGCCTCTGGTTGTTTGCGACCTCTTCCCCTGTATAGATGAGCGGAACGCCCGGCAGTGTATTGACCAGCACGGTCACCATCGCGAGACCGTCCTTTCCGTATCTCTCCACTGCGGGACCGTCCCAGAAGTTCTTGTCGTGGTTCGTCACGAAACGAAGGCGGAGAGAGCCGGTCGGGAACCGATACTGCTCGTTCTCCAACACCTGATCGATCACATCAACAGACTTCTCCCCCTTCAGCAGAGGAGCGAGATTGTCATACACAGACCAGGAATAGGTGATATCGAACGCCTCCATGTGATGCTCCGGGAGGGTCCCCTCAGAGAGCATCAAGACCGGCTTGACCGAATCCAGCTCCCTGCGAGCTGCGTCCCAGAATTCGGTTGGGACAAGCTCGGCAACGTCGCAACGAAACCCGTCAACGCCTATGTCCGCCACCCAGTATCGCATCATCTTGATCATGTACTCCCGCAGAGCCGTATTCGCATAGTCGAGGTCGGCAACATCATACCAGTCCTCGTTGGGAGGAATGATAACCCCTTCTGCATTCCTGGTAAACCACCCGGGATGCCTTCGCATCAATTCGCTGTCCCAAGCCGTATGATTGGCGACGAGATCGAGAAGGATGTGCATCCCTTCTGCATGCACCGCCTCCACGAGCCGCCGGAAATCCTTCGTGGTTCCATAGGCCGAGTCGATCGCGTAGAAATCTTTCACCGAGTAGGGGCTCCCGAGACTCCCCTTCCGTTTCTCCTCTCCGATGGGATGGATGGGAAGAAGCCATAGAACGGTGACACCAAGCTCTTTTAGTTCGGGGAGTCTCCTCTGCACGGCGGCAAAGGTTCCCTCTTCCGAAAATGATCTCAGGTAGACCGAATAGATCACTGCATCCCTCACCCAGTCCGCGCTCGCTCGGGCAGGCATCCCGAAGTACGGGCTCTTGAGAAACGCATCCAGATGTTTCGTGTCAACCAATGTCACCGACCTGTAAATCCCCCCACCTCCCGCGTTGTCCTTTACGAGAACCACAATCGTGTTCTTACCCTTGCGCATCACCCCCGAGAGATCCAGCGCAAACGGATCACTGTATCCCACATGCGAGCCGACCTCCACTCCGTTGACCCAGACCACGGCATCGTCATCCACTCCGGCACAGTGGAGACGTACCGAAGATGGGATTTCCTCCAGGACGACCTGTTTCGCATACCACCCCCACCCGTCATAACCCGCCAACCCCGTTGAGGATTCCCAGAAACCGGGGACCTCAACCCGCGCCCAGTCGCCTCTCTCATGAGCGGATTCATACCACCGCTCGGCAATCCCGACTCCGCCCGAATCGGGCTTGAACAACCAGGTACCGTCCAGCGACATACGGAACGGTCCCTCCTGAACACAGGCACTGAGGGTCACACCCATGACAAGAGCGAGCACCAGCACAGCCCCGACCGTAGCTGTTCCGAACTTGGGTGACGGCCTGGTCATTGCTCGATCCCGCTCAATAGGGGTTTGTCAGAAATATGTAGAGAAGACTACATGCCAGACCGACCTGCGCAAACCTAAGCGGCCGCCGGAGGTTCTGCCGCATGTAGGCAATCAGATGCACGAGTGCCAGCATCGAAAGGAGCACGCCTGATGCGAGGGCGACGGTAGTGGGAAGTGAGAAGGTTTGGCCAACCGCTTGGGCAAGCCCGGGGCTGATGGACGACCCGTACACCAGTGGAATGTGGGCAGCGTAGACAAGAAGCGAGAATTTCCCCAGAAGCCGTGCATTACGGGAGAGAAGCGGGGGAATACCCTCGAAGGTGAAGACGAGCGATGTAACTGCGAGAACGACACCTGTGCGGATCAGGATGATGCTGGGGCTGGCTTTCCAGTAATCATGAACCGGGTACAACTGCAGGGGTATATGATCCGCTGCCAGACCCGCCGCAAATGCGGCTCCCCCTGCTGCCAGAAGAAGCTTCAGTATGACCCGCTCCCGCCCCGAAGCGGCGGCCTTCAGATATGCGTGTCCTGCGGCAGCCCCGAAGAACATGTATGCCCCGTACGGGAAGAGCGGAAACAGCGAGGCCTGCTGTTCGTTCAGATACGGGATCAGAAACCGCGGAAGAAAAGCACTGAAGTCCGTGTTCCAGACAATGGGAGTCATAACCGTTACCATTACCCCTGCACCCAGTGCCGCCGCTGCAAACCGACGAGGGGTACGTGAAACCAGCACCAATCCCTGCAAGAGAAGAACACCTACGCCGACACACTGGAGCACGTCAACCCGGAAGAATCGGGCATATTCCTCTGGTTTTGTATTGAGCAGGATCTTTCCGAGTGAGAAAAACGGGAAGTGCAGTGCGTATCCTATGGCAAGCAGCATCAAGATCTTGAAGAGCCGCCTCATGAGGAAGATGCTCGGTTGCGTGTAGCCAGCCCACCGCCGTTCTGTGGCAACCGAAAAAGCAAATCCGGAGAGGACAAGGAAGACCGGCGCGGTAAAACCTCGTGCAAAATCATACAGCCGGTAGAGTTCAGTCGTCTTCACATCCGGGCTCAGGAGGGCATCAATGCTGTGGCCCAGCACCATCGCCATGACGGCAGCGCCGCGCATGACGTCGAGTTGCGCAATCCGGTTGTGCTTGTCGTTCATGGAAAAAAACCCGTGGGACACACGGGATGGGTGGGAGGTTATCACCAAACGGCTATTCGCCGAGTTTTTCCTTCAGTACATTCTCCAGTTCATCGAGGTCCACCGGCTTTGTCACGTAGGCCGCGCCTCCTATATCCTTCCCGAATTTCTTGGCGTGGTAGTCATCCACGGCCGTGAGAAAGATGAAGGGAATACCGGTGTAGTCCTTTTCTTTTTGTAGCTCCTGGAAGAACTCGAAGCCGTTCGTCCCGGGCATAACGAGGTCGGACACGATAATGCTCGGTTTTCGCGAGCGAACAGCCTTGCGTGCCGCTTCCACTCCCTCCGCAGCGTGGACGTTGAATCCACGCGCGAGCAACCCCGCTTTGGTGGCGTTCAGGATCGACGGCTCATCGTCAACCAGAAGGACTAGTTTCTCTTTCAGCATGGTAGCGGTAACTCAATTTGCATATAATAGTTTAATATCTGCAATCGTATTCAAAGATGCAAACCGCATCAGGTCTCGTGTTCCGAACCAATCACCTTTTCCCGAAGTGCAACAGCGAGGTCGGCACATCGTTCACCGCTGGCGACCGCCCCCTCTATCGTTGCCGGGTAGCCCGTCGCGGTCCAGTCGCCGGCCAGAAAGAGATTGCGGATCGCTGTTACGGGTTGTGGCCTCCTCACCTCCACACCCGGTGTCAGGGAGATCGTGGCACGCTTTTCCTTCAGAACGACTTTGTGGAGAACCTTCCTGGCTTCCTGACCGTACAATGCGACAAGGTCTTCAACGGCCAGGCGAGCCAACTCCTCGTCGCCGAAATTCACGAGATCGCGCGCCGCGCTGATCACTGCCGAGACGTGTCCTCCATATCGGCTGCCTTGATCATACATTCGCCCTCTGTTGAAGAACCATTGGACGGTCTTCCCAATCACTCCAACGTGATCGTGTGGCATGATATCACGCTCGTACCAGAGGTATACGGTGATGATAGGTGAAACGGGAGTGGCGGAAAGATCCCGAAGGTCGCCGTTTCTCGAGAGAGGTTCAGGAAGAAGGGCAGCGACCTTTGACGAGGGGACTGCCAGGACAACCGCCTCGGGGTCAATCCGGGAACCGTCCTTCGTCCGGACAAAGGTGATAGCTGTTTTGTCCGTCACAAGCTCGGTGACATCCGCGTTGCACCGTACTTCGCCCCCCCTCTTCCGAACAAAGTCGGCGGCGGGGTACACAAAGAGGTCGGAGAGCCCCACCCTTGGAACGACAAGCGACGCATTCTTCCAGTGGCCCAGAAACGCCTCACGCACAGCCCGCCGAAACGCCTCAGCAGAAGCGACCTCCGCCGTTTCATTCATAATGGAGACCGCAAGAGGCTCCCAAAACGAACGGCGCGCCTCATACGACTGACCCGTGGCATCCAGCCATTCTGAGACCGTCATCCCGGCCAGCGTACCCTTCGATCCGCAACGCACAGAGTCGACAATACCCGCCCTGAGTATTTTCCACCGGTCGACCGGCTCAAACAGATCGCAGGAAAGCAACCCGACAGCAAGGTGAAGGGGCGAAGGAAAACGGGGAAGGCGGAGTGCCTTGAAACCCCTCACGGGGTGGTAGAATACTATCTCCGGCCGGCGTTGTATGGAGAGGAGATGATCGCTTCCTATGGTCTCGAGAAACCGGAGCGTCCGGCGATACCCGGCAATCAAGAGATGCTGCCCGTTGTCAATACTTTCACCGGTGACAGGCTCCCGAAGAGAGAACGCTCTTCCACCGAGTATGCGCTTCTGTTCGAGGAGGAGAACCGGGAGGTTTCGTGAGCTGATTCCTACGGCGGCGGCCAGCCCGCTGAGGCCACCGCCGACGATAACATATGGCTTCACCGTGGGGCCCTGAGAGCAGCCTCAGCGGACCACGGCTTGGCAACCCAGAAGTACTTCAGCCGATGACTGAGCCAGTAGCGAAAGGTTATGAGCAGTTTCAGGAACCTGGATATCGAGATCCGGCGATCAAAGACGTTGTATTCGGCCGCTTCTATCCGCCGCAGAGTGTGGGCGTAAATGGACCACATGATTCTGGCGGCAAAGAAGTAGTACTTATCCTCGTCCTTCAGCGCGTCCCGGGCGGCATCAAAGTAGTGCCGCGCACGATCGCACTCGAAACGCATGAGGTCCACGAATTCGGGTGTGTATCGGCAGTCGAAGAGATCCTCTTCTGTGTATCCGAAGCGCTCCAGATCCTCCAGCGGCAGGTAGATTCTTCCTCTTTCGGCGTCGTCTTTCAGGTCGCGCAAAATATTGGTGAGCTGAAGAGCGATTCCCAGATTGATTGCATACTCCCTTGTCGACTCGTTCTTGAAACCAAAAATGCTCCTGCACATCAATCCGACTGTGGACGCGACGAGATAACAGTATTCCTTGAGGTCTTCAAATGTGTGGTAGCGTGACTTGGCGAGATCCAGCTCCATCCCGTGAATGAGTTCATAGAAATGGTGAATAGGAATATTGAACCGGTGCGCAACTGTGCTGAGCTGATTCAAGAGAGGATAGGTTGATGCACCCCGCATTGCCCGCCCAAGCTCCATCCTCCACTTCCGAAGGAGAATCACCTTCCGCCGATTGTCGGACCCTTCGTCCACAATGTCGTCCGTATATCGGCAGAACGCGTAGACGGCATGGATGGCTTCGCGTTTGGCCTTTGGCAGGAGGGAAAAAGAGTAGTAGAAGCTGGTATTGCTGTTCCTGATGATCGCTGTAGCCGAGGTTGTCATGGCATCCTGCGCAACATTGCACTCAGACCAATGGAGATCTTGTCCCAGGCGGAGAGAACCGGACGGTCGCTCAGTACAGCGTAGCCCTGGTTCTCTATGGCATCGAGGACGGCCATTCCGCCACGGTAGGTCAGCAGCAGTTCGAACCGGAGCGCTCCTCCGACGTGGCTGAGAAGCTCCTTTCCTGTTCTGAACATCTCCCGTGTACGAGACACCTCGAACTCCATAAGCCGGCGGAACCGATCATCCGCCACGGCGTGCCGGAGATCGTCTTCAGTATAGCCAAATCGCGCAAGATCTTCAAGGGGTACATAAAGCCGCCCTTTTTCCCAATCCAGTGACACATCCTGCCAAAAATTTGTCAGTTGCAGTGCCGTGCAGATCAGATCGGAGAGCTCTCCATTCCGCTCCCCCGCTTTGTCGAAGAGAGAGAGCACGAGATGTCCTATCGGATTCGCAGAATGGCGGCAGTACTCCATGAGGTCTTCGAACCGATCGTACCGCGTGCGTGTAACGTCCATCCGGAATGCCTGCAGCAGATCGGCAAGAGGCTTCCGCGATATGTCATACCGACGAACGGTGTCCGCCAGAGCCACGAAAACCGGGTGATCCGGCTCTCCCCTGTAACAAGCATCAAGTCGCCTCTCCCACGCATCCAGACGTTCCAGCCTGGCTGCCGGTGGGTCAGTCCCTTCGTCCGCCATATCATCCGCCGCCCTCGCAAACGCATAGATCGCTGCGACGTGGGGCCGCAGATCCCAGGGAATGAAGATCGAGGCCACGGGAAAGTTTTCGTAGTGGCGCCGCGCAACCTCGAGACAATGGCGAAAAGCCTTGCGAGTATCCATCCCGGACGGATACGGTCCAGTCTGCATATCCGTCAAGATATCCGTTCGCCCCGCGAATAGCAATGGATTACTTGCTCTTTTGCCCCGTTTTGGGTATATTTTCATCGCTCGGAGGCACTATGGCGGGATAGCTCAGCTGGTTAGAGCAGTGGAATCATAATCCACGTGTCGGGGGTTCGAGTCCCTCTCCCGCTACGACATCCAGACAAGCACTTTCCTTTCAGTTGCCGAGCTGTTGCGGGGACGGGCCCATGACCATGCCTTCATCACACACACTTCTCTTCCGGTTTCGCGAATTCTATCGCCGACGACGTCTGATCGGTGCTCAGAACAAGATCGTCGTCGCTGTCAGCGGAGGCGTGGATTCAGTAGTCCTGCTGGACCTGCTCGCCCGGGAACGGGAACACCTCGGCCTGGACTTGATTGTTGGACATTTCAATCACCAACTCCGTGACGCTGAATCCAACGAAGATGAGCGATTCGTGAGCGACCTGGGTCGTTCGTATGGGCTGGAATGTTACGTCGAACGAGCGAACACGGCGGAATTCGCCAAGCATGCCCGCCTGGGAATACAGGAAGCCGCACGAAATCTCCGCTATGAGTTCCTGGACAAGCTCCTCCTCTCGAGCGGCTTCGACAGAATTGCCACCGGACACAATGCAGACGACAACGCGGAAACCGTCCTCCTGAACCTGTTTCGCGGGGCGGGTGTACAGGGGTTGGCGGGTATTCCCTTGTACCGGCAGGATCGAAAGATCATCCGGCCGCTGCTTTTTGCGGAGCGCCACGAGATCGAAGAGTTCGCCCGGTCCGAGAATCTCGAGTACCGGACCGACTCATCCAACCAGAAGGAGTCATACAACAGGAACTACCTTCGACACCGTATCCTGCCACTCGTAAAGGCGAAGATTAATCCCACGATTGTCCAGACGCTGCGACGATCTGCCGACCTGTTCCGCGAACTCAACACGTACCTCTCGGTACAAACACGTCAGAGCTTCGAGCTGGCCGTCATCAAACAAACAGAGGAGGAACTGCACGTCTCCATCCCCAGGCTTCGAAGTAACCCGGTTCTCCTGCAGCAGCACATGATTATGCATGTGGGAGAAACGTTTGCGGGTTTGCGCCTGGAGCATGACCAGGTCACAAGCATTCTGAGCCTCACCGACGGGCTGACAGGTTCGTGGGTAATCCTGTCCGAGAAGCATACAGTCTTCCGGGACAGAAACTCTCTTGTCTTTCACAAAGGAGAACCTTTCCGCGAGTTTAGCATCGTCGTCCAGCAGAACCAGAAGTACGATTTCCATAAGTTCCGTTTTTCCTCCCTGCTTCTCGATGACGTGCCCGACCCGCTGAAAGGCAACGGGAACGCAGAATATGTTGATGCGGACAGGGTACGACCGGACGATCTGATTATTCGTACCTGGCAGGACGGCGACGCCTTTGTCCCCCTGGGAATGCAGACGAAGAAGAAGATCAGCGACTTCTTTATTGACGCCAAGATCCCTGTCTATGAAAAGAGAAGCTACCCGGTTCTGGAAACGAAGGACGGTGAGATCATCTGGTTGTGCGGGCAGCGTATCGACGAGCGCTTCAAGGTCACAGATGAAACAAGACGGGTTCTCAAACTTGAATTCTGGCGGATGACGGATGAACAGCGAGGCTGAGGAAATTAGCGTCAACGGGGAAACTTTTGTCCAGATGATCAGCGAGAAACGGATCAAGGAGAGGGTCCGAGAGCTCGCCCATCAGGTCAGCGCGGACTATGCCGGGAGCGTCCCGGTCTTCATCGGCGTGCTGAACGGATCTTTTATCTTCTTTGCGGATCTGATTCGTGATGTGTCTGTAGATTGCGAGGTCGACTTTTTTAAGCTCTCCAGCTATGGGGATGCAAAAATCAGTTCAGGGGACGTCCGCCTGCTCAAAGACCTCAACTGCCAGGTGGAGGGACGCGACATCATCATTGTGGAGGATGTTGTTGATTCCGGCCTTTCAATGGATTACATTAGGAGCCTGATTTTGCGGCAGAACCCCAAATCATTTAGAATTGTTACATTATTGTACAAGAAAGACTCTGTGAAGTCTGGTATTCAGCCTGATTATGTGGGTTTCGCCATCCCGAGTGATTTTGTGATCGGCTATGGGCTGGATTACGCTCAGAAAGAGCGGAACTTGCGATCAATCTACAGGCTCGCCGAAGTGCCGGGGAAGACCCGGACAACAGAAGGGAGCAATCGAACCTGATGGGTGAACAGCGAAAATCGGACAATCCCCAGCGCAAGGTGAACGACCAGGAACGAAAGAGGCACTCTCCGAGACCCGGGAAAGGAAGACGACCGGGCCAGCAATTTCGCCAGGACGACGATTTCAACTGGAACAAGGTGCTCAAAGTCGTCTTGAGTTGGTCTGCAATCATCCTGATGGTGTTCCTCGTGATGACGCTCTTCAAGGGAACTGAGGGGACGGAAATGGAGGTAACCTACAGAGAGTACCACACCTACCTCAAGTCCAATCAAATTGCACGCGCCACGGTAAGAAAGTCCGAGCTGACGAACTTCGATTTTCACGGCGAGCTGAAAGAGACGCAACGGGTCGTTCGGAGCGGAAAAGAGCACGAATTCACGAAGTTCGTGTTGACGCTTGGCATCCTCGACAGCGAGACCGTTGACGAATGGATCGAACGAGACATCGAGTTCACATTCCAGAAAGAAGACAATGCCTGGGTGAGCGCGCTTGTCAGCGCTCTGCCGTGGATTCTCTTGCTTGGAGTCTGGTTCATCATTATGCGTCGCATGCAGGGTGGTGGTCCGCGAGGCATCTTCTCCTTCGGGAAGAGCCGTGCAAAGATGCTCAGCGAGGGAGCCCCGAAAATCACCTTCGTTGACGTGGCGGGTGCTGACGAAGCCAAACTCGAGTTGATGGAGATCATCGAGTTCCTGAAGGAGCCGACGAAGTTTCAGAAACTCGGTGGAAAGATCCCCAAGGGTGTCATTCTCCTCGGCCCGCCGGGGACCGGAAAGACGCTCCTTGCACGTGCGGTGGCCGGCGAAGCGGGGGTGCCGTTCTTTTCCATTTCCGGTGCAGACTTCGTGGAGATGTTCGTCGGGGTAGGCGCAAGCCGCGTGCGCGACCTCTTTGATCAGGGGAAGAAGAGCGCTCCTTGCATCATCTTCATCGACGAGATTGACGCTGTGGGACGCCATCGGGGCGCCGGCCTCGGGGGAGGACACGACGAACGCGAACAGACGTTGAACCAGCTCCTTGTGGAAATGGACGGTTTCGAGCAAAACAGCGGAGTCATAATCATCGCGGCGACAAATCGTCCCGACGTACTCGATCCCGCACTCATGCGCCCGGGACGATTTGACCGACAGGTTGTCGTCGACCGTCCTGACGTGAAGGGGAGGGAGGGAATCCTCCGTGTTCACACGAAGAACATACCTCTGGAGGACGATGTCATTCTGCAGACCTTGGCCAAGGGGACGCCCGGGCTTTCTGGAGCCGATCTCGCCAACCTCGTCAACGAGGCCGCACTCCTTGCCGCACGCCAGAACGCCAAGGCAGTAACGATGCAGCACTTCGAGGAGGCAAAGGACAAGGTCATGATGGGCATGGAGCGCAAGAGCCTCATCATTTCTGACCGTGAAAAGAAGGTCACGTCATACCACGAAATCGGCCATGTTCTTGTTTCCAAGAAACTCCCGGAGGCAGACCCCGTTCATAAGGTGACCATCATCCCGCGTGGCAGGGCGCTTGGCCTGACGACCTACCTCCCGATCGACGAGAAACACACATATTCCAAAGCGTACCTGGAGTCGATGATTACCTATGCCCTCGGCGGGCGGGCGGCTGAAAAGCTCGTCTTCAAGGAATTGACAACGGGTGCAGGCAATGATATCGAACGGGCGACCGAAATCGCCCGCAAAATGGTGTGTGAATGGGGAATGAGCGATAAGCTCGGACCGCTGGCATATGGCCAGAAGGACGAAGAGATCTTCCTGGGTAAGCAAATCATGCGACACAAGAACTACAGCGAAGACACTGCGATCGCCATTGATGAGGAGATCAAGAAGGTTGTCAACACCTGCGTGAAGCGCGCGGAAAAAATCCTCACTGACAATATGGACACGATGCACCGGCTTGCGGCTGCGCTCCTCGAACGTGAGATCCTTGATGCAACCGAGATCGACGCGGTCATCCGCGGAGAGGATCTCCCCCCTGTGGGGCGCCGCGGGAACGGACAACCCGAGGCACCCGCCGACGAGAAAAAAGGAAAAACACAGCCGGCTGCTTCGCCGAATAAATCCTCACCCAAGGCATGACAGGATTCCCCAGCGTCGAGCACAGCTACGGAGGAGAAATTCTGCGAAAGGGGATTCACCTCACCTCGCTCCTCATACCCATCATCTACTACTTCATCCCCAAGTCCACCGCCCTCAGCATTCTCGTTCCGCTTACACTTCTGTTTGTCCTTTCTGACATCGCCAGAGTGTTTCACAAACCGTCGGGAAGACTTTACGAGAGGTACTTCGGCTTTCTCTTGCGAAAACATGAGCAGAACAGCTCCGGCAGGAGGTTGAACGGCGCGACGTATGTTTTGCTCTCAGCAGCCCTTTGCATGTGGATCTTCCCGAAGGTCATCTTTATCACGGCATTCGCCATACTGATCGTCTCTGACACCTCCGCCGCTCTCATCGGAAGGAAATTCGGCCGACACCCTTTCTTGAGCAAGACGCTTGAAGGTTCGCTCGCTTTCCTCGTGAGCGCACTGCTGGTTATTGTCTTCTCACCAAAGATCGAGTATCTCCCTCTGGAGTACATGATTGGAGCAATAGCGGCTCTCGTGGGAGCGATCGTCGAATCCGCATCGGTCGGGGTGGACGACAACCTCTCAATTCCCATCTCCGTAGGGGGGACGATGTGGATCCTGTACCTATTGCTCCTGGAGTCCCTTGACCTGTACGCACTCGACAAGATCACATAGAAATGGTCCGGCCAGCCATGCAGAGCAAACGACGTGTCTATCTCTCGGGCGGCATGGAATACGCCACCAATGAGGGCCGTGATTGGAGGGAGGAGATGCAGAAGTGGCTGCACAAGGAGTTGGAATGGGAGGTCTTCAACCCGAATGAAGAGAGCGATCGCTTCCTCCGCGCTCACATCGGGGGAATCGATTTCCGGGAGCTCAAACAGAATGACCCGGAGAAGTTTGCTGAGGTTGTGACGAAAATTGTCGACCACGACTGCGAAGAGATCGCAAGGCGCACTGATATCCTCGTCTGCTACTGGGACGATTCAGCAGCACGCGGGGCGGGAACGAAGGGAGAAATCACCATCGCCCACTTCTTCCGAAAACCGGTATACCTGGTGACAGCTATTCCCCCGGCCGACATCCCCGGATGGGTTCTCGGATGCACGAGCAAGATGTTTCCCGGCTTCCAAGAACTCAAAGCGTTTCTGGCAGACCACTGACCCCGTCTCACGCTGCCCGGGTACCGAACGCCGACAACAGAGACGTCAAGGCCCGCGTCATTGCTTCCTGGTACCGTTCGAGGCTACACACGTGAAAGATATAGCGGCCAGTTGAACCGGTTTCCGTTCGCCAGCGCGTTACTCCCCCGTCGTCGCAGGTAACCCCAATCGGCTCAAACCCGTACACCGGACTCTCACCCGGTTCCCCCAGCGTGACGATCTCTCCCTCGGTACTCACCGTCCTGCCGGCGACATGGAGAAAACCGGCCGTGTTCCACATGTTTCTGAAATCTTCGTACGTATCGCGGAAGATGCTGCTGACATCCCCACCGTGGAGGAACCCGAACCAGCCACTCTGCTCCAGCCGACCCAGCATGAACGCAAAATACCGCTGCAGATCAGGTGTCACCTCCTGCAATAAGTCCCGCTCGCGGAACCGCCAGAACGTCCCCCATTCCTGAACAGTCCCCCGACGCATGTCCTCGAAGCAGGGGAGCCAGTAGACCGGACAGGGAACATCGAACAGAGCGGCAAAGGCAGGCCGGTCCAGTCTCACGTTGTACTCCAGCTCCCACGAGTCATCAATCTCATTGGATCCGTACCCTGCATTGAGATAGATCGCGGCACACTTGCTCTCAAAGAGTTCCGGAGCGCTGTTCGCTGCCAGCGCAACATCCCGACACGAGCCCACCACATTGATCACCAGCGGGCTCGACGACCCCCGCATAAGAGAGAGAAGAAACTCAACGCCACTGCGGTCCGACACAGGAGCACACGCCTGCGTCTCACGACGACTCCTCATGGGAAGGGAGGATCCCACGGCACAGGGGACGGAGAGGCCGGTGATGTGGTTCATCTGGGCAACAGCCATCACATCGGGGTTGAGTTTTGTGTGTGGCGGAGAATCAATGAGGATGCCTCTCAGATCGATATCACCGGCCGCTGCCAGCGCGTAGATGGTGGCGAGATCCCAGTGGTCGTCCGGATCCATATGCGGTCTGAAGAGATCCGTTTGATGAATGACCGAAACGCTCATGATTGTCCTGGCACCATATCTTCAGGCATCTGTATGGCGACAACTTCTCCCCGTGCGCAGACCGTCCCCTTTGCGGACAGCGTGGCTCTCACAACAACTTTGCGCTCGGCGATCTCTTTCACTTTTCCACGGACTTCTAGCGGACAGCCGAGTGGCGTGGGCCTCAGGTAGTCTACCTTGAGGGACGCTGTGACAAACCGCAGAGGTGGTTCAGTGTCCATCGCTCGTCCAACGGCGCGATATGCTGCAGCCGCAGCTGTACCGGTACCGTGGCAGTCGATGAGCGATGCAATCAACCCTCCGTACACGTACCCTGGAATCGCAATGTGGTACGGCTTTGGACTGAATGTCGTAACCGTCTCCTCCCCTTCCCAGTAACTCTTAATCCGGTGACCCTGCTCGTTCAACCTCCCGCATCCGTAGCAATGGCTTACATCATCCGGGTAGTAGTCCTGAAATGCTCTCTGTACCATCGCAAACCCCTCACGCAGTCGCCGCGGCAGACTTCGCCTTGAAGACAATCGTGGTAATGAGTTCTGTCAGAAGACCGTAGATCATCCCCATGACAAACGTGCCGACTGCAATCTCCGGCCGATCCATCACCGGAAAGGCCATCGGGATACTCCCGATGAATCCGATGACGACCCCATGCAGCCACCATGACATCCGTAGCGCGCTGATCCCGATGGTAAAACCGGTCAATCCACGACGGAAAATGATTATCTACTTCGTCACTGCGGGCAGCGTTGATTCGGGGTTGGAGCTTGCGAAGAGCATACAGACAACCCCGAAGGCAAATCCACAGATTGTCGCAATCAAAACCCGCTTTGTCGTGAGCATATCCGCACCTCCTTAAATAGTACGACGATTCAGGATGTTGAGAGGGGTGTCATCACTTCTCGAAGATATCTTCCACCCTCACGACTTTGACACCTCTCGGCCCGATCTTTAGCGGAAACACCTGTATCTCTTTGTCTTCCTTCAGCACTGACGCAGCTTTTGGTGTTGCATATGTGATCGGACTCAAAGAATCTCGTAGAAGTGCACCGCGGAAGGCCTCAGCGTTCGGTGTTACAACAACGATATGCATATTCCCGAACTGGAAGAACTTCTGTACTGCAGCATTGACTTCCTCGAACGTGATGTCGTCCATCATCTCACGGAACAATTCAAGATGACCTGGGTCAATCCCGTAGAACCTGTCGTCGAGCGCGTACCCGAGCCGCTCCATCGTTGTCGGCGCGTAGTGTAGAGCATATTTCTTCAGGAAACTCTTCGTCAGGTCGAAATCGTCCCGTGTCATCCCGTTCTGCACGAGCTGTTTGAATTCCCGAAGTGCCGCCCGTAGTGTGAAGTGCCTGGTCTCGGTTGGCACGGGACGGATCCAGATTTCAAAAATCTGCTGGCGGCGACAGACGTTTTGCGGCGGCTTCATCCGGCGGCCGCCCCCGGGAAAGTGCTCGATATAGGAGTAATCGCCATAGTTCAGACCCCGCGCTTCACGGATCACCTGAAAGAGGTGGCTACTCTGATTCCGGTGCTCCCCAAACCACGAATTGGCGATTGCCAGAGCATACCACTCCCTCCCCCCCCGGACGATGTCAACGGGAAACCCCATGCTTATCGCCGTGGCCGGAGCGGACTTCTCCACCACTGTCACGGTGAAACCGTCCAGCGCCGCCACCGAGGGCACTGGAACCCGAGAAGACTTTCCCTCGGGCAGCGCCCAGAGGTCCCTGCGGAGCCTGGCGAGCGTTCCTCCGTCGTACGATCCGCCTATTCCAATGACAACGTTCTCCCGCGTGTAGTGCTTTCGGTAGAAGCTCTTGACGTCTTCGATCGTGATACTCTTCACACCTTCGACTGTCCCGGCCGGAATGTGACCGTACGGGGTGCCGGCGAAAATGTCGTTGTAGAGAACGGCCTTCCCGAGCTCCTCATCACTCGAGTACCGTAGCGTATTCTCCAGAAAGTTAAGGGCCTCGCTTTTTATCCGATCCAGATCCTCCTCCTTGAACGCCGGCCGGAGGATCGCATCCATCAAGAGCGGGTAGTACTCCCCAAGGTTGTCCTGGTGAGTACGGCCGGAGAGAATCGTCATCTCCACGGTCGATGAGCCTGAGTACCCTGCCGCCAGGGGGAAGAGCTTGTCCAGGATCTGTTCGTAGGTGTTTTTCCGTGTCGACGCCTGGGTCAGCATCGAGGCCGTGATGTTCGCCAGCCCCTGTTTTCCGTCAGGATCGTTCTGCGAACCCACGGCAAACCAGAGGCGAAAAGAGACCGTCGGGTCGTTCGGTACCGGTAATTCCACGATGTTCACTTCTGGCACCATGTCCCCTCCGAGTGAACGTGACGGGTTTACGAGAAGCAGACAGCAGAACAGCAGTCCCGATGCGGTCTTCATGAGCGGGCTCCTTTCAGGACGACGACGGTTCGTCGCCCGGGGACATAGTATTTCTTCGCAGCGTTCATGATGTCCTGGGGGGTGATCGAGTCGAATGCCGCGTAGAGTTTGTCCACGCACCCGATACCACCGGTCAGGGCGACGTAACGCGCAAGTCCACCCGCCACTTTGTTGGGCGTGTCAAGGTTCATCAAAAAGGAGTACTTCCTCCGACGCTGAAGGTCGCTCAGCCTCTTCGCGTCAACTTGAACGGTCTGATAGTGCTTGATCGTCTGTTCGATCTGATCCCGTACGTAGTCCAGATCACCTTCCTCTTTCACCATGGTGTACACCTCAAAGAGTGGCACGTCCCGATTCCTTGGGACGCTTGAGGAGATGGACTCGACCTTCTGTTCCTGTATGTAGAGCCTCTTGTAGAGATCACTTGTTTCGCCGAACGCAAGATCACTCAAGAGCATCGCTGCCACAAAGTCACGGTTCTCTGCACTAAACGCATCCCCTTTGTATGCAACGTTGAGTATCGGAAGACTCTTTCCAGGATAGGAGACCTCTCCGGTTCGTTCACCTGTCTGGGGGGGCTCCGAAGGAATCTCAGGCGCCACATACCCTCTCTTCCATGGCCCGTAGTACTTCTCGATAAGCGACATCGTTGCCCGCGAGTCGATATCCCCCGCGAGAACAAGCACGACGTTGTCAGGTCGGTAATACCGCATGAAGAATGACCGGCTGTACTCGTACGCATCCGGCATCGCCTTGATGTCCTTCTCGAACCCGATAACGGTGTGTCTGTACGTATGGACATCATATGCAAGGTTCTGGGTTTTCTCGTTGAGCAACATGTAGGGGTTGGTAATGCTCTTCTTGTACTCTCCGTACACCGCCCCGGCTTCGGTTTGAAATGCAGGTTCCTCGTAGAACAGGTTCTGGAAACGGTCGCTCTCGAGCTCCATGACCCGTTCCAGGTCCTCCGTAGCAAAGTTCAAGTGGTAGGCCGTGTAATCATCGGTCGTGTAGGCGTTTGTGCTTGCCCCGATGCTCGTGATGAGGCTATCGTAGACAGACGACGGATACTTCTTCGTGCCGCGAAACATCATGTGTTCGAAGAAGTGTGCAAATCCAGACTTCCCTGGTTCGACCTCATCCCGACTCCCCGTCCGGACGACAGAGTAGTACGCCACCAGACCCGGGCTATCCATCGGGACCAGGATGACCGTGAGGCCGTTTGAATGGACCTCAGCGGTGTATTCATACGGGAAAATGGTTTGTGACATCGGGTCACATCCTGCAAAGAGAAGAAGAGCGGATGCGACAACCAGAAGCGCTTTCATAGGATCGTCCTCCAGGCATAGTAACTGCGATCATCATTCTACCACGACAGCGGTGCCGCTGGCACTCACCATGAGCATGCTTCCGTTCTGGCCGATGGTCTCATAGTCCAGATCGTCGCCTATCACAGCGTTGCCGCCTAGCGCCTGAGCCTGTTGTGTCATCTCCTGAACAGCAATGTTTTTCGCTTCGCGAAGTTCCCGCTCGTACGCTGCAGAGCGGCCGCCCACGATGTCCCTGATACCCGCAAACAGATCCTTGAAGAGGTTGCACCCAGGATTGCTTCGCCGCTGACCAGGCCGAAATACTTCGTGACACGTTTTCCCTCAACGGTATGCGTTGTGAGAACAATCATAGCATCTTCCTTTCTGCTTGTGACGATGCGACATCCTGAACGCTGAAGCGCGTCACCCCATCAGACTCGATCACACCCAGAACCCAATGGGCGAGCTCTTCAAGAGATGCGCCCGTGATATTCACGCCGTGATATGGTTCAACATGAACATCTCCGATGAACTCAACTCCTTCCTCCAGGCTCCTCTGCAATGCTGAGAGCTTGCCGGTAAGGGCGTACACCGCTGATTGATGTGTGGAGCAGGAGACGGGGGGATTGGATTGACCGTAGACGAAGTAGCCGGGAGGGAGGAGCGAACGATTCACAAGGCCGTGCCAGTGCGCAAGTGCAGCCCCCTGTGACTGCAGCATCCGCGGGAACCGCGCGTCCGGCCGCAGGCGGGCAAGGACGCCACCGACGACGGCATTTGCGGCGGCATGAGAGAGAATCGTCAGCGTGTCGTACGACGGTTTGCAATCAATACGTGTGCTTACACCCGCCGGGGTCTCGAACACAATCGCGCCTTGCGAGAGACCCAGGAGAACAACATCACGGCTCACGTCCACATTGGATTTGTCACAGCCGGATCGAGTGGTCAGGACCCATACGTCCGGCACTTCCACCACCAGAGGCCCTCCTTCCACGCGCAGCGTGACATAGAGGCGGTTCCGGATCCTCCTGTACCCTGGACCTTCCCAGCCTTCCTCCCCGAGTCGTTCCTTGGCTTCCGCGAGCGTCATTGCCGGCTGGAGCGACACCGGGAGCTGACGCGAGAGAAAACCGTAGCTCATGCCGGACCGGTGATCGAGGAACGCGGTGACAATTCTCTGGTAGTATCTGTTGCGGAATTCCAGCGAATCGAGCGACGTGTGGAACAACATCAAGCCCGTTTCGGCCCACAGCTTGCCGCTCCTGGTGAAATCGCGTGCATATTCCGCGGCCCCGTTTGCCTTGAGATCCAGCCGGCCTTCACGAACATCGAAATCCGCCGCGTGAGGCGGAACGACGGGCGCGGCCAGTTTCGGGATCAGGACGGAAGCGACCTCTCTGGCAAAACCCTCCCCGTAGCCGAAACGCACGATTGCACCGTTCATAGTACACACCGTCCATAGCTGGTCATCAACAAAAATCACCACCTGGACGACATACCATGCGAGAGCTTTGACAACACTGTTCAGTTTCTCCTGCAACCCCGTTTGGATATCGGCCGGGCACGGACCGTCGACAATGCCGACGACAGTGGAGGTCCGGAGGTTCGTGACGTGATCGACAGCCAGGTCGCCGGTCTGCATCTCGCCCGCCGCGATCGTTACAAGGTTTTCCTGCAACTTGCCCTCCGCAAGCGCATCTTCATACTCGAGTATGGTCACTCCTGCAGACGCAAGTGCACTCTGGAGTCTCTCCACAAAAGCCCGAAGTCGATCCGTGGAAGACACCCGGGGATAGAACGTCACCCGCAGACCGGCCGCCATTGCGGAAGGCGTGAGCGGGACATCCTCATCCACACCCAGGACCGCCTGCACGGCGCGCTCGCTTATCAGATGGAATTCGTTCTCCTCGCCGGGGTCTCTCATGTTGTTTCTTCCACTCCTCCGAGTTTGAATATACGAACCGCCCAATCGCCAACCGGAGCCCAGACGCTGCTGGCAATGATAAGCAGTTTCGGACCCAGAAACGGGACAACTACTTCAGCCCGCCGCCTCCGGATTGCCCGAAGCACAACGCGGGCAACACGTTCGGCAGGAATCTTCGCCGATATAAGCGGAACCTTCAGGTTCTGAATCATCGGCGTATCCACGCGGCCGGGAAGCACGGTGGTCACGTGTACATCCGTCCCACGCAGTTCCTGTCTCAAAATCTCGCTGAACCCTGTCAGTGCGAATTTGGATGCCACGTAGAGTCCGTCAGGCGGCAATCCCCTCTTCCCGTCGACCGAAGAAATGACAAGGATGTGCCCGCTCCCCCGCTGAAGCATATGAGGCAGGAAGCCGAGTATGACACGAAGAGGACCGTAGAAGTTCACCTCCATTGCCTGCTTGAAATCCTCGACAGTCGTCTCCTCGATGGGGCAGCGCGAATAGACGCCGGCGCTGCAAACAATAACATCAACTCTACCGGCCTCCTCGAGTGCGCGGCAGACCAGCCGATCTACCTGTGCATCCTCAACAACATCCGCGGGAATGCACCACGCGTGTCCCCCCTCAGATTCGATCTCCGCCTGCACTCTTTGAAGCGCCGCTTCATTCCTCGATGAGAGCACGACACTCGCACCGGCGCGGGCTAGCTGGATCGCTGTTGCCCGACCGATACCGCTCGACGCCCCGGTAACAAGCGCTACCCTGTTTCTCAATTTGCTCTTCTCCATCCGTCCTGCATCGTTCGTCAACGATCAGGCGCCCGGTCGCTACGCCGAATCATATCTACGTGCGATATCCCGTCTTCATCGTATGGTTCCCCGTGCCGCTCGAAACCGAGGTCGCTGTAAAACCCCTCCAGGTACGCCTGGGCATACATGCAAATCGACTTCCCCGGGTGGAGCTCCTCTACCTTCCGCAATCCTCTCAACATGATTTCCCTGCCGATTCCCCTTCCCCGCAGTTCGGGAAGGACAATCACCCTTCCAATAGATGGATCGTTAAATCGCGCCCCGGGAGCGAGCACCCGAAGGTACGCTACGAGCTTCCCCCGGTCGTCCACACCGAGGAGATGCCACCCATCCTGGTCCAGCCCGTCAGCATCCAGATAGGGACATTGCTGCTCCACCACGAACACGGTCTGACGGAGCGAAAGAATGGCGTACAGTTCGTCAGTGGAGAGGTCGCAATAACGTCGCCAGCGCCAGTCCATCCCGCCGTCACCCAGCAAGACCGGTCAGCTGGTTGCTGACGGCCCCGAATTCATCCAGCAGTCGCCTGTCAGATGCATGCGATGATGAGTTTCTCTGTCGTCTGTCCACGAAGTATTTCCCGGTTATGCCTTTCACATCAGGAGACGTTGCGAGATAGACAGCCGTCGCGGCGCCGTTCTCGACCGAGTCGCCTCCGACACCCGGAAATCCCTCACGCAGAAGTGTGGTGTCGATGACGCCCGGGTGTGTGCAACGGAACTCATGTAGACGCCGGCATTGTTGATGAGAACGTGGAGCGCATTACACCTGCTGAGAATTGTGGCCGCGAGCTCGCGGACGCTTGCCAGTTTCGAGAGATCCCCCGCCAACGGGGTGACATCCGCGGATCCTGAACCTCGTTTGACATATTCCCCGGCAGCCTTGGCACGTGCCGGAGACAGGTTTCCCCGCCTATACCATCCGTCGAACCGGTGACAAGAACGGTCTTCCCAACCACTTTTTATCAGCCCTCCCCACGGGCGACAAATGGAAATGTACGGAACATCCTCCTTTTCCTCAACAATCCGGCAGAGGGCTATCAGCCAGCCGCATCCTGTCCCGAATGCGAGACCTGTCCCCTACAGCCCCGATATGATCCTCCCGTCGAGAATCGTCATATCCACCCCCGCTGTTTCGATCTCCTCAGGAGGGATAGAGAATATATCCCTGTCCAGCACGACCATATCGGCAAGCTTTCCCCGCTCGAGGCTCCCCTTGACCTCCTCCTCAAAGGCCGCGTAGGCATTGTTTATCGTATAGCACCGGACTGCGTCAACCACCGATACCTTCTGACGGGGAACCCATCCTCCGGGGTGTTTCCCGTCAAGCGTCCTCCGGGTCACGGCCGCTGAGAGGCCCAGAAGCGGATTCAGTGGCGCTACTGTCCAGTCGCTGCCGAAACAGACACACACACCCGAATCGATGTACGACCGGAAAGGGTAGGTCATCTGCACACGCCGGGATCCCACCCGGGATTCTGCCCACACGCCGTCGTCTACGGCATGGTAGGGTTGACCCGATACAACTACGCCCAGCCCGGCAAACCGCGGCAGGTCTTCGCTTCGCACATGCTGTCCGTGTTCGATCCTGAATCGTCGATCCCACGAAGGGTTCGTTGCAACGATCTCCTCGAACAGAGAGAGGATCATATCGATCGCCCTGTCCCCGATGGCGTGAACCGATAGCTGCAGCCGGTGCCTGTCAGCCTCGAGCGCCCACCGCCGCAGATTGCCGTTTGTAACTATGTCCATAGCGAGACCGCGATTCGTCGGTTCGTCCTCATAGGGGTCGAAAAAGAGGGCAGTGCCTGACCCGAGCGAACCGTCTGCAAATGCCTTCAGAGACCCCAGCTTCAAAAACCTGCTTCCGTGACCGCGCTGGATTCCGTCTCGAACGAGTTGCTGGTACTCCTGAATCGGCAGCCGTGTGTAGAGACGACAGGTCAACTTTCCCTCAGTCTCCAGATTCCGGTAGACCTCCAGGTCTTCCGGTGCCGTAATGTCCTGTACGGAGGTTATCCCGCTTTTTCTTGCTTCTTCCATCGCCACAAGCGCGGCGCGCCGACGCTCCTCAAAGGTCAGCGGAGGTATCACCGAGTAGACGAAGCTCATCGCCGTATCCTTCAAGATACCTGTCGGTTCAGCCGTCGAAGGATCTCTTTCTATGAGGCCACCCTGGGGCTGGGGAGACGATCCACTGATCCCCGCGAGCCGTAGGGCCAGAGAGTTCGCCACTCCCATGTGCCCGTCGAAGCGCTGAAGAAAAATCGGTGTGTCTTCTGAGAATTCGTCAAGCCATTCCTTCCGGGGTAGCTTCTTGACGGGCCACCTCTCCTGATCCCAGTCGCCCCCCGAAATCCACTTTCCGCGATGGGTCGCAACATACTCCTGCATTCTTGCGACAAAGGCTTCGCTCGAACTGCAGTGTCTCAGGTCAATCCCCTGAAGATGAAGCCCCCCCTGAATGAAATGGACATGGTTGTCTATAAGACCCGGCAGAACCAACCTTCCCTCCAGATCCACCAGTCGGGCTGACGAACCTGCAAGCGATCGAGCCGCCGCGGAAGATCCGACAAAGGAGATACGATGCCCCTGTGTGAGAACCGCTTCCGCCCAGGGCTGATGCTGATCCAGGGTACAGATTCGCCCGTTCACAAGGCACAATGACGTATGCATGGTCATCACCTTCCGCTATGGACTCGCTGCGCGTTTCTTCTTCATCCGCACAGAGAAGTACCAGTAGAGTGGCAGACCCGATAAGATGAGAAACAGCGCGGAGAGAATTCCTCCTGTCGGATATGCGAGGAAGGCCCCGACCGCCAGAAAGAGCTGGATGAGAAC
Organism: Bacteroidota bacterium; assembly: GCA_049670805.1. Lineage (GTDB taxonomy): Bacteria > Bacteroidota > Ignavibacteria > UBA10030 > UBA6906 > JBATTW01. The sequence continues at coordinate 29,643 of JBATTW010000355.1, forward strand.
AGCAAGGGCTGCCATGACGAACCATGAGGGAGAGCGGTAACTCGGCCTGTAGTCGTTCCTCCTGCGGAGGAAGAAGATCGATCCGTACACCATCGCGTTTTGCAGGGCATAGGAGAGCGTGAAATAACCCAGCAGATCCTCGATTTCCCCGGGGATAAGGAGGAGAATTGCCAGACCCGCCTGGATCATGATCGAGTAGTGAGGAGTGAGGTATCGGGGATGCAGACGTCCAAACAGCTGAAAGAAGAGTCCATCACGCGCGATTGCATACTCCAGGCGGGGTTGCGCCATAATGCAGGCGTTCAACACGCCAAGCATGGAAATAAACGCCGCAATCGCAAATATAGTACCTGCCGAACTTGATAGATACGGCAGATAGGCAAATGGGTTGACGAATCCCCCCTTCGCCGCGGTCAGATCATCAAAAGGAACGATGGCGGATGTACAGGCCGCGATCAGCGTGTACGAAGCTATGACAAACACGAGTGAGCCGATCAGGGAGACGGGCAGTGTCCGTTCGGGTTGTTTCACCTCTCCCGCCATATACAGGATGTTGATGAAACCTGCGTAGGACCAGAGGGTCGATGAGATCCCGGCGATGACGATGGCAAGGATACCCCGGTCCCTCACGGCTGCATCCGCAATGGGCAGAAAGATGTTCCCGGAGCTGAAATAGAAGGCGCCGATGACGATAATCGAGAGCAGCGGCGTGAGTTTGGCAATCGTGAGCAGGATCTGGAGATTCCCTCCCGTCTGAACACTCCGGTAGTGCAACAGCGCGAGGGAGGCAATCAGCGCAGCGGCGATAATTTTCGCGTAGATGGGATGTTCAAAAAGTGGGGAAAAGAAGGTCACCACCGACACCGCGCTGAGAGCCACAATCGTCAGCGTGGGAGTGTCACTCGTCAGGAAGGCCGTCCAGGTATAAAAGAATGCCAGAAAAGGAGAACCTGCCTTGTTCAGGTAGTAGTACGCACCACCCTGAATCGGATACGCGGTCCCCATCTCTGCGAGGATGAGGATTTGCGGAACCCAGACGACACCTCCGAGGAACCAGATGAGTATACTCATGCCGGGGCTGCCGGCAATCGTGGCGACAATGGGAAGGCTGATGAAAACACCGGAACCGATCACCGTGCCAACAATGATCGCGGACGTTTGCAGCAGTGAGAGCTGTCGCTTTGGCGCGGTCTCGTTGATCATCGCGTCAAAGTACCACAAAAGGTCTTGCCACGCAACATGGATACACCGCAACAGAGACACAGGTCAATGATGTTGCCTTTCTTGATGGAACTTGCTATGTTTGGGCGTTCCGCAGTCGTTCTCCGTCAGTTTACCCTTCCACTTGTCTCTTGAGAGGTTTCACCATGCTCGTCATCGTCAAAGAGACCTAT